>DASTWQ010000176.1:0-32080 GCA_035758545.1 Holophagaceae bacterium | reverse complement strand
ACCGCGGCCGGGGTGAAGACCCTCCGGGCCCTCACGGCGGTGGACGGCACCCCCGTCTCCACGGTGGCCGCCTTCCGTGAAGGCCTCGCCCGGGCCAAGGACCGGATCCGGGTCGACCAGGGCGCCGGCCCCGTGGAGCTGGCGGTGAAACCCCAGGCCCTGGAGCTGCCGCTGAATTCCGAACGGTACAGCTACCCCGCCGTCCTGGCCGCGCTCCGGCTGCAGGCCCTCGGGGCGAGCGGCGACGAGGCCGGCCGGATCCACCTGAACCTGGCCCTGGCGCTCATGCACTTCCGCCGCTTCGACCAGGCCCTGGAACAGCTCAAGGCGGCGAAGCTGGCCGGGGACCGGGGCGTCTGCCAGGGCACCGTCGCCTACGATGAAGGCCTCTGCTACCGCGCGCTGGGCGCCGCCTACGAGACCGAAGCCCGCAAGGCCTTCCAGGCCGCGGCGCAGTATCCTGCAGCCACGCTCCTCGGCCCCGACGGCCCCCTGGTGGCGCCCCTGGCCCAGCAGGCCCTCGACGATCTGCATCCCTAAGGAGACCTCATGTCCGCTTCCTTCCGCACCAGACAAGCCGGCGAAGGCAAGGTCGGCTGCTTCCTCACGTTGGCGATCGTGGTGGTCGCCGTCGCGGCGGGCATCAAGGCGATCCCCATCTACTACTCCAACAATGAGCTCGTCACCGCCTGCGAGAACGACATCGCCCCCATGGCGAGCCGGGCCACGGATGAGGAGGTGATGGCCCAGGTGCGCGCGAAGGCCAAGGAGCTCGAGATCCAGGAGGCCCTCGCGCCGGGCGCCATCACCGTGAAGGTCATCCCTTCCGGCAACGACAACACGCCGGGCAACGTCCATATCGGACTGAACTACAGCCGTGATGTGGACTTCTACGGGATCACCACCTACAAGTTCGAGACCAAGCAATCCATCGACCGGACGGTCTACACCAACATCAAGTGAGGTCTGGATGCGCGTGCGTCCCCTCCTGCTGAGCAGCCTCCTTGTGGCGTCCCTGGGCGCCCAGGAGGCCTATTTCAAGGAGGAACCGGCGGCCTCCCCCTGGATCCCGGCCTGGGAACTCACCGCCCAGGCCGAGCGCCAGAACCTCCCAGGGGACGCCGCGGACTTCGACCGTGGCGACCTGCGGCTCCGGCTCCGCTGGACCTTCGGCGACGAGGACGGCCTCCAGCTGAAGGCAGGCACCGTCTCCTACCTGGGCAGCGACGGCAACGCGAACAACCTCGCGCGCCTGGACAACCAGCCGAGCAACGGCTCCCGCCTCGACCTCGCGGCCCTGCGCTGGTCCGGCTACAGCTCCTCGACCGGCGTGGAGCTGCAGGGCGGGCTGGTGGAGAACCCGATGCTGGTGTCCGAGTCCCTGTGGGATCCGGAACTCCGGATCCTCGGCGGGGGCGGCAGGGCCTTCCTCCGCACCGAATCCGTCTTGGAGGAGCTGGGCCTGCGGGGCGTCTCCGGCGAGGTGCGCCTCCTCGATGGGGGCCGCGTCCGCCTCCGCGCCGGCCAAGCCGTGGCGCGCCTGGCCTTGGGAGCCTTCACCTTCACCGCCCATGGCGGCCTGTGGGACCTGGAGCCCCGCCAGGAGGACGCGCCCCTCTTCCTGCGCCAGAACGGCGGCGCGGGCTACGGGCCCAGCGGTCCCTACGGCAACCTCGGCACCTACGGCGACGCCGGCGGCTACGCGGAGCCCCGGTACCGCTTCCAGGTCTACGGCGCCCAGCTGGACTGGGACGCGGCGGTGCCGCTCAGCATCTCCTCCCAGCGCCAGCGGCGCCAGGAGGACGGCGATCAGGGGCAGGACGTCCAGGTGTGGGTGGGCAGCCCCTCCCGCCGCTGGTGGCCCCAGGCGGGCTTCATCCACCAGATCCTCGACACCGACGGCGCCCTGGGCTCCATCAACGGCGACCGGTGGTGGTACCACTCGGACGCCTACGGGAAGCGCTACGTGCTGGCGCTGAACCTGCCCCAGCGCTGGCGCGTCTCAGTGGAGTACATGACCCAGACCCGGAACGGCACCGCCTATACCTACACCCGCACGGACCTGGTGCTGAAGAAGCGGTTCTGAGCTTGCGCGGCGCCGCCGGGGACGGGAAGCTGGCGGAGTGATCCTGTCACTTCCCAGAGACACCCTGCCTCCGGGCCTCGCCCTGGGCTCACCGGAGCTCCCAGGTTCCAAGTCCGCGTCCAACCGGGCCCTGCTCCTGGCGGCCCTGGCGCCGGGCCGGTCCGTCCTGCGGGGTGGACTGGAGGCCGAGGACACCCGCTGGATGCGGGGTGCGCTCCAGGACCTCGGCATCGGCCTGGAGGAATCGACGGGGGCCTGGATCGTGACCGGCGGAAGCCGCCCCCGCGCCCGCCGGGACCTGTGGGTGGGGGCCTCCGGCACCACCCTCCGCTTCCTCCTGCCCTGGCTCGCCCTCCAAGCGGAGGGCCCTGTCCGGATCCAGGGTTCCGCCCGCCTCTTCGAGCGCCCCCTGGAGCCTCTGCTGGCGCCGTTGCGGGCCCTCGGCGCCCAGTGGGAGCCGATGGCCGAAGGGGGCTGCCTGCATCCCTGCGCCGAGGCGCCCCGCGCCCTCATCGCCGAGGTGGACGCTCGCCGCTCCAGCCAATTCCTCACGGGCCTGGCCCTCGCCGCAGCCGGGCTCCCGGAAGGCGGGCAGCTGCGGTGGGAGGCCGTGGCCAGCCCCAGCTACCTGGACCTCACCCGTCATTGGCTGACCCGCTTCGGCGTGGTCGACCAGCTGGTCTCCGACGGGCCCGGGCGCCACCGCTGGGAGATCCCCGGCGGCGCCCTGCGACCCGCGGACCTCGACCTCCCCGCGGATTGGAGCGGGGCCGCGGCCTTCCTCTGCGCCGCCGCCGTGACAGGCCGAGCGGTGGAACTGGGCCCTCTGGACCCGGAGGACGGCCAGGGGGACCGCGCCCTGCCCGGGATCCTCGCGGCCGCCGGCTGCGGCTTCACCTGGGTACCCGGCGGACGGCTCCGGCTCTGGGGGCCGATGACCGGCGGCCTGCAGGCGGACCTCACGGACTGCCCGGACCTCGGGCCCGTGCTGGCCGCCACGGCAGCCCTCGCGCCGGAGCCGTCCGTGCTCTCGGGCCTGCACACCCTGCCCCTGAAGGAATGTGACCGCCTGGACGCGTCGGCGGAGCTGGTCCGCTGGCTCGGCGGCGAGGCCACGGTGGAAGGGAACCACACCCTGAGGATCCGCCCGGCGGCGGGTCCGCCGACCTCCGATCGCCCGCCCTTCGATCCCCGGGCGGACCACCGCATGGCCTTCGCGGCCGCGGTCGGCGCCCTCCGGGCCGGAGGCGGCCTGTCGGACCCGGGCTGCGTCGCCAAGACCTTCCCGGCCTTCTGGGATGCCTGGTCCAGGATGTTGGCGGGATGAGCGGGTCCCCGGGGCTCCAGAGCGCCTGGCTCGGCCACTGGCGGGCACCTTGGGGACTCGACCGGGGACGGCGCTTCGGAGACCCGGCCTGGGCCCTCGCGGCCCTCGCCCAGGCCTGGTTGCTCGGCGGCCACGCGGGCCGCTGGCCCCAGGGGACCTGGACCGGCCACCGGGCGGAGGGACCCAGACCCGGGGACCTGACCGGCGAAGGGCCGCGGCCGGATCCAGCCTTCGTGGCCCTGTTGCGCCATGGCAGCGCCGCCGCCCGGGCGGAGGCCCCGGCCCGCGGTGAGGACCCCCTCCGGAGCTGGGCCTGGAGCGCCCTCCTGGCCGGGGACGCGGCGCCCTGGATGGCCGCGGCCACAGTGCTCCTTCCGGTGGAGACGAGGTTGCGCTGGATCCCCTGCCTGGGTGGCGTGGCCGGGGACCGGCTGCGGCTGCCGCCCTTCCTCGAGCCGCTGCTGCCGCCGGGCCTGCGGGGGCCGCTGCCCCCGGGCTGGGCCGAGACCCTCCTGGCCCCTCTGGATCCCGAGGGCCGCCTGTTGCCCCAGGGCGACCCGCCCTTCGGCCTGCCCTTCGACCGGCTCCGCCCCCACCTGGAACCCCTCCTGCTGCCGGAGCTGCCTCCGGACCTTGCGGGCTTCAAAGGCGAGCCCTGGGTCGTGGAGGTGGAAGAGGGGTGGATGGTGGATCCCCGGATCCGCGCCTGGGCCCGGGGCTTCGGCCTCACGCCCCAGGGCCTCGCGGCGAACCGTCCGACGGGCCTCGCCTGGGGGGACGAGCCCGGCGCAGCCCACAGGGAGCTTCTGCAGGGACGGCTGCCAGCGGTGGTCCCTGAAGGCTGGTCCGAGGCTGTGGCCGCGGATCTGGGGGAGGCCCTCGAACGCCCGGCGCCGCCCCCGCCCTGCGGGGAGCCGACCTGGGACCGCCTCCGCCTGCGCTGGACCGGCGAGGCCCCGGCCGTGGCGGAGGGCTATCCCGAGGGCGGCGCCGCGGCCCATCCCTGCGCCGATCCCTTCCACTGGATGGCCGAGGGGCAGCGGGCCCTCGCCGCCCAGGCCATGGAACGCAGCCTGCGGGCCTTCACCCTCGCCCACGCCCACTTCGTCCGGCTCGGCGCGGGCCTGTGGGCCGAGCGTGCCGCCGCCAACGCCTGCCTGCCCGCGCTCTTCTGGGGCGACGTCCCGGCGCTCCGGGCCTGGCTGGATCTGCGGGGCCCCCAGCCCGAGCCCTGGGGCCGGCACTGGGAGTGCCTCCTCCTCGCCGCCGAAGGGGAGCTGGACCGCGCCGGGCGCCTGGCCGGCAAGGTGGCGGAGGCCCATCCCGGCTTCCTCCAGGCCTGGGTGGTCCGCGCGGACATGGGCGTGGCCCTGGGCCGTGCTGACTGGGTCCGGGAGGCCCTGCCCCACCTCCCGATCCCCCTGCGCCAGGCCTTCCTGGAGGCCTGGCTGAGCCCGCGGATGGGCCCCTGCCCTGAGGGGGCCGACCCCGACACCGCCTACCTCTGGGCCCTGCACCGGGCGGCCCGGGGCGAGGAGGACGGCGAGGCCCACTGGGCGCGGTTCAGGGACACGCCCAACCGGCTGGCCTGCCTCCTCGGGGGCCTCTTCCTCCTCGAGCGGCGCCCGGAGCAGCGGCGGCCCGACCGGCTGCTGGCGCTGCAGGAGCTGGTGGACCGCTCCGGCTCCGAGGCCCACCGGGCCCGCATGCAGGCCCTCTGGCCCTCCGCCGCCGCGGCCACGCCTGAACCGGAGGCCGCTCTGCGGGCCTGGCTGGGGACCCTTCCCGGACCCGCCTGGCTCCTCTGGGGCCGTGAGGGCCGGCTGGGCCAGGGCGAGGCGCCGCCGCCGGCCCTGGTGAACGCCCTCCGCCAGGGAGGCGCCGCGCCCGCCGTGGCCCGGGATGGCCTGGCCTGGTGGAGCCTGCCCCTGGCCTGGGAAGGCGCCGTGGTGGGTTCCCTCCTCCTGGCCCAGCCGCCGGAGGCGCCCTTCCTGGCCCCGCCCGGCGCGGCCCTGGCCGCGCCTTGGCTCGCGCGCCTGCAGGAGGCCGCGCCGGCGCCCCCGGAGGCCTCGGACCAGCTCCTCGCAGACGGCAGCGAGCCCATGGCCTCGGTGCTGCGGGAACTGCAGCGGGTGGCGCCCTCGGAGCTGAGCGTGCTGCTGCTGGGCCCCACAGGCAGCGGCAAGGAGCTGGCGGCCCGGGAGCTCCACGCCCGCTCCGGCCGGCCGGGCCCCCTGGTGCCGGTGAACTGCGCCGCCTTCGCCGAGGGCCTCCTGGAGTCGGAGCTCTTCGGCCACACCCGGGGCGCCTTCACCGGCGCCAGCCAGGAGCGCAAGGGCGCCTTCGAGACCGCCCACCGGGGCACCCTCTTCCTGGACGAGGTGGCGGACCTCTCGCCCCGGCTCCAGTCCCTCCTCCTGCGGGCCCTCCAGGAGAAGGAGGTGCGGCGCGTGGGCTCGGACCGGTCCGTGCAGGTGGATGTCCGCTTCGTCGCCGCCACCCACCGGCCCCTGGCGGAGCTGGCGGCCCGGGGCGAGTTCCGCCGGGACCTGCTCTTCCGCCTCCAGGGAACCGTGCTTACGCTGCCCTCCCTCGCGGAGCGGCGGCACGAACTGCCCTGGCTGCTGCCGCGGCTCGTGGCCCTGGCGGCGAGGGACATGAAGCGCCCGGCCCCGGGGATCACGCCGGGAGTGGACCGCGCCCTGGCGCGCCTGCCCTGGCCCGGCAACTTCCGGGAACTGCGCCATGCCCTGGAACGCGCGCTCCTGCGCTGCGGTGAAGGGCCGCTCACGCCCGCCCACTTCCCGGAGCTGGACCAGCCCACCGCCGCGGCCCGGACCTGGGAGGAGGCCACCCGCGGTTTCCAGCGCCAGCTGCTGCTGGAGGCCCTGCGCCGCCACCGGTTCAAGGCCGCCGACGCCGCCGAGGCCCTCGGTCTGGCCCGGCCCGCGCTCTACGCCGCCGCCAAGCGGCTGGGCCTCGATTTCGCCGCCGAGCGGCTCGCCTGGGAGCAGGCCGAGGGAACTTAGAAGGTGATCACCAGCGAGGCTTCGAAGGTGTCGAGGCGCCGGTGGTCCAGGGAGGCGGTGGTGTAGGCCGATTCCAGGCTTGCGTGGCGCCCCAGGGTCCAGCCCAGCCCGGCCCGGGCGCCGAGCTTGATCGCCGCGTCCCGTCCCGGCAGGTGGATGCGCTCCGCCGAGAGCCCGAGGGTGCCGTAGAGCGGCCCCGAGATCGTCCCGGTCAGGAGCACGCCGCCATCCGAGAGGCTGTACCGGGCGCCCGCCTCCGAGGTGAAGCGGCGGTATTCGGCGAAGAGACGCAGGGCGCCGTCCGGCGTCTCCTGGGCCTGGGCGGCGAGCATCGCGCCCCAGCCGTGGTCCGTGGACACCTGCTTGAGATCGCCCTGAGGCTGGCTCCACACGGCGCCGATCTGGGCATGCCAGGCGGGCGGCGCCTGGGCCGTGAGCAGGCGCGTGGCCAGCGCGAGCAGGACCGCGGGGCGGAGCAAGGGCATGGGCGGGACTCCGGGGATGGGTTCGAGCCTACACCCGCCGTCCGAAGCTGCGCTCCAGGTCGTCGAGGCTGAGCTTCTTCAGGATGGGCCGCCCGTGGGGGCAGGTGTTCGGCGTGGCGCAGGCGAGGAGGTCCCGCACCAGGCGCAGGGCCAGCTCCGGCGCCAGCCGCTCGTGCTTCTTGATGGCGGCGCGGCAGGCCAGCTCGGCGTTGAGATCCCGGCGGAAGGCGTCGAGGTCGGCCCTACCCTCCCGCTCCAGCCGGGCGAGGAGGTCCTCCAGCAGGGTCTGGGGATCCCGCTCCGCGAGGAAGTCCGGCAGGCCGCGCACCACCAGCGCATCCTCGCCGAACGCATCCACCTCCACCCCCACGGCGTTCAGTTCCTCCAGGAAGGGCGCGAGGCGGGCGAGGTCGGCGGGGCCCAGCTGGACCACCCGCGGGGGCAGCAGAGGCTGGATGGCCGGCGCGTGGCGGCGCAGGAAGAGCCGCTCGAAGAGCACCCGCTCGTGGGCCACGTGCTGATCCACGATCCAGAGCTCCGGCGCCTTGGCGTGGGGGCCGGGCCGCACCTCCACCAGCAGGTAGGTGCGCTCGAAGGCGCCGAGGAAGAGCAGGCCGTCCTCGCCGGGCAGCGCCGCCTCGCCCGCCTCCGCGGCGCCCATCGTCGCGCCCGCCAGATCGTAGCTCCGATCAAGCCCGGAGCCCGCCCCCGCGAGCGCCGCGAAGGCCTCCGCCGCCGAGGCGTTCCAGAGCCGCGGATGCTCGGCCTCCCGGCCCCGGGACGCCAGCTCGAACTCCGCCTCCTCGGGCTTGGGAGGCAGCTCCAGCACGGAGGTGAGATCCCCCTGCAGGGCGCGCCAGGCGTCGCCCGTGGCCCGGGCCACCCAGGGGAAGATGCGCTGGGTGTGGCGGAAGCGGACCTCCGCCTTGGTGGGATGGACGTTCACGTCCACCTCCTCCGGCGGCACCTCCAGGAAGACCACCGCCGCCGGGTAGGCGCCCTTGGCGAAGGCGCCGGACCAGCCCTCCGCCAGCGCGGCCAGCAGCAGCCGGTCCCGAACCGCGCGGCCGTTCACGAAGAGGTGCAGGTGCCCGCGGTCCCGAAAGCTGAGGGAGGGCGGTGAGAGGTAGCCATGCAGGCGCCAGTCGCCGTCGCCGTCCCGGAAGGGCACGAGCCGGCCGAACTTCTCCCCGAAGAGCCCCTGGAGCCGCGCGCCGGGCTCCGCCACCGGCGGCAGCTGCAGCGGCGCGCCCCGGTCCGTGCGCACGGTCCAGTGGACGGCGGGCGTCGCCAGCGCCATGCGGGCCACCGTGGCCCAGGCCTGGGCGTGCTCGGTGTCCGTGGACTTGAGGAAGCGCCGGCGCGCCGGCAGGGTGGCGAAGAGGTCCCGCACGGTCACCGTGGTGCCCCGGGCCCGGGGGGCGGGCTCGACGCCCTTGATGACGCCGAACTCGCTCCGCAGCCGGTGACCCTCGCCCTCCGCCTCGGCGCTCCAGAGCTCGAAGCGGGAGACGGACGCGATGCTGGGCAGCGCCTCGCCCCGGAAGCCGAAGGTGGCGAGGCGGCCCAGGTCCTCCGCCGTGCGGACCTTGCTCGTGGCGTGGCGCTCCAGGGCCAGGTAGAGCTCGTCCCGGCCCATGCCGTGGCCGTCGTCGGCGACCTCGACGAGGCGCTTGCCGCCGTCCTCCCAGCCCACCTCCAGCCGCGTGGCGCCCGCGTCCAGGGCGTTCTCCAGCAGCTCCTTCAGGACCGAGGCCGGCCGCTCCACCACCTCCCCCGCCGCGATCTGGTTCGCGACGTGGTCGGGCAGGATGCGGATGCGGGCCATCCGGTCAGTCTACTGGCTCAGGCCTCGTCCTCGGCCCGGCGGTGGCGCCAGATGGCGGCCAGATGGATCAGGTAGGCGGCCACGAAGACGAGGCTGGAGATCCCGTGGAACCAGGCCAGGGTCCGGTGCCAGGCCTCGGCCTCCACCACCTGGATGCCGAAGCCCGAGAGCACCATGGGCGCCAGCAGCAGGCCCAGGGCGAGGCCCGTGCGGCGGCCCTCCTTGACCCCGGCCCGCAGCTTGAGCAGCAGGTGGCCCCGCACCGCGACACCGAGCATGAAGAGCAGCAGCGGCGCCGCCAGGACGTGGGCGTGGTGCCAAGGCGACTGCCAGGGGCTCGGCTCCGGGCCGAAGTCCCCCATCCGCTGGCCGAAGTAGCGGAACCAGCCGTAGACGCCGCCGGTGAGGGCTGCGCCCGCCGTGGCCAGGTGCAGGGCCCGGCGCTCCAGGATCATCATTTGGCGCCGCCGTAGAAGACCTGCCAGAGGGCAAGCCCGCGGCGCGCGGCGTCCGTGAGGGCGTGGGCGGTGAGCGTGGCGCCGGCGAGGGGCCGGATGTCCCGCTTGAGGGAGAGCTTGTCGTCGAGGGGCTTGCCGGCGAACTGGTCCACCCAGGCCTTGCGCGGCGCGTAGTCCTGGGGCTCCCGGAAGGCGATGACCTCCACCCGGCGCAGGGTGCCGTCCGCGCCCACGGCCACGAGGGCCGTCTCGGCCTCGGTGCGCACGCGATGGGTGTCGAAGAAGCCGACGCCCAGGAGCCGGCCGTCCTTCCGGGCCTCGTAGCCCACGTACCAGAGGCCCGGCAGGTCGGCCTTGGCGAGCGCCTTCACCTGCGACGCTTGCGCGTCCGTCAGGAAGAACTCCTTCCGGGTGAAGGCGCACCCGGGGAAGGCGAGCTGGAGGGCCTGCTGCTGGGTGGGCAGGGCCTGGAGCAGCGTGGCGAAGGCCGCCAGCGGGAGCATGCGGAGTCGGATCATGGCGTCACCCTCACCAGGGTCAGTCTAGAACTCGTAGCCGAGGGCGACGGACATCACATTGCGGCCGGTGCGCGCGCCGTTCTGGATCCGGCTGTAGTCGGCCTTCACGGCGATCTGGGGGATGGGCTTCCAGGACAGGCCGCCGGTGAGGATGCTGCGGTCGTTGGCCGGATCCACCCCGGCGCCGGGGACCACCTCGGCCTGGGTATTGATCCGCTCCCAGCGCACGAAGGGGATCAGGGCCTGCCGGGAGCCGGTGCGGGCGAGGGCGTCGTAGCCCGCCTCCAGGTAGCCGCCCCACTGGCGGGTGCCCGCCTGGAAGGCCGGATCGGCGGCGCCCAGCTGGGCCAGCTCCGTCGCGCCCAATCGGGTCTGGGCGTAGAGGCCCCGCAGCTGCCAGCCCGCGGCGCGGAACTCCGCGTGGCCCTCCAGGATCGTGGTGGGCACCGTCACGGTCACCGGCGCGCCGCCGGGGCTGTAGACCGAGGACCCGCGGTAGAAGCCGAAGCCCGCCGTGGTGCCGGGCAGGGGCCGCCAATCCAGGCGGCCCGTGAGGGCGAAGCGGTCCGCCACGGCCTTGTTGCCGTCCTGGCGGCCGTCCCCGATCCCCTCGGCGCTGAAGCCCGCGGCGTTGAGGCCCTCCACCAGGTAGACGCGGTAGGTGAATTCGCCCGGCAGGTCGCCGTGGAGGCCGACCCCGTTCTCGTGCCAGGTGCTGGGGAGGATCCCCCCGCCCTGTTCCAGGTAGGGCCGCTGGGCGCTCAGCACCGCCGGGGGCTCGTGCTGCTCGTTGGTGAAGCCCAGGGGCAGCAGGACCTGGCCCGCCCGGACGTTCAGCGACTTGGACACCAGGAAGTCGAGGTAGGCGAACTCCAGGATGGCCTCGCCCTCCGGGTGCTCGTCCGAGTAGCCGCTGTGCTCGAACTCCATCTCGCTGTTGAAGACGATCCGGTCGTTGAACTTGTAGCCCACGTAGAAGACGCCGCGCAGGGTGTCGAACTGGTCGTTCACCCGGTCCACGGTGCCGTCCTGGAGCTTCTTGTCATAGGCCTGGTAGAGGAACTCGCCGTAGCCGCCGACCGACAGCCCTCCCGGCGCAGCGTAGACCTTGCTCGCCGACGCGCCCAGGCCGTAGCTGCCCTCGGAAGGCGCCGGCGCCGCCTCGCCCACCTGCTGGGCCTCCAGCTGCCGGGAGAGGATGTCCACCTTGCGCTCCAGCTCCTGGAGGCGCTGGGACTCGGTCTTCGCGGCGTCGGGTTTCGGGGCATCCGCCTCCTGGGCGGCCAGCGGCGCCGCGGCGAGGACGAAGGCGAGGAGGGGGAGGGCGAGACGGTTCATCGGGGCTCCGAGAGAGGCGAGGGGAGGATCACGGGATGGAGGGCGCGGAAGGCGCGGCTCAGCCGCGGCGCGCCGTGGTTCGGAAGGAAGGCCGCCGCGACGCCGTGGGCGTCGGCCCAGGCGAGGCCGCGGTCGGGCCCGAGGACGAACAGCTTGGAGAGGACATCGGCGTCGAAGGCGGTCCGCGCCACCACGGCCACCTCGCCCCAGGGCTCGCAGGGCCGCCCGGTGCGGGGATCCAGCAGGTGCCGGCCCCGCTCCGAATCGCCGCTGCAGGCGAGAGAGGCGTCCTTCAGGACCAGCGCGATCCGCGGGCGCTGTCGGTCCCGGGGATCGGCCACGGTCACGGGCTCGGGCCGACCCCAGACCAGGAGCTGGCCGCCGAAATCGAGCCGACCGGAGGCCACGCCCCCTGAACGCAGGGTGGCCTCCATGCGGTCGAGGGCGTAGCCCTTCACGAACCCGCCCTCCTCGATCCAGGCGCCGCCCTGGAGCTGGACGCGGTTCCCGTCGATGCGCAGATGGGCCACGCCGGACGCAGCCCGGGCCGCCTTGAGCTCCGTCTCCGAGGGCACCCGCCCGCCGGTCCGCGCCCCCCAGGCGGCCACGAGGCGGCCGAGGACCGGGTCGAAGGCCCCCGCCATCCGCCCGGACCAGGCCTGGGCCCGGGCCAGCAGGCGCGCCCACTCGGGATCGAGGTCCGCCGCGCCGGCGGCGTTCAGCCGGCTCCAGGCGCTGTCGGGCCGCCAGGTGGAGCAGGCGCGCTCGATGCGGTCCGCCTCCGCCAGGGCGGTTTCTGAGACGCCGGTGAGATCCCCGGAGCCCTCCAGGTGCAGGGAGAGCCGCGTGCCCATGGCCAGCGCCTCCCGGTCGAGGCCGGCGGGCTGCCGGTGCAGGACCGGGAGCGCGGCGAAGGGGGTCGGAGGAAGCACGAACATGAGACTTAGTCTCAGTCCAGACAACATCGCCGTCAACCACTTTTTGAGATGGCGTCTCAACCTCGTTCCGCCGGTTCCGCCATGCTGTGCAGATGGCCCTGTCCATCTTCCTGGCGCTGGTCCTGGCCCTCCAAGGCGGGTTCGCCAAGGCCCTGCACCCGTGGGTGAAGCGGGGGTGGTGGCGGACTCTGAACTGGTCGCTGCTCGCCCTCAACCTGCCCATGCTCGTCTACGTGGGCCTGCGGGCCACCGGCGCCCTCCCCTCCCTGCTTGGGATCCTGCGGCCCTTCGCCCGGGTGGGGCTCTATCTCCAGGTGCTGGCGTTCCTCGTCATCGCCTGGGCCGCCCTCACGGCCCTGGCCTGGCGCGTGAAGCGGCGCACGGCCGGCATGGACGCCGCAGACGACGCGCCGGAGAGTCCCGCCCGCCGGGCCTTCCTGCGGCGCTCGGGCCTGATGGGCGTGGGGCTGGGCGTCGCGACCGGGGCCACCGGCGCCCGGGAGGCCTACGGGGATCCTGGCCTCACGCGCCTGCGCCTCGCCTTCCCGGAGCTTCCGCCGGGGCTCGACGGCCTGCGCCTCGCCTTCCTCAGCGACCTCCACGCCGGCCCCCTCATGGGCGCCTCCCACCTGCGCCGCTGGCGGGAACTCGCAGAGGCCGAGCGGCCGGACCTGCTGCTCTTCGGCGGCGACTTCGTGGACAGTCTGCCGGAGCAGCTGCCGCCGGTGATCGAGGCGTTCCAGGGCTTCAACGCCCCCCTCGGCGCCTTCGCTGTCCTCGGGAACCACGACTACTTCGAGGATCCCCGCCCCATCTGGCGCGATCTCGAGGCCGCGGGGATCCGCACCCTCGAGAACGCCCACGCGGTGCTGGGCCGGGGCGGGGCCGCCCTGGCGCTCATCGGCCTCCAGGACCCCATGGCGACCAACGTCGGCTTCCGCGGACTGCGGGTGGGCCCGGGGCCCGAGGCCGGCGCCGCCACCGCCGGCCTCGGCGACGGCCCCTTCCGGCTCTGCCTGGCCCACCGGCCCAGCATGATCGACGCCGCCCTCGCCACCGGCGCCCGGCTGATCCTCTCGGGCCACACCCACGGCGGCCAGATCAACCTGGTTCCGGGCCTGTCCACGGCCCGGATCCTCGGGCCCTACACCGGCGGGCTCTACGAGGTCGGCGCCGCGCGCCTCTTCGTCAGCCGGGGCCTCGGCGTGGTGGGCCTGCCCCTCCGGATCCAGGCCCCGCCGGAGATCGTCGTCGTCACCCTGGCCCGGGGATGATTCGACTATTTTCGAAATCTCCCCTTGCGAATTGTTTCGATGTTTCTAGAATTATAACCCAGGAGGCCCCATGGCCGGAAAGCTGGAGACGCAGGCGGAGCGGCTGAAGGCCCTGGGCCATCCCGCCCGGCTCGCCATCCTGCGGCTGGTCGTGCGGGGGGAGGAGGGCGGGACGCCGGCCGGCGAGATCCAGGCCGCCCTGAAGATCCCCGCGAGCACCCTCAGCCACCACCTGGACGCCCTGGCCTCCGTGGGTCTGCTCCAGGCTGAGCGGCAGGGCACCTTCATCCGCTACCGGGCGGACTACCGCGAACTGCGCCGGCTCACCGACTACCTCTGGGAGGACTGCTGCGGCGGCGGGAAGACCTGCTGCTGAATTCTCGTCTCCCGATCCCTCCACGATCCCAAAACCCTCAGGAGCCCCCATGCAAGGGTCCCTCAAACCCCACCTCTCCCTGGACGTCTCGGACCTCGAGGCCTCCCTCGCCTTCTACACGCGCTTCTTCGGCGCGGATCCCGCCAAGCGTCGGCCGGGCTACGCCAAGTTCGACCTGCAGGCTCCGGCCCTCAACCTGGCCCTGGTGGAGCAGGCCCCGAACGGGCGCAACGTGAACCACTTCGGCGTGCAGGTGGGCGCCCCGGCGGACGTGGCCGCGGCCCGGGGGCGGCTGGAGGCCGCCGGCCTGCTGGACCGCGTGGAGGAGGGCACCGTCTGCTGCTACGCCCGCCAGGACAAGGTGTGGGCGGTGGATCCGGACGGCAACCGCTGGGAGGTCTTCGTCGTGCTGGAGGACGCGGACCGGATGCGCGCCGAGGACGGCGGCTGCTGTGTGGATGCCGCGCCCTCGGACTGCGCCACCGCCGAAGCCTGCGTCACCGCCACGGCCAGGACCGGCTCCTGCGGCTGCTCCGCATGATCCGCCCCTTCGACCTGAAGCGCCGCCTCGCCGCCGAGGCGCTGGGATCCGCCGGGCTCGCCGCCGTGGTGGTGGGTTCCGGCATCATGGCCCAGCGCCTCTGCGGCGGGAACGACGGCCTCGCGCTCCTCGCCAACGCCCTCGCCACCTGCGGCGGCCTGCTGGCGCTCATCCTCGCCTTCGGCCCCGTCTCCGGCGCCCACTTCAACCCCGCGGTGAGCCTGGCCTTCTTCCTCACCGGCCGGCTGCGGCGGGCCCACGCCGCCGCCTACGCGCTGGCGCAGGTCCTCGGCATGCTCGGCGGCGTGCTGCTGACCCACGCAATGTTCGCCCTGCCCCTGCTGCAGCGCTCGGCCCATGCCCGGGCGGGCGGTCCCCAGCTGCTCAGCGAGGCCCTCGGCACCTTCCTGCTGGTGGCCGTGATCCTGATCGCGGACCGGCTGGACGGCCGCCGCACGCCCTACGCCGTCGCGGCCCTGGTCACCGGCGGCTACTGGTTCACCGCCTCGACCTTCTTCACGAATCCCGCCATCGCCCTGGCCCGCAGCTTCACGGACACCTTCGCCGGCATCCGCCCCGCCGACGCCCCGGCCTTCATGGCCGTGGAGATCGCCGCCGCGGTCCTCGCCGCGGGCTTCGCCCGCTGGCTCTTCCGCGCCCATCCCCAGGAGGCCTGATGGAGACCGTGATCTTCGCCTGCGTCCAGAACGCCGGCCGCTCCCAGATGGCCGCGGCCTTCTTCAACGCCCTGGCGGATCCCGCCAAGGCCCAGGCCCTCTCCGCGGGCACGCGGCCCGCGGCCCAGGTGCACCCGGAGGTGGCCGCGACCATGGCCGAGGCGGGCCTGCCGCTGGCAGGCGCCGCTCCCCGGCGGCTGACGGAGGACCTCGCCCGGGGCGCCGCCTGGCTCGTCACCATGGGCTGCGGGGAGGACTGCCCCGTGGTGCCGGGCGTGCGCCGGGACGACTGGCCCCTGCCGGATCCCCACGGCCAGCCCCCGGAGGCAGTGCGCGCCATCCGGGAGGAGATCCGCACCCGGGTGGCCACCTTCATCGCCGCCCAGGGCTGGGCCTGATCAGGCCCGGTCGTACCAGCCGCAGCTCTCGCAGAACCGCCGGGCGTGATAGGCGGCCTGGGTGACCCGGTCCTGGCGCCTCGCCCGAAGGAAGAGGGGGAGCCAGATCAGGGCCAGGATCCAGAGGGGCGCGCTGCTGCGCAGCGCGGCCCCCTCCGGGGCGAAGAAGGGCGCCAGGACCCCCAGCCAGATGAAGAACCCGAAGATGACCCCGTGGAGGATCGCCTTGCGGGATGGTGGCGCGAGGGGATCCAGCGCCTGAGGATCCGCGTCGGGCTTGCGGACCTCCGCCTCGTAATGCGCCGCGACGCTCCCGAGGATCTCCGAGCCGCACTGGGGGCAGGCCATCACTTCCCCTTCGCCCGGGCGGCGCCGAAGGGATCGCCGGGCTTCCAGCTCGGCATGCCCGGGGCATCGGCCACGGCGTAGCCGAGGTTCAGGGTGAACTGGCCCATCTGGGCCATGCCCCGGAGGTCCCAGGCGGGATCGTAGGCGTCGCTGGGCTGGTGGTAGCGCTGCTCATAGCTGTCGGCCTTGGCCTTCTGAGCCTTGGCGTCGCCGAGGAAGTCCTCCCCGCTCTCCACGGAGAAGGCGGGGATGCCGTCCTTGGCCAGGCTGAAGTGGTCGCTGCGGAAGTAGCCGCCGCCGATGTCGGGCGTGGGCTTGGAGATCACGAGGCCCATGGCCTTGGCCACGGCCGCGGCGGTGGCGCCGAGGCTGGTGCGGTCCGCGCCGGGGGCGCCGATGTCGCGGGTGGGGCCCACCCAGTTGATGGCGTCCAGGTTCAGGTCGCAGGCGGTCTTGTCCGCGGGCCAGAGGGGATGGGCGCCGTAGGCGGCGGAGCCCAGGAGGCCCTGCTCCTCGGCGCAGACGAAGAGGAACATCTGGCTGCGCTTCGCCGGGTGCTTCGCCGCGGCCTCGGCCATGGCCAGCACGGTGGCGGTACCGGAGCCGTTGTCCACGGCGCCGTTGTAGATGCCGTCCTTGCCCTGCTTCACCAGCTCGGGATCGATGCCGAGGTGGTCCCAGTGGGCGGTGTAGATGACCACCTGGTCCTTCAGCTTGGGATCCGTGCCGGGGACGACGCCGGCCACATTGGCCTGGTCGATGGTCCGCACCTGGCTCACGAGCTCGCCGCTGAGCTTCACGGCGAGGGGCACCGGGTGGAAGCCCCGGGTCTCGGCCTGGGCGCGGAGGCCGTCCAGGTCCTGGCCCGCGGCCTTGAAGATGCGCTCGGCGGAGGCGTTCGTGACCCAGCCCTGGATGGGGTTCTGGGGCTGGCCCGAATCCGCCAGCTGGAACCGCTCGCCACCGTTGCTGTTCTGCACCACGCTCCAGCCGTAGGTGGCCGACGGGTCCGTGTGGATCAGGATGACGCCCGCGGCGCCGCGGCGGGCGGCCTCCTCGTACTTGTAGGTCCACCGACCGTAGTAGGTGAGGCTCTTGCCGCCGAAGCGGTTGGGCTCCGCGGCGGTGGGCTGGGGGTCGTTCACCATCATCACGAGGACCTTGCCCTTGCAGTCGATGTCCTTGCCGTCGGCGCCCTTGTAGTCGTCCCACCTCTCCTCGGGGGCCGAGATGCCGTAGCCCATGAAGACCAGGGGCGCGTCGAAGGGGATGCGGGTGCGGGTGGTGCCGGTGCCCACCACCATCTCGGGGCCGTAGGCGAGGCTGATGGGCTCGGATCCGCCGGTGAAGGTGAGATGGGTGGCCGCGGGATCGGTCTTCACGCCGGCGATCTTCACGGGCTGGAGGTAGCTGTCGCCGTTGGCGGGCTTCAGGCCCATGCGGGCCAGCTCCGTGCGGAGGTAGAGCACCGCGAGCTCGCCCCCCCGCTGGCCCGTGCCTCGGCCCTCGAGGAGGTCGTCGGAGAGGAAGGCCAGGTGGGCGCGGAGGGCGGCTTCGGAGACCTTCGGCGCCAGGGCGCCGACCTTCGAGGCTTGGCCCGCCAGGGGGGCCGACAGGGAGAGGGCGGCGAGAGCCGCGGCAGCGACGCGCATGGGGCCTCCGGGTAGGGGGTGAGTATACCTCGTGGTGCGGGGCTTAATCCGACCTCAGGCGGAAGGGAGCGGCCGGGTGAGGGCGAAGGCCTGGAAGCCCTCCCCGTCCCAGGTGAGGGGATCCGTCAGGAAGACGCTGGTGGGCGCCTCCCCGAGGCCGAAGCGGGCCGGCCAGACCGGCGCGGGCTGGAGCTCGGGATGGGCCTTCCGGAGAGCCTCCCGGTGATCCAGCCCCTCCTCCGGAAACCAGGAGCACACGGCGTAGACCAGCAGGCCGCCCGGCGCCAGGCGCGGCGCCGCGGCCTCCAGCAGCGCCCGCTGGCGCCGGGCCAGGTCCCGCAGGTCCAGGTCGCCGCCGATCCAGGCGAGCTCCGGATGCTTGGCCAGGGTGCCGCTGCCGCTGCAGGGCGCGTCCACGAGGATGAGGTCGAAGGCCTCCTTCCCCTGGCCGAGCCAGGCCTCCGCGTCGGCCTCCACCACCTCCGCCGTCACCGCCCGGGCCGCGAGGTTCTCCTTCAGGCGCGCCGCCCGGGCGGGGCTGCGCTCCAGGGCCGTGATCGCCGCGGCGGGGAAGCGCCGGGCCAGGGCCGTGGTCTTGCCGCCGGGGGCCGCGCAGGCGTCGAGGATCCGCGCCACGGGCCGGTCCCAGGCGAAGGCCAGCAGGGCCTGGGAGCTGGCGTCCTGCACCACCCCCGCCCCGGACTGGAGCCAGGCCCGGGGAAAGGCCGCGCCCGGGGCCAGGCGCAGGCAGCCCTCCACCTCGGGATCCGGGACGAGGCCCTCGGGGACCTCGCCCCGCAGGGCCCGGAAGCCGAGTCGGGGCTCCCGGTGCAGCCGGGCCCAGGCCTCCGACGCCCGGTCTTCCTGGCCCCGGGGCGCGAGGGCGGATTCCACCACCCAGGCGGCGAAGTCCGTGAGATCCGCCTGCGCCAGGTCCTCCAGCTCCGCCCGCAGCCGGGCCGGGTCCTCCGAGGCCCGCCGGAGGAGCGCGTTCACCAGGCCCTTGTGGACGGGGAAGCCCAGCTCCGGATCCGAAGCCAGATCCACGGCCTCGTGGACCGCGGCCCGGGGCGCGACGCCCTCCAGCCAGGCCAGCTGGGCGAGACCCACGGCGAGGGCCACCTGGGAGCCCGGCGGTACCCCCCGGGCAGGGTCCTTCAGCTTGGGCCGCACCCAGGCCTGCATGGCCCCCCAGTGGCGCAGACAGGCCCCGAGCAGGGCCTGGGCCAGGGCCGCGTCGGCCCCCGCCAGGTTCTGGTCCCAGCGGTCGGGCACGCGCCCGCCCCGGGCGAAGACGGCGTGGAGGGCCCGCGCCACGGCGCGGCGGGAGTGGGTGGCCATGTGACAAGACTCGCACGGCCCACGACTAGAATGACGGGATGAACGATGCGCCCCAGGCCCGGCTCGTCCGCGCCCTCACCGACGACCGCCAGATCCGTTTCGCCGCGCTGCAGGCCACGCCCCTCTGGGATGGCGTGCGCCGCAGCCACCCCCACCTGGAGGCCGGCGCCTGCGCGGCTCTCACCCAGACCCTCGCGTCGGTGACCCTGCTCCAGAGCCGCGGCGGCTTCGCCGAGCGCCTGCAGGTGCTCGTGAAGGGCGCCGGCCGCGCCAAGGCCGCGGTGGCGGACTCCTGGCCCGACGGCACCCTGCGCGGCGTCCTCGACCTGGCGGATCCGGATCCCGGCGGCCCCTGGATCTCGGGGCCCGGCCTGCTGCAGGTGATGCGCTCCAACCGGAGCGGCCAGCCCTACATCGGCACCCTCGAGCTGGTGGAGGGGGACCTCGCCAAGCAGATCGAGGCCTACCTGCAGCAGTCCGAGCAGGTCCAGGCCAGCGTGACCCTCTGGTGCGACGAGGACACCGGCGTCTCCGGGGGCCTCCTCGTGGAGCCCCTGCCGGACTGCCCCCCGGACCGCCTCCGCCGCCTGGTCCAGGCCCTCGACGGCCTGGAGGTGGTGCCCCACTGGGAGCGCACGCCGGAGTTCCTGATGGGCTGGATCAACCAGGGCCCCGGCGCCACCATGCTGACGGACACCGACCTGGCCTACCGCTGCCGTTGCCAGCGGGAGTCCCTCATGGCCACGCTCTCGGGCTTCACCCAGGACCAGCTGGAGGACCTCTTCCGGGAGGGCGACCCCATCGAAGTCCGCTGCGACTACTGCGGCACCGTCTACCCCATCACCCGGGCGGAGCTGCCCGGCGCGCCCTCCTGACGGCGCCATGAGCGCCGTCACCATCAAGGAGCGGGGCCGCCCCCTGGGCTCGCCGCTCTCCATCTGGTTCCACTTCCGGCTCGTGCCCTTCCTGGGCGCGCACCTGCTCAAGCTCTGGATGGGCACGCTGCGGGTGCGCTTCGAGGGCGGCGAGGCCGTGCGGGAGCTCGTGGACCGGGACGCGCGCTTCATCCTCGCCTTCTGGCACCGCCGGCTGGTGATGATGCCGCTGGCCTACCCCTTCCTGCGCCGGCAGGGCGGCGAGGACCGGGGCGTGGCCATCCTCTCCAGCGACAGCCGGGACGGTGAGCGCTCCGCGGCCACCTGGCGCTTCTTCCGCATCCACGCCGTGCGGGGCACCGCCAGCGACGACGGCGCCAAGGCCCTGGTCCGCATGATCAAGGCCGTGCGGGAGGGCTGGGATTTCGGCATCACGCCCGACGGGCCCCGGGGCCCGGCCCAGCGCCTCAAACCCGGCGTCCTCGCCCTCGCCCGCAAGACCGGCGCCTGGATCGTGCCCGTCTGCGTGGCGGCGGACCGCCGGGCGATCCTGAGGACCTGGGACCGCATGGTGCTGCCCCTGCCCTTCTCCGCCGTCACCGTGCGCTACGGCGCGCCGGTCCGGCTGGCCCCCAAGGGGGACGACGCCGCGGACGGCGCGGCCCTGGAGACGGCCCTGAACGGCCTGGAGGCCTGGGCCGAGGCGCGTCCCCGATGACCCGGCTCGCCGTCATCTCCCTCTCCGGCGGGCTGGACTCCACGGTCACCGCCGCGATCGCGAAGGCCGAGGGCTTCGAGCTGGCCCTGCTCCATGCGGACTACGGCCAGCGCACCGAGGCCCGGGAGCGCCGCGCCTTCCAGGAGGTCGCCGATTTCTACGGCGTGCCCCCCGCGCGCCGCCTCGTCATCAGCTTCGACAACCTGCGGGCCATCGGGGGCTCGGCCCTCACGGACGCGTCCCTAGCCGTGCCCCAGGATCAGGATCCCGACCGGTCCGGCGTGCCCATCACCTACGTGCCCTTCCGCAACGCCCACCTCCTCGCCACCGCCACCAGCTGGGCGGAGGTGCTCGGCGCCACCGCCATCTTCGTCGGCTTCGTGGAGGAGGACTCCAGCGGCTACCCCGATTGCCGGGAGGCCTTCCTGCGGAGCTTCGAGCAGACCGCCAACCTCGGTACGAAGCCCGAGACCCGCCTCGCCTTCCACGCGCCGCTCCTCCATCTCCGCAAGGCGGAGATCGTAAAGCGTGGACTGGCCCTCGGCGCGCCCCTGCACCTCTCCTGGTCCTGCTACCAGAGCGAGGAACAGGCCTGCGGCCGCTGCGACTCCTGCCGCCTCCGCCTGCGCGGCTTCCACGAGGCCGGCGTGCCCGACCCCATCTCTTACGCGTTCATTCCCGACGATCTCAAAATTTAACCGCAGAGGACGCAGAGGGCGCGGAGATGAGCAGTCAAGGCCTCGACGAGCTGTCACAGCAGGTGATCGCAGCCTGCATCGAAGTCCATCGGGAACTGGGGCCAGGCCTTCTTGAATCTGCCTACGAAACCTGTCTCGCGAAGGAGCTGCTCCTTCGGAGCATTCCCTTCAAACGACAAATCCCCGTGCCTCTCAGGTACAAGGGCGAGCTCGTGGAGGCTGGCTTCCGGGTGGACCTGTTGGTGGATGATCGCCTCATCCTGGAATTGAAGGCCGATCACGGGCCGGTGAACCTAGCCCGGGCACAGTTGCTCACCTACCTGAAACTCATGGGCCTCCACCTGGGCTTGGTGGTGAACTTCAATCAGCTCCGGCTGGTGGATGGCCTCACCAGGGTGGTGCTGGACCTTCCGGAATCCCCATGACCTCTGCGTTCTCTGCGACCTCTGCGGTTGAATAGTTTTTGGAGCCGACCATGCCCACGAAGAAGCCCGCCCCCAAGAAGCCCCTCGCGAAGACCCGCTCGCCCAAGGCCTCCCTCCCGGACCAGCTGCCGAAGTTCGTGGTCACGCGCCCCACGAAGCGCCTGGACACCTTCACCAGCCCCCGGCCGGGCCGGCCCTTCGAGATCGTCTTCACGACCGAGGAGTTCACCTGCCTCTGCCCCCTCACGGGCCAGCCGGACTTCGCGCACATCAGCATCCGCTACCAGCCGAACCGGCTCTGCGTGGAGTCCAAGTCCCTGAAGCTCTACCTCTGGAGCTTCCGGGACCAGGGCGCCTTCCACGAGGCGGTCACCAACCAGATCCTCGACGACCTCGTCGCCGCCGTGAAGCCCCAGTGGATGCGCGTCGAAGGCGACTTCCTCATCCGCGGCGGCATCCGCACCGTTGTCGTCGCGGAGCATGGGAGGAAACGATGATGATGCTCCCCGTCATCCTATGTTCCCTTCTCGCACAATCCCCCGACATGCCAAAGGCAACGCCTGCGCAGCGCATCGAAGGGACTCTGGATCAGAAATTGAACGGATATGGTGCAGATGGCGGTGCTCACGATATTGCCGCCATTGATGAAGCCACCAAGGCGTACAAAAGGGAGATTGACCGGGTGTACGCAAAGCTCCTGAGAGGTCTTCCCCCGGCGGAACGCGCCTCTTTGATTGCGTCTCAATCAGCTTGGGAGAAGTACAAAGAAGCCGAGCTAGATTCGATCAGTCTCATCGATTGCAGATCTGAGACCATTCATCAGCTAGATGCGGCCCTAGCCGTGAAATCTCTCTACCGCCATCGTCTCGAGGAATTAAACACGCGCTTTGACGATCATTCGGACGAGGAGTTCGAAACGATGCCTGGCGATGAGGATCAACCCATCACCTTGGAACAATGGAACAAGGATCATGCTCGCCATCGTCGCCCTGGGCAGTAATCTCGGGGACCGCCGAGCCCATCTGGACGCGGGGCTCGCGGCCCTGGGCGCCCTCGGCGCGGTGACGGCCTCGCCCCTCGTGATGGAGACCCCGGACGAGTCGGGCCGGGGGCCCGCCTACCTCAACACCGTGGCGCGGCTGGTGACGGACCTGGACGATCCCCGCCGCCTGCTGGAGGCGCTGCTGCGGATCGAGCGGGCCCAGGGCCGGGACCGGTCCGCGGGCCGCAACGCGCCCCGCACCCTGGACCTGGACCTCATCACCACCGACAGCGGGAAGGGCCGCTGGACCTGGGACACGCCCGAGGACCTGCAATCAGCCCTGGGCCCCGTCCTGGAGCTGGAGCTGCCCCATCCGCGGGCCTTCACGCGGCCCTTCGTGCTGGAGCCCTGGCGGGCCCTGGACGATCCCGGCGCCTGCGGCGGCGTCATCCCCCGCCGCTGAGCCTGCCGGAAACCCCGATCGGCAGGGGCCCGGCTCCGCTGGCCGGAATCGGCCTGGCCCCCCTCCCGGGGTGGCAGAGACTTGGGCCATGGACACGTCGGCCCTCCAGCAGCCCCCCGCGCCCCTCCCCCAGCCCGCGCCGCGCCGGAGCCACCTCGACGGCGCCCAGGTCGCCATCTGGGTCGCCATCGCCGTGGCCGTCACCTCCGGGTGGCGCCGGGACCGCCGGCGCTGCCCGCCGGAGCCCCCTCAGCCCACGGCCTAGAACCTCTCCCGCCGCTGACCGGAACCCCGGGACCGCTCGGCATCTCCGGCCCGCCGCCGGACAGGAAGGGCGGGCGGGCCCGGCAGGGGCGCCGAGACTGGAGGCCATGGATACCTCCGCCCTCCAGCAGACCCCCGCCCCACCGCCGCCACGGCGATACAGCCAGGACGGTGCCGAGATCGCCATGTGGATCGCTCTCGCGATCGCCGCCACCCGGGGCGGACGTTCCTCCTGCCGACGGCGCCGGAGGGAGCCCCCTCAGCCCACGGCGTAGAAGCTCTCCCGCCGGAGGTTCTCCTGGATCCGCAGCGGCTGGTGCAGCGCCGGGAAGGCCCGCTGGGTGCAATCCGCCCGCTCGCAGAGCCGGCAGCTCACGCCGATGGGCACCGCCGCCGCCGTGTTCGCCAGGTCCACCCCGTCGGCGTAGATGAGCTGGCGGGCGTGCCCCACCTCGCAGCCCAGACCCATGGCCATGACGCCGTGGTCCGCGTGGGCGCCACCGCTCTCCCGGCGGACCGTGCGGGCGATGCAGAAGTAGGTGGCGCCGTCCGGCATCTGGGAGAGCTGGGTGCGGATGGAGCCCGGCGTGAGGAAGGCCGCGTGCACGTTCCAGCGCGGGCAGGCGCCCGCGAACCGCGCGAAGCCGATGCCCGAGGCTGAGAACCGCTTGGAGATGTTGCCGGCGATGTCGATGCGCAGGAAGTGGAAGGGGATCCCCTCGGCGCCCTTGCGCCGCAGGGTCGTCAACCGGTGGCAGACCTGCTCGAAGCTGGCCTGGAAGCGCCGGCCCAGCAGCTCGATGTCGTGGCGCTCCTTCTTCGCCGCGGCGAGGAAGGGCGCGTAGGGCATCATCACCGCCCCCGCGAAGTAGTTGGCCAGGGCCACCCGCGCCAGGGTGCGGGACTCCGCGCAGGTGAGGACCGGATCCGCCACGAGCCGGTCCAGCGCCTCGCCCAGCTCCAGCAGGGCGATCTGGTGGGCGAGCTGGAAGACCCGCGAGTGCAGCGGCAGGCCCTCGGACAGCTCCAGCAGGCGCCGCTCCGGCTGGAAGCGCCGCAGGATGCCGCCGCTCTCCGGCGCCGCCAGGATGCGGACTGCCACCTGGTGGGCCTCGGTCAGATGCCGGGCCAGGTCCCGGTAGAGCCCGTCCGCCCCCAGCTTGGCCCGGGTCCAGAGCGATTCGGCCGCCTCCTCCAGCTCCGGGAAATGGTTCCGCGCCCGCTGGATGAAGTCGTTCACCTCCTCCGAGGGCAGGCGCGTGCGGTCGAAGCCGGTGAGGTCCTGGTCGTCGCTGACCTTGGCCGCCAGGCCCTCCGCCGCGGCGCGGGAATCCCGGTAGGCCCGGTAGAGGGCCACGATGGCCCGGGCCGCCGAGGGGCACTGGGCCACCAGGTCCCGCAGCTCCGCCGCCGTGAGGTCCTGGGACTCGAAGAGCGGATCGCCGAAGGTCTCCGAGAGGTCCGTGAACAGGGTGGCGTCCTCCTCCGGCGAGAAGGCGTGGAGGTCCAGCTGGTAGGTCTGGGCCAGCTTGATGAGCAGCGGCGCCGTGAGGGGCCGCTTGTTGTGCTCGATGAGGTTGAGGTAGCTGGCGGAGATGCCGAGGACCTCCGCCAGCTGGGTCTGGCTCAGCCCCTCCCGGCGGCGGAGGCCGCGCAGCTTGGCACCGAGGGGATGACGGGAAGCGGCCATGGACACTCCGGGCGATTTACAGGATTAACAAACCTTGAGTCAGGATTTTACTTTAGTTTACAGATCTAACTAGTTGATTGTTCGTCATCTATTGCCAATTCTCGCTGCGGAGTAAATCTTTGACAACCAAGAAAGGATACGCCCATGCACATTCCTGCCAAGTCCCCCATCGGCCTCGCCCTCCTGGACCCGGACCACCCCCTGCGAGAGGAGCTGTTGCCCCCTTCGGCCCTGGCCTTCCTGGCGGACCTCACCCGCCGGTCGGGGCCGGAGCTGCGGGCCCTCCTGCGGGCGCGCCAGGAGCTCCAGGCCCGCCTCGACACCGGCGAGCGCCTCGGCTTCCTGCCGGAGACCGCCGCGATCCGGGCCGGCGACTGGCGCGTGGCGCCCCTGCCCAGCGACCTCCTGGACCGCCGGGTGGAGATCACCGGGCCTCCGGAGCCGAAGATGGCCGTGAACGCCCTGAACTCCGGGGCCAGCTGTTACATGGCGGACTTCGAGGACAGCTGCGCCCCCGTCTTCGACACCCTGCTGGAGGGCCAGCGCACCCTGCGGGAGGCCGTGCGCCGCACCCTCGCCGTGGACGATCCCGCCACGGGCAAGGCCTACCGCCTCGGGGACCGCACGGCGGTGCTCCACGCCCGCCCCCGGGGCCTGCACCTGGAGGAGCGCCATGTGCTCGTGGATGGCGAGCCCCTGCCGGCCGCGATCTTCGATGCGGGCCTCTTCCTCTTCCACAACGCCGCGGAGCTGCTGGCCCGGGGTTCGGGCCCCTACCTGTACCTGCCCAAGCTGGAGCACCACCTGGAGGCCCGCTGGTGGGACGCCCTCCTCCGCCAGGCCGAGGCCCTGTTGGACCTGCCCGCCGGGTCCATCCGGACCACGGTGCTCATCGAGACCCTGCCGGCGGCCTTCCAGATGGACGAGATCCTCTTCGCCCTCAAGGACCGCGCCGCGGGTCTCAACTGCGGCCGCTGGGACTACATCTTCAGCGCCATCAAGAAGCGCCGCCTGGATCCCGCCGCCCTGCTGCCGGACCGGGCCACCGTGACCATGGACCAGCCCTTCCTGCAGGCCTACGCCCGCCTCCTCATCCAGACCTGCCACCGCCGCGGCGTCCACGCCATGGGCGGCATGGCGGCCCAGATCCCCATCAAGGGGGATCCCGCCGCGAACGAGGCGGCCCTGGCCAAGGTCCGGGAGGACAAGGAACGGGAGGTCCGCGAGGGCCACGACGGCACCTGGGTGGCCCATCCCGCCCTGGTGCCCGTGGCGAAGGCGGTCTTCGACGCCCACCTCGACGGGCCCAACCAGCTCCACCGGCTGCGGGAGGAGGTCCGCGTCACCGCCGAGGACCTCCTCGCGGTGCCTCAGGGGGCCATCACCCTGGCCGGCGTGCGGCGCAATGCCCGGGTGGCCTTGCGCTACCTGGCCGCCTGGTTGGAGGGCCGCGGCTGCGTGCCCATCGATCACCTCATGGAGGACGCCGCCACCGCAGAGATCGCCCGGGCCCAGCTCTGGCAGTGGCAGCGCCACCGCGCGCCCCTGGCGGAGGGCGGCACCGTGGACGCGGACCTGCTGCGGGCCGCCTTCGACGCCGAGCAGGCCCTCCTGCGCCAGGAGCTCGGGGTGGAAGCCTTCCAGGCCGGCGCCGCCCCGGCGGCCCGAAAGCTCCTGGAGGCCCTCACCACCTCCGAGGTCCTCGAGGACTTCCTCACGGTGCCCGCCTACGGCCACCTCGTCGCCAACGAACTCATGGCCCGCGTGGGCTGACCTGACCTCCCTTCCGAAAGGACCTCCCATGTCGACCGAGAAGACCTTCGACCTCAACCCTCACGCCCGCCGGGATCCGAACCGCTTCCGCGGCATCACGCGGCCCTACACCGACGCCGAGGTGCGCAAGCTCCGCGGCTCCGTGCGGGTGGAGCATACCCTCGCCACCCTGGGGGCCCAGCGCCTCTGGGAGCTGCTCCACAGCGAGCCCTTCGTCCCCGCCCTCGGCGCCCTCACCGGCGGCCAGGCGGTGCAGCAGGTCCGCGCGGGCCTGAAGGCCATCTACTGCTCCGGCTGGCAGGTGGCGGCGGACGCCAACGCCTCCGGCGCCACCTATCCGGACCAGAGCCTCTACCCCGCCAACTCCGTGCCCCAGCTCGTGAAGCGCATCAACGCGGCCCTGCTGCGGGCGGACCAGATCGAGCATGCGGAGGGCCAGGTCTCCACCCAGTGGCTGGCGCCCATCATCGCCGACGCCGAGGCCGGCTTCGGCGGGCCCCTCAACGCCTACGAGCTCATGAAGGGGATGATCGAGGCCGGCGCCGCGGGCGTCCATTTCGAGGACCAGCTCTCCTCGGAGAAGAAGTGCGGCCACCTCGGCGGCAAGGTGCTGGTGCCCACGGGCCAGTTCATCCGCACCCTCGTCGCCGCGCGGCTGGCGGCGGACGTGCTGGACGTGCCCACCCTCATCGTGGCCCGCACCGACGCGGACTCCGCGAAGCTCATCACCTCGGACATCGACGAGCGGGACCAGCCCTTCCTCACCGGGGAGCGGACGGCCGAGGGCTTCTTCCGCCTGAAGGGCGGCCTCGACTGCGCCATCGCCCGGGGCCTCGCCTATGCCCCCTACGCGGACCTGGTCTGGTGCGAGACCTCCACGCCGGACCTGGACGACGCCCGGCGCTTCGCCGAGGCCATCCGCAAGGAGCACCCCGGCAAGCTGCTGGCCTACAACTGCTCGCCCTCCTTCAACTGGCAGAAGCACCTCGACGCCGCCACCATCGCCGCGTTCCAGCGGGAGCTCGGCGCCATGGGCTACGCCTTCCAGTTCGTCACCCTGGCGGGCTTCCACAGCCTCAACCACGGCATGTTCGAGCTGGCCCACGCCTACAAGGAGGACGGCATGGCCGCCTACGTCCAGCTCCAGGCCGCGGAGTTCGCCGCCGAGGTCCGCGGCTACACCGCCACCCGCCACCAGCGGGAGGTGGGCACCGGCTACTTCGACGAGGTGAGCCAGGTCATCAGCGCCGGTCTCTCCTCCACCCTCGCCCTGAAGGAGAGCACCGAGGCCGTGCAGTTCTAGGCGTGAGGGGCGAGGTGGTGAGGGGGTGAGGGGATGAGGCGAAGCGAAGGGCCGCATGAGCGGCCCTTCGATCTTCCCGCCTTCAGGCCTCGCAGCCTCAGGCCTCGTCCCTCACTTCGTCCACTTCACGATCCAGCCCAGCACGGTCTCGTGCCAGAGCTTGGAGTTGGCGGGCTTCAGGACGAAGTGGCCCTCATCGGGGAAGTAGAGCAGCTCGGAGGGGATGCCCCGGAGCTGGTGGGTCTGGAAGTTCTGCAGGCCCTCCTCGATGGGCACGCGGAAGTCCTGCTCGCCCTGGACGACGAGCATGGGCTTCTTGAAGTTCGCCGCGAAGAGGTGGGGGCTGGCCTGCTCGTAGGCCTTGCGGGTCTCCCAGGGCCAGCCGCCGTTCTCCCACTTGGGGAACCAGAGCTCCTCCGTGGTGGTGGTCATGGAATCCAGGTTGTACACGCCGTCGTGGCAGACGAAGCAGGCGAAGCGGTCCGCGTAGTGGCCCGCGATCCAGTTGATGGCGTAGCCGCCGTAGCTGGCGCCGGCGGCGGCGACGCGCTTGGGGTCGGCGTTGGGGAACCGCTTCAGCGTGGCGTCCAGCCCCGCCATCAGGTCCGTCATCACCTCGCCGTTCCAGTCCTGGCTGATCTCGTCGCAGAAGGCCTGGCCCCGGCCCGTGGACCCGTGGGGGTTCACCATCACGGTGATGAAGCCGGTGCCGGCGTTGGCCCAGACCTCGGGGTTCCAGCGGTAGCTCCAGCTGTCCGCCCACTGGCCCTGGGGGCCGCCGTGGATGAGGAAGGCCACCGGGTAGGTCTTCGCGGGATCGTAGCCCACGGGCTTCACCACGAGGGCCTGGATGCGGGACGGCTTGCCCTGCTCCACGGCGCCCTCGAACCAGAAGCTCTCCGCCCGGTTGAGGCCGAGCTCCCGGGCCAGGGCCTCGTTATGGTGGCTCACCCGGGCGGTGGCGCCGGTCTTCGGGTCCAGGGTGTAGATGTCCGGCGGGGTGGCGGTGTCGCTGATCGCCGCCAGCACCCGGCCGTCGGCCATGGGCTTGAAGGCGCCGAGGGCGACGCCGTGGGTGAGCTGGCTCACCTTGCCGGTGGCCCAGTCCCAGCGGAAGAGCTCCTCCTGGGCCTCCCAGTCGGCGCTGAAGAGGACCCCGCCCTTCACCAAGTGGAACTCGCCGGCGCTGAGGTCGGCGTCCTTCGTGGTGCGCTCGACCTTGCCCGCCGCGCGGTCATAGGCCCAGAGCTCGAACTTGGCGCTCTCGTGGCCGACCTCCCGCTGGGCGCGCCAGACGAGGGTCTTCCCGTCCGGGGCGTAGCGTGGGGTGCTGTCCTGGCCCTTGTTGAAGGCCGAGAGGTCCACGGGCTTGCCGCCCTCGAGGGCGACCTCGAAGATGTCGCCGTTGGTGCTCACGGCGGTGTCCTGCTCCGGATTGGCCGCGAAGGCGAGATGCCGGGAATCCGGCGCCCAGTCGAAGTCGTCCCCGCTGGCGAAGTCGAAGGGCGTGGGCACGTCGTAGGGCAGGCCGGCGGTGACATCTCGCGGCGCGGCGGAGCCGTCCACCGGCACCACGAAGAGGTGGGTCCGCTGCATGGGGTCCTTCCACTCGGTCCAGTGGCGGAACATGAGGTTCTTGATGAGGCGGCCGTCGGACTTCCGGTCCGCCTGGGCCTTCAGGTAGGCGGCGTTCTCCGCCGGATCGCCGCTGGGCACGGTGGTCGAGAGGAAGGCGATCCACTTGCCGTCCGGGCTCCAGCGGGCGGTGGAGGCCCCGCCGTCCAGCCTCGTCAGCTGGCGCGGCTTCATCGTCGCCAGGTCCACGATCCAGAGCTGGCCGCCCTGCTCGTAGCTGAGGGCCTTGCCGTCGGGGCTGAAGCGGGGAGAGGTCTGGTTGCCGGGCCCCAGGTCCAGGGCGTGGGGGCGGTCCATGATCCCGTTGTTCCGCGCCGCCCACTTGAGCCAGATCTGCGTGTGCACCTTGTTCGCCGCGAGATCCACGCTGCCCACCTGGTAGGCGAGGTCCCCGGTGGAGGACAGGGCCGGCGCGGCGACGCGCTGGACCTTGAACATGTCGTCGATGGTCATCGGCCGTCCGGCCGCGGGGGCCATCGGTCGGCCGGCCACCAGGGGCGCGGCCAGCAGCAGGGCGGCGAGGGGAAGGGCACAGCGCATGGATGCCTCCGGAGACGATGCCTAAAAGCATAGCGGGCCGGTCGCCCGGCCCGAATCTGTGAAATCCATGAATTGGTGCAGCGCCTTTAACTCCCTGGCACTTCAGAGCTGGGAGACACCTCCTGAGCATTCACCTCTTCCAGAGGAGCCTTCCCATTCCCTTTAGATGGCAGTTTCAATGCCTTGCCGGCCGCCTTCGATATGCGCTTCTTGGCCTCAAGGGCCTTGTCGCCTTCAAAGACTTCACGTTTGAAGACCTCAGCAGTCATGACGCTGCGAATCTCGTCCAGTTCAACGCGAACATCAGGCGTGACTCTGCGCAATTCCCTGCGCACGACTTCCAGGACCGGGTCTGAAACCAGGACTGCGGCTACAAAGAATCGGCTCAGCGCCTGCCGGTAACTTTGATATTCGCCCAGTACGGACTTGCTCCAACCTTCCTTGCAACAGAGATAGAGGAGATCAATATGCGCCTGGGTCTTCGGACTCATTGAAAGGAAGTCGAACTCCACGACCAGCTCATGATCGATCGGCTTAGCAAATGTCACCTTGTAGACGCGCCAGATCACGCCGTTGGTGAGGACAACCCAATCGACCCCTTGATTCGCGGCATAATCGACTGCCTGCTTGACGTGAGAGTCCTTCAATTCGATCCCGATGGCCTTCACCTCGATCAATGTCTGGAGGGCGCCATCGAGCTTGATCGCAAGGTCGCAATAGGTCCCGCGGATCGCGTACTCAGAGGTGATCTCCGAGTATTTGTCATAACCAAAGACCGCAGATAGTACATCCGTCACGATGATTACGGTGTCTGCTTCGCCGATATCGCGTGAACGGGCGTTCGCAACAATCGGAAGGAACTTTTTCAAACCATCACGAAGACGATCCTGGACCCGCTTGGGGACATTCGCCATGGAACCTCCTGAGATTTTCAGGAGTATACGCCTTACGCAGTAGTTAGAAATCCTCGAGCAGGTTCCTCGCGATGACCTCAACCCGAAATCGGATCCAGGTTGGGGCTGGGGACAGCCTCAACCTGGGGGCATTCGACCCGGCATTGATGCCAGCCTTCAAAGGCTAGAACTCCTTCAGCAGGTTCCTCGCGATCACCATCCGCTGCACCTCGCTGGTGCCCTCGCCGATGGTGCAGAGCTTCACGTCGCGGTAGTACTTCTCGACGGGGTAGTCCTTGATGTAGCCGTAGCCGCCGAGGATCTGCACGGCCTCGTCCGCCACCTTGCAGGCGATCTCGGAGCTGTAGAGCTTGGCCATGCTCGCGGCCTGGGCGTAGGGCTTGCCCTGATCCTTGAGGTTGGCGGCCTTGTATATGAGCAGCCGCGCGGCCTCGATCTGGGTGGCCATGTCCGCCAGCTTGAACTGGATGGCCTGGTGGTCCGCGATGGGCTTGCCGAAGGTCTTGCGGATCTTGGCGTACTTCGCGGCCTCCTCGAAGGCCCCCTGCGCCATGCCGAGGCCCAGGGCCCCGATGCTGATGCGGCCGCCGTCCAGGGTCTTCATGGCCTGCTTGAAGCCCACGCCCTCGGCGCCCAGCAGGTTCTCCTCGGGCACCTTCACGTCCTCCAGGATCAGCTCGGAGGTGTCCGAGGCGCGGAGCCCCAGCTTGTTCTCCTGCTTGCCGGCCCGGAAGCCGTTCATGCCCTTCTCGACGATGAAGGCGCTGATGCCGTCCGTGCCCTTGCCGGGGCTGGTGCGGGCCATGACGACGGCGATGTCGCCCACGGTGCCGTGGGTGATGAAGTTCTTCGTGCCGTTGAGGACCCAGGTGGAGCCCTCCTTCTTCGCCACGGTGGCCTGGGCGCCGGCGTCGCTGCCCGCGCCGGGCTCCGTCAGGCCCCAGGCGCCGATGACCTTGCCGCTGGCGAGGGGCACCAGGTACTTCTGCTTCTGCCGCTCGTCGCCCATGGCGTAGATGTGGTTGGAGCAGAGGCTGTTGTGGGCGGCGATGCTGATGCCCACGCTGCCGTCCACCCGGGACAGCTCCTCCACCACCACGGCGTACTCGAGGTAGCCCATGCCGGCGCCGCCGTACTGCTCGGGGAAGATGATGCCCATCATACCCATCTCGCCCAGCTGCTTCAT
>DASTWQ010000167.1:0-5791 GCA_035758545.1 Holophagaceae bacterium | reverse complement strand
CCCGCGCGCAGCTTCTGGATGGTGACCTCGAGCCGGCCCTCCGCGCGGTGAAGGCCAGCTGCGAGGGCGAGATCGAGGTGGCCGGTCCCACCCTGGCCCACAGCCTCACCGGGCTGGGCCTGATCGATGAGTATCGGATCTACCTGCATCCCGTCGTGCTGGGCCAGGGCCAACCCTACTTCGCGGGGCCCCGGCCGCGGCTCCGGCTCGTCGCCCACGACGACATGGAGGATGGAGTGGTCCGCCTGACCTACGTGCCGGTTTGACCTTGCGACCTGTCCTGCAAAGCTGTTGAAGAGGAACCCTGACGCATGAATTGGTTTCTCTCGAAGCCTACTCGCTCAAATCCATGTGTGACTGCTCATGATCGTTGGCTCTGAATCGGTGAGTGACATCTTCTCCGTCTTCCACGACGGAGGCATCAGTGGCCATGTCTTCAGCCAGGATCGGCTCGATCTCCAGATCGATATCGCCTACTTGGCGGAGCGGGTGCATCCAAGCTACAAAACCTTCCATATCCTGCTTACCGGTGTCGAGGAATTATGGTTCTCGACATGGCCTAAGGGCCCTGATGCTGAACCTCAGGTCCTGAGAGGACCCGAGCGGATATTCGAGCCAGAGCTTGAAATTCTCAGCAGCAAGTCCCTGGGCGGATTGGTTGAGGTGATCTGCAGCCAGTCTTCAAGTGAATGCGCGTATTGCGGAGGTGAGCTCTATTTCAGAGCCGATGCGGCAATGGTCACTGATGAAGGCGGTCGAGAGTATTCGATCGAGGATTTGCGACGGTTGAGCCGCGAATACTGGGATGAATGGGCATCTCCGGATGACTAGGATCCATTCTGGCCAGCTATCCACCTGGTTGGTCGCAGCTCTCCGTTGATTTCGGATCTCGCCCTGGACTACGTCTTCCGCTTGGCCAGGCGCTTGGGGAGGGCGCCGCTGGGGTCCTCGCCCTTCACCGGGTCGCCGTGGCGGGCGATGAGGATGTAGAGCTGGCGGCGGCTGACGCCGAGGCGCCGGGCGGCCTCCACCCGGTTGCCGTAGCTGCGGCGCAGGGCGCGGTGGAGGAGGAAGGCCTCCAGGGCGTGGAGGTTGGTGGCCAGGTCCTCGGCCTCGAAGGCCGGGGCCTGGGCCTCGGGGGTCTCCGGGAGCTGGCCCAGGACCTTGTAGCGGAGGATGCGGTTCCGCAGCTCCCGCAGGTTGCCGGGGCAGGGCAGGCGGGCGAGCCCGGCGGGCAGGGGCCCCTCGATGTGCTCTTCCTCCGCGAAGGCCTGCAGCAGGGCCGGCAGGGCCTCGGGGCGCTCGTCCAGGGCAGGGAGGCGGATGCCGAGCCACCGCCCGTCCGGCGGCGGGCCGGCGGCCTCCACGATCTCAGCTGACCCGGCGCCCCGCAGGGCCGCGAGGGCCGCCACGAGGCTGGTGCGTCCGCTGCCGGCGGGGCCGTGGATCCAGAGGGGCTCGGGACGCGCCGCCAGGGCCGGCAGGTCCAGGGCCTCCAGGCCCGGCAGCAGGGACCAGGGGATCATGCCGGGGCGGGGAGCACGTACCAGAGCACCGAGACCACGTGGCAGAGGCTGCCGCCCACCACCCAGAGGTGCCAGATCGCGTGGTGGTAGGGCAGGCGGCGCCAGACGTAGAAGGCCGCGCCCGCGGTGTAGCAGAGCCCGCCGCCGAAGAGCCAGGCCAGGCCCGGGGCGGGCACCGCCCGGCAGAGGGGCACGATGGCGATGACGATGAGCCAGCCCATCGCGAGGTAGAGCAGGGTGGAGACGGCCTTCATGCGCTTGGGCGGCACCGGATGGGGCGGCAGGCTGTGGAGGTGGTCCACGGGCTTCGGCACCACCGCCGGCACCCACTTGGCGTAGAGCACGCTCTTCAGCGCCACCCCGAGGATCGCCAGGCCCCAGATCACGCCGAAGAGGCTCCAGCCCCAAGGTCCGCGGATGGCGGCGAGGGTGAAGGGCGTGTAGGTGCCGGCGATGAGCAGGTAGATGGCGGAGTGGTCCAGGATCTTGAAGACCTTCTTCACCCGGGGGCCGCGGAAGGCGTGGTAGAGCGTGGACATGAGGTAGAGCAGCACCAGGGTGGACCCGAAGATCACGGCGCCCACCACGGCCCGGGCCCCGCCATGCAGGGCCGCGGTGACGGTCATGACCACCAGGGCGGCGATGGCCAGGGCGGTGCCGATCCCGTGGGTGAGGCTGTTGGCCAGCTCCTCCCGGGCTTCCAGGCTCGCGGCTGCGGTCCTTCCAGCCATGGCTCCCTCCGCCCTCCGAGCTTGCCAGCTTCCCGGGCGGGCCGGAACGCTACCAGAGGTCGGGAGCTGAGCCCGCCTCAGGGCGCCCAGGCGAAGGCGGCCCGATTGCGGCCCGCGGCCTTGGCCCGGTAGAGCTGGGCGTCCGCGGCCTCCAGCAGCTCGGACCGGCTCATGCCCGGGGTGAAGGCGGCGCCCCCCTGGCTGATGGTGGCCTGCAGGGGCTGCCCGTCGAAGACGAAGGCCGTGCCCTCCACGGTGCGCCGCAGGGCCTCGCAGAGGGCCTCCACCTGGCGGGGCTCCAGCTCCGGCAGCACCAGGCAGAATTCCTCCCCGCCGTACCGGGCGAAGAGCTGCTCCCGGCGGATGGAGGAGGCGATGCCGCCGGCCAGCTTGGCGAGGACCTCGTCCCCCGCCAGGTGGCCGTGGGTGTCGTTGATCCGCTTGAAGTGGTCCAGGTCCATCATCACGGCGGTGAGGGGCGAGCCGTAGCGGGAGGCGCGGGCGATCTCGCGGTCCAGGAAGTCCAGCAGGTAGCGCTTGTTGGGGACTTTGGTCAGGCCGTCCCGGACCGTCAGCTGGTAGATCTCCTCGTGGAAGAGGGCCTCGATGTTGCCGCCGGCGATGTACTTGAAGATGGCCCGGCCCACCTTCACCAGGTCCCCGTTGCGCAGGGGGGTGCGGCCCTGGGTGGCGGCCCCGTTCACCAGGGTGCCGTTGGTGCTGCCCAGGTCCTCCACGGCCCAGCCCTCCCCCTCGGGCGTGAGGCGGGCGTGCTGGCGGGAGACGTCATCCAGGTCCAGCACCAGGTCGTTGGCCGGGCCCCGGCCGAGGGTCAGCTCCGCCGTCAGGGGATGGCGCCGCCCCAGCTCCGGCAGGCCGTAGAGCACGACGAGGCAGGCCGCCGCGGGCAGGGGCGGCGGCATGGGCAGGTTGATGCGGGTGACGTCTTCGCGCATGGGAGGGATGCTCGATCCTACCGGCCCGGGCCCGGAAAGCAGAAGGCCCCGGTTGCCCGGGGCCTTCGCTGGGTCGTGCCTGGGACCGGTCAGTCCTCGCGGGCCGCGTTCCTCTTCGCCTCCTGCGGAGGCTCAGGCCTCAAAAACAAAGGCCCCGGTTTCCCGGGGCCCTCGTTCTCTATCGGGGACTTCAGTCTTCCCGAGCCGCATTCTTGAAGGCGTCGGCGAGCGTCGCCTTCTGGAACGGGTTGGAGGCCTTGGCGGTCTCGACCTCGCCGCGCTCCTGGTCCTGGAGCAGCTGCTTCACGGAGAGACCGATGCGGCGCTCCACGGGATCCAGCTTCACGATCTTCATCGTGAGCTCCTGGCCGGGCTGGAACTCCTTGGTGATGTCGTCCACGCGGTGGCGGGCGATCTCGGAGATGTGGACCAGGCCCTCGATGCCGTCGCCGAGGTCGACGAAGGCGCCGAAGTCGGTCAGGCGGGCGATCTTGCCGGTGATGACCGAGCCGACGTTGTGGTTCTCGAAGAAGATCTCCCACACGTTGGGCTCGAGCTGCTTGACGCCGAGGCTCATGCGCTGGGCGAGGGGGTCGATGGCGAGCACCTTGGCGGTGACGCTGTCGCCCTTCTTCACGATCTCGCCGGGGTGCTTGATCTTCTTGGTCCAGCTGAAGTCGGAGATGTGGATGAGGCCGTCGACGCCCTCCTCCAGCTCCACGAACGCGCCGAACTCGGTGATGTTGCGCACCGTGCCGGTGACGGTCTGGCCGGGGGAGTACTTCTCGGCGATCGCCATCCAGGGGTTCGGGGTGATCTGCTTCATGCCGAGGGAGATGCGGCGGTTCTCGGCGTCCACCTGGAGGATCTGGGCCTCGACCTGGTCACCCAGGTTGACCATGCCCTTGGCGGACTTGGCCTTCTTGTTCCAGCTCATCTCGGAGACGTGCACCAGGCCCTCGATGCCGGGCTCCAGCTCCACGAACGCGCCGTAGTCGGTGATGGAGACGATCTTGCCCTTCACCAGCGCCTGGACGGGGTAGCGCTCCTCGACGGAGAGCCAGGGATCCGGGAACTTCTGCTTGTAGCCCAGGGAGACGCGCTCGGTGTCCTTGTCGTACTTGAGGATGGCCACCTCGACCTTGTCGCCCACCTGGAACATCTCGCCGGGGTGCGAGAGGCGGCCCCAGGACATGTCGGTGATGTGCAGAAGGCCGTCCACGCCGCCCAGGTCGATGAAGGCGCCGTACTCGGTGATGTTCTTGACGGTGCCCTCGACGAGCTTGCCCTCCTCGAGGCCGGCCAGCGTCTCCTCCTTCAGGGAGGCGTTGATCGTCTCCAGGAAGAGCTTGCGGGACAGCACGATGTTGCCCCGGCGGCGGTTCACCTTGATGACCTTCATGTCGAAGGACTTGCCGATGAAGGGATCCAGGTTGCGGACGGGCTTGGTGTCCACCTGGCTGCCAGGCAGGAACGCGCGGATGCCGATGTCCACGGCCAGGCCGCCCTTGACCTTCTCGAGCACGGTGCCGTGCACGGTCATGTTGGAGCGGAAGGCCTTCTCGACCTCGTCCCAGATCTTCATCTTCTCGGCGCGGTCCTTGGAGAGGCGCACGTTGCCGTGGGCGTCCTCGAGGTGCTCCACGAGCACCTCGACCACATCGCCGACGGCCACGCCGACGGTGCCGTCAGGGTTGTTGAACTCGTCGAGGGCGATGGTGCCGCTCCCCTTGTAGCCGATGTCGACGATGACGTCCTTGCCGCGGATCTCCACGACGACGCCCTTGACGACCTCCTCCTCGCGGAGGGCCCGGGTCTCGCCCTGCAGCGCGGCGAGGAACTCGCTCCCGGCCTCGCTCTCGTCGCCGAGCATGTCCTGGTCGAGCACCTTGATGCGGCCCACCTGCTTGGTGCCGTGGCCCTTGATCTGATCTAGCAGTTTGGACATGAAGTCCACCTCTTATGTCGCCCCGCCGTTCCATGGGCAGGGCCGGATTCCCGGCACATAGGTCCGGCAGAACACCCAGGTTACCCCGGATGGGCCCCGGCGGATATCAAGGAATCAGGCCCGGGAGCCTCCCCCCAGGGCGAGGTAGGCTGGTTCCCGCCCCTCGGAGTCCGCCATGCCCTTCCTCCCGCCGCCTCCGCCCGCATTGGTCTCCGGCGCCCAGGCCCCGATGCCGCCCCAGGCCAAGGCCGCCTTCGATCGGGCCTACGAGGCCCTCCGGGCCGGGCGGTTCCCGGAGGCCATCGCCGCCTACGAGGAGGCCCTCGCCCTGGCCCCGGACAGCTGGGACATCTGGCTGGAGTACACCTCGGCCCTGCGCCAGGCGGGCCAGCTCCAGAAGGCCGCCCGGGCCGGCTGGCGGACGGTGGAGCTGGGCCCGGACAAGGTCGATTCCTGGAACAACCTGTCCAACGTCCTCCAGATGGCCAACGCCCTGCCGGAGGACGCCGCGCTGCTGGAGGAGATGGCCCGGCGCTTCCCCGGGGATCCACGCGTGGTGAAGGCCTTCGACAACCTCGCCTACACCGCCTGGTCCCTCCGGGACTTCGCCCTGGCCCGGAAGGCCCTGGA
>DASTWQ010000103.1:0-3864 GCA_035758545.1 Holophagaceae bacterium | reverse complement strand
CGGTAGGTCTGGGTGAAGCGGGCGTGGGTCTGGCCGAACTGGTCGGTCAGGGCGCGGACCGGGGCGAAGCCGGCGTCAGCGTCCAGGCCGAGCTGGGCGCGCAGGCCCAGCAGCTGGGCCTGGGACTGGGCCACGCGCAGGGATTCCTGCGAGCGGATCTGGGCCAGCGAGGCGGGGGCGGCGGGCTTCAGGCCGCCGGCCGCGCACAGCGGCGCCGCCACGATCAGGGCGGAGAGGGGGGTGAGGGTCATGCGGGTACGGGTCGCCAAGGCAACCTCCGGATGGGGGAAGAGGGACGGGCCTGGCGGCGCCGTGGATGATCCGCGCCGGCCGGGCAGGACTTGGGAAATGGAAAGAGCGGGGAAGCGGAATCCAGCCTCTCCGGGGGCGGCGTCAGGCAGAAATCAAGAGTTGTTAATTGGCAGATGAAGGTCCTGTCATCTAGGCGTGGCCATCGCAACTTGTCTCCAGACAAGGACATGCCCCGGAGGACCGGGGCATGTCCAGGGGACCCTCAGGAGGTCACTTCACATTCACGGCGGTCCAGGCGGCGGCCACGGTGTTGTACTGCGTTGAGGTGGCGCCGTAGAGATCCTTGGCGGCGTTCAGGGTCGCGGTGCGGGCGCCGGAGTAGTTGGTGCTGGAGGTCATGTAGACGGTCAGCGCCCGGTACCAGATCCGGATGGCGGCGTCATTGCCGATGCCGACGATGGTGCTGCCGTTGGCGGTGGGGCTCTTGATGCCGTCCGAGAAGGCGTCCGCCTGGGTGCCGTGCGCGAGCAGGAAGAAGAAGTGGTTGGCCACGCCCGAGCTGTAGTGGACGTTGAGACGGCCGAGGGACTTGCTCCAGGAATCGGGGCTGGAGCCATCCAGGCTGGGCTTGTACATGAAGCGCAGCGGATGGGTGTAGCTCGCCGTGGCCAGCTGCTCTCCGATGAGGTAGTTGGCCGCGGGGACGCTCTTGTTGGTGGACGGGGAGGAGGTGCTGCTGCCAGTCCAGTAGACGGTCTCGCTCGGGATGCCGGAGCCCCAGTTGGGCACGGTGGTGGTGCCGCCGCCGTGGGCCATGAACTCCACCATCGTGCCGTTGATGTCCGAGTTGGCCTCATTCAGGCCGCCGGACTCGCCGCGGTAGGTGAGGTTGGCGGTGCGGGCGCAGACGCCGTGGCTCATCTCGTGGCCGGCCACGTCGATGGAGGTCAGCGTGGTGAAGGAGCTGCCGTCGCCGTAGGTCATGCAGAAGCAGCTGTCGGACCAGAAGGCGTTGTCGTAGCTGTTGCTGTAGTGGACCCGGCTGTAGGTGGCGGTGCCGTTGCCGTCGATGCCGTTCCGGTTGTGGATGTTCTTGTAGTAGTCGTAGGTGAGGCCCACGCCGTAGTGGGCGTCCACGGCCGCGGTCTCGCCGTTGGCGGCGGTCGTCGAGGAGCCTTCGACGTAGTTCGCGCCATCGCCCCAGGTGTTGTCGGCGTCGGTGTAGGTGGTCCCGTTGCCGCTGGTGGCGTGGTTCAGGTTGCGGGTGTCGAAGTTCATCCCGCGCACCGTGTCCCGGAGCTCGTAGCCCCCGGAGACGGTGTTCGTGTTGAGGGCCACCGTGCCGGAGTACTGGGAGTTGCCTGTGCCGGAAGCGGCGGCGGTCTGGAGGGAGGACCAGGCGTCCATCACCGCGCCGGTGTGGGCATTGATGAGGTAGTCCATGTGCCGGGTCTCTGCGCCGTTCTCAAGCTCAGCGTGGACGTGGTAGGCCAGCTCGTAGCGGAGGACCTGGTTCCGGTAGGCGAGGGCGCCTTCGCCCTTGCCGGCCTTCACCTGGACCGTGACGGGGAGGACCACCAGCTCGGCCGTGGGGGCCGAGGCGTAGGGGCCCTGCGGGGCAAGCTCCCGGTGGGCGGTGGCGAGGGCCTCATCCAGGCTGATGGAGGGCTGGGTGTTCAGGCGGATGCGGGCGAAGGCGCCGTTGGTGGGAGCCAGCATCTGGCCGCGGACATCCATGTGGGCGATGACTTCGCCGCCGAAGACCTTGATGCCCTGGTAGGTCTGCAGGAAGCGGGCGTGGGTCTGGCCGAGCTCGTCGGTCAGGGCGGACGCGGGAGCGAAGCCGTCCTCCTGGCCCAGGCCGAAGGCCTCACGCTGGCTGAGGAGGGCCGCGCGGGCCGCCTCGACCCGCTGGGGCTCCTGGCGGCGCAGGGCCGCCACGGCCTCGGGGGAGAACTGGGCGGGCACGGCCGCGGCCAGGGAGAGGGAAAGAGCAGGGAGCAGGGCGGAGCCCATGCGGAGCGCCATGTCGGCACCTCGACAAGAAGGAGTTGGAACTCGCGGGACGGATGCGGACCGGCGGAGGTGCCGGAGGACACGCGGCCATCGCCTTGGAAAAAGAGCAGGGAGCTCCATGAGCGTTCCCACTCGCAAGTTTCAAGACGAGTTAAATCTTGTTAAGAATTGTTAATCGTGATTCCAGGTGGGTTGACCCCGGGTAAACCTATCGGTCTACCGTTTTTTTCTGGGTGCGGTCCTGGTCGTTGAACCCTTTCCCCGGGGGCCTCGGGCGCGGCCGCGGGTCGGCTTCAGGCCGGCGCCCACCTCGAGGATGCGCCGGACGGGAGCCGCATCCTCGGGTCCCTCTTCCTTCCGGCTCTTCTTCTGCACGCTGAGGCGGAGCGGGGTGCCCTTGAATCCGAACTGCTCCCGCAGGCGGTTCTCCAGGTAGCGCAGGTAGCTGAAGTGGAGGGGGCGGTCGGTGTTGGACCGGATCACGAAGGTGGGGGGCCGCATCCCCACCTGGGTCATGAAGAAGAGCTTGGGCAGCTTGCCTTCCACCGCCGCGGGGGAGAAGGCGGCCACGGCCTCCCGGAGGAAGCGGTTCAGCTCGCCGGTGGGGACGCGCTGGGCGTGGGCCGCCGCGACTTCCTCGATGAGGTCGAACAGCTTGGGCACTCGCTGGCCCGTGAGGGCGGAGACGAACACCATGGGCGCGTGCTGCAGGAAGCCCAGCTCGTGGCGGATCTTCGCCTCGACGTCCAGGGCCGTGAAGGTGTCCTTCTCCACCAGGTCCCACTTGTTGACGGCCAGGATGACGGCCGCGCCGGCCTCCTGGGCGTAGCCGGCGATCACGGCGTCCTGGTGGGTGACGCCCTCCACGGCGTCCAGCACCAGCAGGCTGACGTCGGCGCGGGCCATGGCTTGCTTGGCCTTGAGGATGGAGAGGATCTCGGCGCCCTCGGTGGTCTTGCCCTTGCGGCGGATGCCGGCGGTGTCGATGAGCCGGAAGGCCCGGTCCTTGTGGTGGAAGACCGTGTCCACGGTGTCGCGGGTGGTGCCGGCCACCTCGCTCACCAGGCTGCGCTCGTAGCCCAGGAGCCGGTTCGTGAGGCTGCTCTTGCCGACGTTGGGCCGGCCGATGAAGGCGAAGCGCAGCTCCGCGTCAGCCTCCGGGATCTCAGCCTCCTCCGGCGTGCGGTGGAAGGGCAGCCGGGCCTGCACCGCCTCCAGGAGCTCGTGGACGCCCCGGCCGTGGGCGGCGGAGATGGTCACCATGGGCTCGAAGCCCAGGGCGTAGAAGGCGGCGTCGGGCGCGCCGCCCTTCATGCCGTCGGACTTGTTCACGGCGAGGATGACGGGCTTGCCCATGCGCTGGAGGCGCTGGGCGATCTCCTCATCCCCGGCGGTGCAGCCATCGTGGCCGTCCACCAGGAAGATGACCACATGGGACTCGCCCAGGGCCCGCTCGGCCATGCGCGTGATGCCGGAGGTGATGACGTCCTCGCCCTCGAAGTCGAGGCCGCCGGTGTCCACCAGCTCGAAGAGCTCCGAGGCCTGCCCTTCCTCGTCCAGCAGCGCCACGCGCCCGTAGCTGCGATCCCGGGTCAT
>DASTWQ010000058.1:0-2022 GCA_035758545.1 Holophagaceae bacterium | reverse complement strand
CTCGGGCTGGAAGGGATCAGCCAGGGCGTCCAGGGGGATCTTCACGAGCTGGCCCGGCTGGATGCCGCGGATGTCGGCGATGCCGCTGCGCCTCGCGATGGCCAGGGCCAGCTCCGTGACGTCCTTGGGGTCCACCCGGTCCGTGTAGCGCAGCACCACGGAGGAGTAGAGGGCCTCGCCCTTGCGGATGTGGTAGGCGGCGTAGGGGCCGCCAGCGTCGCGGTCGTAGCTGAGGAGGGCGCGGTAGGCCGTGGTGCGGGCCTCGTCGTCCAGCTCGTCCTCGGGCTGGGAGCGGTCCGGCCGGCCGTTGCCCTGGCCTCCGAAGTCCTTGAGCAGGAGCTCCGGCGGGAAGGACCAGGCGTCGCCGGCCGCAAGCTTCTCGGGCAGGCCGGGGTTCGCAGCCATCACCTTGTCGTAGTTCTGGCCGTGGCCCGTGAAGAGCGCGCTCATGAGCCAGACGGACTCCAGCGCCGGATAGGTGACCACGTGGGTGACCCGGTCCCGGCCCCAGCGGTCCCGGGGGAAGAGGGCCACCAGGGCCCAGCGCTTGCCGTCGGGGCTGAGGTCGTTGAAGTCCACCCACAGGCCTGGCTTCACCCCCTTGCGGAGGAAGCCCGGCGGCAGATCCGTGCCCTCGACGCTCACCCCCTGGCGGAACTGAAGGCGCACCTGGGCGCTGCCGGCGCCCGGCACCAGGGCCGACACGGAGACCGGCGGGGGCACGGGATCGGAGGCCTGGGCTGCGAGACCGGCCGGGGCCGCGAGGACCGCCGCCATCAGCGCCAGGGCCCGGAGCCGCATCAGGCCTTCCATGGCACCTCGTCGGGGCTCGTCGCCCCGGTGCCGAAGCCGCCATCGCCGCTCATGCCGCCGCGGATCCAGGCCCGCATGGCCTCCTGCATGCCGTCGGGATCCTCGGACCGCTCGCGAAGGAAGCGGCCCAGGCGGCGCTCCAGGTGGCCCGCGCCCTCCTCCAGCAGGAAGAGCCGCTCATGGATGCGGTCCACCTCGCCCTTGGCGGCGGAGGGCGGCACCTTCATCGCGCCCATGTCCAGGGTGGCGGCGGTGAGGGTGAAGACCCACTCCAGGTCTCCGGAGAGGATCCGCAGCTTGGCCCGCACGGGCCGCATGCCGCGGGAGAGGGCCTCGAAGGCTTCCCGGCTCTCCGCCGGATTGCCCTTGCGGAGGGAGAGCTCCTTCACCTCGCCGTGCTCCGCGGCGAGCATGACGGCGTCGTCCACGAAGCAGGCGCTGTGGTCGCCGGCCTCGCCGGAGACGCCGCCTTCGGCGGTGCCCCGCATCCAGAGCCAGAGGAGGAATTCCTCGCCGAGGAAGCGCCCCTGCTCGATCAGTTCCAGGGGCTTCATCAGGCTTCCTCCAACGCCAGGTCGAGGGGATCGAGGGCCACGAGGGCCTCCGCCGGCAGGTCGTGGGCCACGCGGCTGGCGAGCACCAGCGGGGCCATGGGCTGCAGCTCGCAGCCGAAGGACTTCATGAAGAGCTTGGACAGGGCCTCCTGGGCCTTGGAGGCGCTGGCGGTGGTCCAGAGCTGGCCGCCCTTCAGGTCCCAGGCCACCTCGATGACCTTGAGGGCCGGGAGGACCTTCTTCATCAGCTCGGCCTTCACCTCGTCCTGCACCGAGAGCCGGGCCTCGCGGCCGACCCGGACGAGGTCCTTCTCCGCCATCAGCCGGCGCAGGCGCAGATCCACGTGGGCCTTGAGCAGGGACGTGGGCACGCGGCGGGTGTCCAGGCGCAGGGCGAAGAGGGCGAAGCGCTCCTGGATGACCCAGTCGGGCTCCGCGGGGATGAGCAGCGGGTTGCGCCAGTCCACCCAGCCCATGCGCTCCTCGTCGAGGCCGTCCTCGAAGGGCCGGAACCGGTCCTGGGCCAGGCCGGCGACGAGGTCCTTCTCGTCCGGCACGGGGCCGAGGACGAGGAACCGCTTGAGGCTGACGCTTCCCTGGGCGAGGCTCACGCTTTGACTCCCAGCAGGCGGCGGACCCGGTCGAGGAGGCCGGG
>DASTWQ010000259.1:0-2992 GCA_035758545.1 Holophagaceae bacterium | reverse complement strand
GCGGGCCCTCTACCGCGCCGAGCCCGGGCGCTTCACGCCGGAGGTCCTCGCGGAGCTGAAGCGCCTGGCGGCGCCGGACCTGCGGGAGCGGCTCAAGGCCACCTTCGGCTTCGACACCTTCCGCCCCGGCCAGGAGGACATCATCCGCGCGGTGCTGGCGGGTCGGGACTGCCTGGGCGTGATGCCCACTGGCGCCGGCAAGTCCCTCACCTACCAGCTGCCGGCGCGACTCATGGGCGGCACGACCCTCGTCATCTCCCCGCTCATCGCCCTCATGAAGGACCAGGTGGACGCCCTCACGGAGGCCGGCGTGCGCGCCACCTTCCTGAACTCCAGCCTGGATCCCGAGACCCGCCGCGAGCGCATCCTCGCCCTGAAGCGCGGCCACTACGAGCTCGTCTATGCCGCGCCGGAAGGACTCGAGGCCTACATCGCCTCCCTGCTGGAGGAGCTGGACCTGCGGCTCATCGCCGTGGACGAGGCCCACTGCATCAGCCAGTGGGGCCATGACTTCCGCCCGGCCTACCGGAACCTCGCCGGGCTCAAGGACCGCTTCCGCGGCGTGCCGGTGCTGGCCCTCACCGCCACCGCCACCCGGGAGGTCCAGGACGACATCGTCGCCCAGCTGGGCATGAAGGCCCCCGCGCGGTTCCAGGGCTCCTTCTTCCGGCCCAACCTGAAGCTGCACGCCATCAAGAAGGGGGGTGGGGACGGCGTCCGGGATCTCATCCTGCGCCTGGTGCGCGCCCGGGCGGGCCAGAGCGGCATCGTCTACTGCCTCTCCCGGAAGTCCGCGGAGGCCACCGCCGACTTCCTCGGCTCGAAGGGGATCCGCGCCGCCGCCTACCACGCGGGCATGGACGCCGAGGCCCGGGACCGGGCCCAGGAGGCCTTCCGTCGCGATGACGTGGAGGTGGTCTGCGCCACCGTAGCCTTCGGCATGGGCATCGACAAGAGCAACATCCGCTTCGTGATCCACCGGGACATGCCCAAGTCGATGGAGGGCTACTACCAGGAGATCGGCCGCGCGGGCCGCGACGGCGCCGACAGCGACTGCATCCTCTTCTACTCCTGGGCGGACGTGCTCTCCCTGGAGCGGTTCTCCGAGGGCCTCGATCCCGCCCTGGCGGCGGGCCAGAACCGCCAGGTCCGGGAGATGTTCCGCTTCGCCGAGGGCGGCCAGTGCCGGCACCAGGCCTTGGCGGCCTACCTGGGCGAGCGCATCCCGCCCTGCGGCGCCTCCTGCGACCTCTGCACCGGCGTGGACCTGCTGGCCCTCGCCCCGAAGGTGGCGAAGACCCGGACCGCCCCCACGCCGGCGCCGCCCGCCGAGGGCGACGAGGCCCTCTACCTGGCGCTGAAGGCCCTCCGCAAGCGGCTGGCGGACGAGAAGAACCTGCCGTCCTACGTGGTCTTCAGCGACGCCACCCTGCAGCAGATGGCCCGCTTCAAGCCTCAGACCGACGCCGAGTTCCTGGCCCTCAGCGGCGTGGGGCCCAAGAAGTTGATCCAGTACGGCGAGGCCTTCCTGGACCTCCTGAGAAGCTGAACCGCAAAGACGCGAAGGACGCCAAGACGCGTCGACCCATCAGGCCCGGGCCCCCCTGTGTCTCCGAGCCTCCGTGGTTCTGTTTCCTCTTTGCGCCCTTCGCGCCTTGGCGGTGAATGGATTTCAACGCACGAGCTGGCTCCGGATCGCCGCCAGGCTGATGCCCGCCACGAGGATCCAGAGGGCCACACCCATGAGGAAGGGCCGCAGGCCCACCTTCTTCAGGGCCTCCCTCGTGAGGTTCGCGCCGATGAAGAAGAGGGTCAGCACCAGGCTGCGCTGGGCGGCGACGGCCACCGCGTGGCCCGGCCCGTGGAGGACCGGAAGGTAGGTGACGAGGCCCGCGGCGGCGAGGAAGCCGAGGATGAACCAGGGCTTCTTGGCCTTGCGCTCGGCGGCGGCGACCTCCTTGGCGCCCCGGTGCCAGAGCAGGCCCACGGTGAAGGCCACGGGCACGATCCAGAGGGCCCGGGCCAGCTTCACCGTGGTGGCCTCCAGCAGCGCCTGGGGGCCGTAGGCCTGGCCCGCGCCCACCACGGAGCTGGTGTCGTGGATGGCGAGGGCGGCCCAGAGCCCGAACTGGTGCTCGCTCAGGTGGAGCCCGTGCCCGATGGCGGGGAAGAGCAGCAGCGCGACGGCGTTCAGGAGGAAGACCGTGGCCAGGGCCACGGAGGTGTCGTGCTCCTCCGCCCGGATGACCGGCGCCACGGCGGCGATGGCGCTGCCGCCGCAGATGGCGGTGCCCACGGTGACCAGCAGGCCCGTGTCCCGGTTCAGCCGGAACCGCCGGGCCAGGAAGAGGCCGAGGGCCATGGAGGCCGTGATGCTCACCACCGTGTAGCCCAGGCCCTGGAGCCCGGCCTTCGCCACGGCCCGGAGGTCCATGCCCGCGCCGAGCCCCACCACCGAGAGCGCGAGCAGCGTGTGGGTCCACTTCCGGGTGAGGGACTGGAAGGGGTTGCCCAGGGTCAGGGCCAGCAGGATGCCCGCCACGAGGGCGATGCCCGCGGAGATCCTCGGCCACAGGACCAGCAGGGCGAGGAGGGGGAAGAGGACAGCGGCGAGGCGGGACCGGGTTTCCGACATGCTCCGAGGGTCTCCTGCCTTCCATCGGAAGGAATAATCTTATGATTGGATATGGCATCAGCGAATCTGATGGGTGACCCGCTCGACTCCAGGCGCCTGGAAACCTTCCGTATGGTGGCGATCACGGGCCGCATCTCCGAGGCCGCGCGGCGCCTGAACCTCTCCCAGCCCGCGGTGACCGCCCAGGTCCGCCAGCTGGAGGAGGCCGCGGGCCGCCCGCTCCTCACCCGCCATCCCCACGGGGTCCAGCTCACCGAGGCCGGCCGCGGCCTGCTGGAGGTGGCCCAGCGGGTGCACCGGCTCCTGGAGGAGGCCGCCTCGCGCCTGGCGGCGCCGGAGCGCCCCGCGGGTCCCCTC
>DASTWQ010000256.1:0-5273 GCA_035758545.1 Holophagaceae bacterium | reverse complement strand
GCGCCCGGATCGCCGCCGCGCCCTAGCCCGGCTCCGGCGCCCACCCCGCGGCCTGCGCCCGAGCCTGTTCCCGCCGCGAAGGCCGAAGCCCCGAAACCGGAACCGCAGGAACCAGGAGTCCCGAAGCCCGAAGCTCCGAAGCCCGCCCAGGCCGTCCCCGCCATGCCGGGGCTCCGCGCGGGCCTGGAGGGGGACGCCCTCCGCCGGGCCTGCGCCGAGTCGGTGAAGGCTGGCGAGGAGGGGCGCTTCCGGGCCTATGCCCCGGTCTTCCACATGGCCTCGGACCTGGCCTTCGACGGCGCGATCCTCAGCCTCCGGTTCCCCGCCAACGTCCGCAACACAGCCCAGGACCTGGCCCGGGAACAGGCGAACCCCGCCCTCCTCCGGGCCCTGGGCGCCGCCCGCCTCGAGATCGCCTTCGAGGGTCCCGCCGCCGCCGAGCGGCCCGAGGACCGCCTCCGCAACGAGCCCGCCCTCCAGGAGCTGCTGCGCCTCACCGGCGGCGAGATCGTGGAGATCCGGCGGGACGCCTGAAGCCCACGGGAGCCCCATGGCCATCACCCTCGATCCCGCCACCGAGGCCCATCTGAAGGGTTCCATCCAGCGCTTCTTCCGGGAGGAGCTGGATGAGGAGATCGGCGATCTCAAGGCCCGCCGTGTCCTGGAATTCGTGCTGCGGGAATTCGGCCCGAGCGTCTACAACCAGGCCATGGCGGACGCCCGCACCCACCTTGAGGAGAAGCTCGCCGAGATGGGGGATGTCCGCTACGAGCCCGAGTTCGACTTCTGGAAGCGGCGCTGAGGGCAGCACCCCTTTCGCGGGAGCTTCAGCCCCCGCTGACCGGCGGGAGCAGCGCCACCTCGTCGCCGTCCTGCAGCGCCGCGCCCCGATCCGCGAAGGCCTGGTTGACCGCCAGAAGGGCATCCTTCGGCAGCCCGGCGAAGCGGGCGTCCGCCAGCAGCTCCCCCAGGGTGGGCGAGGCCGGGAGCTCCAGGCGCTGGAAGCCGAGCAGGTCGCGGTAGCGGGCGAAGGCGAGGACGGTGATCATCAGGGTCGAGGCGGCGAGGGGCGAGGTCTGAAGGCAGGAGGATCGCGAGACCAGTCTCGCGCGTTGGACTCGCCACCTCAACCCTCGCCACCTCAACCCTCGCCACTTCAACCCTACCTGGGGCTCCAGGTATGGAGGATCTCTCCCGTGGGATCGAGGCCCTGGCCGGCGGTCTGGGCGACGCCGAGGTTGAGCACGACGCCGCCGAAGCGGAGCTCGATGGTGGCGCCGGTGGTGGTGAGCTCCCCGGACTTGCGCTGGAAGGCCAGCAGGGGGATGCGCCGGTCGAAGAAGGTGAAGGTCTTGCCGACCTGGATGTCGCGCTCCAGGTTGCCGCTGCCGCCGCCGGTGCGCAGGCTCACGCTGACGCGGTCCAGGCCGAAGGTGCGCCGCACCCGCTCCTGCAGGTCCGCGAGGGCCAGGGTCGTCACCAGGCCCGAGCCGGCGCTGGCGAGGCCGGAGCTGAGGGCGCTCTGGGAGCTGCCCGGCGTGCTGGAGGCGATGGTGGCCGCCAGCTCGGGCTGGATGAGGATGGCCACGATCTCGTCCCGCCGCAGGCTCGGCGTCGAGCTGGGCACGATGTCGAGGTTGCTCAGGGTGCCGTGGACCTCCAGCTCCACCTGGTAGCCCGGGACCTGCACGGTGCCGTGCAGGTTGATGTAGGGGTCGTTGCTCGCGGGATCCGTGAAGGAGAGGTAGCCCCGGTCGATGACCAGGTCCCCGGCAGGCAGGAGGTTGGTGACGCGCCCGCCGGGCAGGAAGTCCATGCGGCCCTTGAGGCCGGGGTGGGCGAGGGTGCCGAGCACCTTGAAGCTGCCCTCGGGCCGCCCCTCGAGCTTCAGGAGGTTGGTGTCGCAGGCCCAGGGCTGGATGAGGTGCAGGTCCAGGTCGAGGGCGATGCGATCCAGGGGATCATCCGGGTTCAGCAGCGTGAGCCCGCTCTCGGACAGCGCGCTCTTCAGGATCAGGTCGGAGAGGTTGATGTCCGCCTGGTAGGAGAGGCGGTCCGCGTCCACCCGGCCCCGGAGCAGGCCGCCGTTCTCGTCGCCCCGCAGGTTCACCGCCAGGCTGCCCCCGGCCTCGGCGCCCTCAAGGCCGGGCAGGTCCCGCAGCTGGAAGCCCTTCACGGCGGCGTTGAAGTCGTACCTCGCAAGGCCCCCCAGGGCCCAGGTGGCGGTGCCGTCCAGGGTGAGCGCGCCCTGGGCGAGGTCCGCCCGGAGCGGGCGGTCCTTGGGGAAGGTCAGGTCCCGGCCCTTGGCGAGGAGGGTGAAGCTGAGGTGGTTGAGGCTCGGGTAGTCCCCCAGGCGCAGGCTGCCGTCCGCCAGGCGGACCTCGCCGTCGGCGTAGGGCTCGGCGTAGGTGCCGTAGGCGCGCAGATCATACTCGCCCCGCCCCTTCGGCTTGGTCTCGCCCAGGACGCTGTAGGGATCCACGTCCAGCAGGGTGTCGAGGATGACCTTGAAGTTGGCCAGGTCCATGGTTCCCGTGGAGCGCAGGTCCAGGCCCTCCCGAGTGGAGAAGGGCAGGGTGCCCGCCAGCGTGGCCCGGGCCGAGGGTTCGCCCGTCTCGCCCTTCTGGCGGCCCTCCAGCTCCAGGCTGAGCGTGGCCGACTTCTCCGTGCCCTGCAGCGCGGCGGGGCGGGACTGGCCCAGATCGAAGGCGCCGAAATCGCCGTGCAGCTCCTCCAGCCGGCCCTGCCAGCGCAGGCCGCCGGGGCCGTAGCTGCCGTCGGCGCTGAGGTCGAGGCTGAGGTCCTGCAGCACGCCGCGGCTGAACTGGGCAGCGAGGGCCGCGGTGGGCGCGGTGGAGGGATCCAGCCGCAGGCTGGCCTTGCCGAAGAGCGAGGTCCCCCGGTCCCCCAGATCCAGGGTCAGCGCCCGGTCCTTGTGGCGGGAGAAGCCCCCCAGGAAGGTGAGCCGGGGGCCCTGGCGGGTGAGGTCCGCCTCGAGGCCGACGAGGCTCTGATCCTGGAAGAAGACGATGCCGTGCCGCAAGCTGGCGGTGCCATAGGGCAGGTCGAGGCCGCCGAAAGCCGAGGCGAGGGGCCCCTTCAGGTGCAGGTCCAGGTCCCCCTGGATCTGCGGCCCCGGAACCTGCAGGAGGCCGGTGTCCACGGGGCCCGACAGGCGCACATCCGCCGTCAGCGCCTTCAGATCGAGGTCTCCGCCGCCGTGGAGGGCCAGCGGGCCGGTGGGCGCGGCCCCGCCCGCGCCGAGGTCCCCGGCGCCCCCGGCCACCTGGAGGTGATCGAGGCGCATGCGAAGGGTGTCGAGGTCGAAGTCGAAGCCCGTCGCGGCGGCGGGGATGGCGAGGCCGTAGATCCGGCCATCCACCAGCCGCGCCTGCCCCTGCAGCCGCAGGCGGTCGAAGGGGCCGCGCAGCCGCACGTCCCCGCTGCCCAGGCCCGACATGGGCAGGTCCAGATCCGCGGCGCGAAGGCCCTCCGCCAGCGGCAGGTCGTGGAAGGTGAAGGTGAGATCGAAGGCATCACCGGCATGGCGGGGATCCCAGCTCAGCAGGAGCTGGCCTTCCCCGGCGCCAGGGCCCTTCTCCAGGTGGAGGCCCGTGATCGAGAGGTCATCCTTCCGGATGGTGACGTCGGCCTTCAGGTGATCCGCCTCCGCCCGGTGCCAGCGGGGCTGCTGCACGTCCACGCCGCCATCCAGCTGCAGCCCGTCGACCCGGCTCCAGGAGAGCCTGGCCTGGGCCTCGGTCTGGCCGCCCATGTCGAGGGAGACGACGCCCCAGCCGTCCAGGGCGCGGGCGACTTCGCCAGCCTCCACGCTCGCCCGGCCCTGGGCCTGGAGCGCGGCCAGGCCGCGGGCATCCAGCCGTCCGGTGCCGGAGCCGACCACCCTCAGGGCCCGGAGGGCGAGGGAAAGGTCCGGGATCGCCGCCTGTCCGTTCTTCAGCGAGGCGCTGAACCCGCCCGCCGACGCGCCATCCTGGGTGAGGGCGACCTTGGCGCTGGCCTGCCAGGCCGCGGGAGAGGCCATGGCCTTGGGATCCCCGGGGCCCTCGAGCTGGGCCATGAGATCCGCCCGGACGCCGACCAGGGGCTGAGCGTGGGCCACCTGGGCCAGGGGTTCCAGGGCGACGCCCTGGACCTGGAGCCGGGCGCTGGTGCGGGCGCGGCTCCAGCGGCCGCTGGCCTCGACGCGGCCCTGGGGGCTCTCCCAGCGGAGCTGGTCGAGGGAGGCCTCCTCGGCGCCGCCGGAGGCCTGGAGGTCCAGGGCGCCCGGCGCCAAGCGAGGATCTCCCGGCCGCAGGCCCTCTCCCCGGGCGCGGAAGGTCCAGCGGGGCCGGGCCAGGGTGCCTGTGGCTTCCGCATGGGCCTGCAGCCGGCCGGCGAGGGAGGGCTTCCGGGCGCCCGCCCAGGCGAAGAGCTGCTCCAGGTCCGCCGCGGTGTCGGCCTTCACCTCGAACCGGTGGCCGGCCCTCGGCTCGAAGGCGCCGGTGGCGGTGAGGCGGGTGGGACCGAGCTCACCGTGGAGGGACTGGAGCACCATCCAGTGGTCTGAGAGGTCCGCGTCCAGGTCGAGACGGCCCCGCTCCTGCCCCCGGGGGCCGTCCACCCGAAGGAGGGGCGCCACGAGGTTCACCCGGAGCTGGTTGGGTCCCTGCCCCCGGCCTTTGAGGTCGAAGGCCAGCTCCCCCTTCGGCAGGCCCCAGACCGGCTCCAGCACCTCCACCCGCGCACCGCTGACGCTGAGCAGGTCCAGCAGGACCTCCGGCGTCTTCTGGTCCGTAGCCGGCCGCGGCTTGAGATGGATCCTCGCCACCCGGTCGGGGCTCAGGCGCGCGTGGGGCTCCACGATCCGCGCCGTCAGGATGTGGGGGGTCCGGTAGAGGAAGGAGCCCGGATCCACCCGCAGGTCCACCCGGCGGATGGTGAGCAGGTCCCCGCCGAGGGAGACCTCGTCGAGCTCGAGGGTCCCGAGCAGAGGATGGACTTCCAGGTGGCCCACGGAGAGATTGAGGCCCGTCTCCTCCCGAAGCCAGCGATCCGCCTTGGAGACCGCCCACTGCGCCACGGCGGGGCGCTGCAGCAACCAGGATCCGCCGAAGGCGGTGCCCAGTCCCGCGGCGATGAGATAGGTGGTTCGGCGCGCCCAACGGCGCCCCCAGAGGCGCCGGCAGGCGTCCTTCGTGGGATGCCACATCAGCGGCCCCGCCGCGGATGCCGAGGCGCCATGGTCAGTTCTTCTCCCCGCAGCTCGGGCA
>DASTWQ010000207.1:0-6164 GCA_035758545.1 Holophagaceae bacterium | reverse complement strand
ATCAGGCGCTGCACCTGAGCTCGCTGTCGCCGCCCCCTGCCACCTTCACGCACGTTCGGCAGGGATTCGCGGCCCTTCGCGGGCAGCTTTTCTTGGCGTCCTCCGCGCCTCCGCGGTGAATGGCCCCCTCAGCCCTTCATGCGCTCCGCCAGATCCTCCAGGCAGATCTCCACGGCCCGGTTGGGCTCCGGCTGCTTCGCCAGCTGCACCCGGGCGTAGGCGTTGCTCATGTGGCTGAATCCGTGGGCCTCCAGATGATCCGCCAGGTTGGGCTGCTGCTGCACGAGCACGACCCGGTGCTCCTTGGCCATGGCCTCGGCGTTCCTGAGCTGGTGGTTGTTCGCGCTGGTGGGTAGCGGGATGAGGATCGCACCGCGTCCGGCGGCCTTCAGCTCCGCGCAGGTGGAGGCGCCGGAGCGGCTCACCACGAGGCTCGACGCCTCCATGGCGCCGGCCATGTCCTCTATGAAGGGCACGACCTGGTGCCGCTCGTGGCGGGGGGCGCCCTGGAGACGCTCGAATTCCTTGGGGCCGGCCTGATGCAGGATCGTCCAGTCGGGGAACTGCTCAAGCAGGATGGGTGCCGCGACCATCATGGCGTCGTTGACGGCCCGGGCACCGCCGCTGCCGCCCAGCACCAGGAGCTGGAAAGGCCGGCGCAGCTCCTTGATCGACTTGAAGGGCCGACGGAAGGCTTCCCGCACGGGCGTCCCTGCGGTGAGGCAGTCGGCGCCGGGCAGCAGCTCCTTCACGGCCTCCATGCCGCACCAGACCCGGGCGGCGCCGGGGGCGAGCTGCTTCACCAACGCGCCTGGGGCGGCGTTGCTCTCGTGGAGGAAGTAGGGAATGCCCAGGGCCTTCGCGGCCAGGAGAGCCGGCGCGGCGCCGTAGCCGCCGGTGCCGACCACGGCCCAGGGCCGGTGGCGCCTCCACCTCCGGACGAGGGTGGACTTGGCCCGCCAGAGCTTCCAGGCCGCGCGGGCCGCCGCCAGGGGCGACCGGCCGAGAAAGCCCTCCACGTCCAGCAGGAGGTGGGGCCACCCGCTGCCGGGCAGCTTTCGGGCCTCGATGCCCCGGGTGGCGCCCACGAAGGCGATGGGTCGCTCCGGCCAGCGGGCGCGGGCCCCCTCGGCGAGGGCCACCGCGGGGAAGAAGTGCCCGCCCGTGCCGCCTCCCGTGAAGACCAGCGCGCCGTCGAATGCCTGTGCGTCCATCCCTCCAGCCTAGCGGAGGAGGAGGGTCTTCACGGTTTGGCCGGAGCCTCGGGCTGCGCGGGCGCCTCAGGCTGGGCGGGCGCCGGGGCCGGGGGCTGGGCCGGAGTCGCCGAAGCGGCAGGCGCATGGAAGCTCAGGGTGCGGGTGGCCGTGTCGCCGGATTCGCTGGTCACCGTGAGGGTGAAGGTGTCGCCGGCCTTGAGGCTCGCCACTCTGGCCTGGAGGGTGCCCGGTCCGCCGGAGGCCAGCAGGGTGTCGCCGCGCCGGATCTCGCCCTTGCCCCCGCTGTACTGGGCCTGGATCGTCAGCGCCTGGCCGACGCTCACGGCCCCCTGGGCCCGGAAGGCCGAAATGGCGGGAGGCGGGACGACCTTCAGGTCCAGGGTCCGGGTGACGGAGGCCCCGGCGGCGTTGGTGGCGGTGAGCGTGTAGCGGGTGGTCTCCGCAGGCTTCACCGGGTAGCCGGGGCCGGTGACGGCCATCACGTCCACCCCTCCGGGATCCAGGGTCAGGGACTTCACTTCCCGGGCGCCCCAGCTCAGGCGGGCGGACTTGCCCGCGGTCAGGACCGCGGGGGAGGCCTCGAACCGGTCGATGGCCGGGGGCGCCTCGGCCTGGACGCGGGCCAGGACGACGCTCCGCTTGCCGGCGGCGTTGGTGCCCTGGCAGAACAGCCGCACCTCGCCGGGATCGCCGGCGGTCCAGGTCACGCTGCTCCCGGAGGCGTCGCCCTCGAAGCTGCCCCCCTGGATGAACCACTGGTACTGGAGGCCATCATCCCCGAAGGCCTGGGCCTGGTGCCCGGAAGTGCCGGCGGTGACGAGGGTGTCGGCCTGGAGGTGGATCTGGGGCAGGCCGGGCTGGCCCTCCGGCGTCACCTCCGGCGGCGGGGGGGCCGGGACGGCGGCCAGACCCGGCCGGAGCAGCTTCGGCGGCGCCTGGGCCGCGTCCCGGCCGCAGCCTAGGGCGAGGGCGAGGGCGAGGAGCGGAAGCCCCGCGGTGGCCACCGGGAGCGCGACGCGGGAGCGCTGGAATGGGTGCATGATGCTCCTTTTTACCATGCCCAGGGCCTTGTCCAGGGGCTTAGCTTGGGGCGCCGCAGGACCCGCGGTAGGATGGGGCTTTGGCCGCACGGCCCTCCTGGAGTGCCCATGAAGATCCTCGTCTGCCTCAAGCAGGTGCCGGACACGGAGACCAAGGTGAAGGTCGCCGCCGATGGCAAGTCGCTGGACCCCTCCGACGTGAAGTGGATCACCAGCCCCTATGACGAGTACGCCCTCGAGGAGGCCCTCCGGCTGAAGGAGGCCAAGGGCGCCGAGGTCACCGCCGTGACCGTGGGCGACGAGAAGGCCAAGGACATCCTGCGCAACGCCTTCGCCCTTGGCGCGGACCACGCCGTGCTGCTCAAGGGCGATGGCCAGGGCGACACCCTCGCCATCGCGTCCATGCTGGCGGCCTTCGCCAAGGACAAGGCCTTCGACCTGATCCTTTCCGGCAACAAGGGCATCGGCGGCGACAACGGCGCCGTGGGCCCGATGCTGGCCGAGCTGCTGGGCATCGGTCAGGCCAATGTCGTGGTGAAGCTGGAGGTGGGCGAGGGCTCCTTCCGCGCCGAGCGCGAGATCGAGGGCGGGACCGAGGTGGTCGAGGGCAGCCTGCCCGCCGTGATCACCGCCCAGAAGGGCCTCAACGAGCCCCGCTACGCCAGCCTCAAGGGCATCATGGCCGCCAAGAAGAAGACCATCGAGGAGGTCGAGGCCGCCGGCCACGCGCCCGCCACCGGGACCCTGGCGATGGCCCTGCCGCCTGCCCGCCCCGAGGGCCGCAAGCTGGAGGGCGACGCCGCCAGCCAGGCCCAGGCCCTGATGGTCGCCCTCAAGAACGAAGCCAAGGTCTTCTGATCCGCGGACACTGACGAAAGGACTCCCCGATGATTCTCGTGTTCTGCGAACTCAAGGACGGCAAGCTCCGCAAGCCCAGCGCCGAGGCCCTCAGCGAGGGCCGCCGGCTGGCGGACGCCGCGGGCCTGAAACTGGCCGCCCTCACCGTCGGCGCCTCCGCCGAGGGCGCCGCCGACGCCGCGACCTACGGCGCGGACCTGATCCTGACCTGCGCCTCGCCCGCGCTGGCCTCCTACTCCAGCGACGCCTTCGCCGCCGCCATCGCCGACGCCGCCAAGGCCAAGGGCGCGACGGTGGTGCTCGGCGCCGCCACCGCCATGGGCAAGGACGCCCTGCCCCGGGCCGCCGCGCGGCTCGAGGCCGGGTACGCCGGCGACGTGACGGGCCTCTCCATGGAAGGCGGCAAGCTCCAGGCCCTGCGCCCGGTCTACGCCGGCAAGGCCTTCGCCACCACCGGCTTCACCAGCGCCATCCAGGTGGCCACCACCCGGCCCAACGTCTTCCCCGCCACGGAGAAGGCCGGCGCCGGCGCCATGGAGGCCGTCGAGGCCCCCGCGGGCGGCTTCAAGGCGATCGTGAAGGAGATCCTCGCCAAGGGCGGCGGCAAGGTGGACCTCACCGAGGCGAACGTCATCGTCGCCGGCGGCCGCGGCCTCAAGAGCGGCGAGAACTTCAAGCTCCTCGAGGACCTGGCCGAGGCCCTCGGCGGCGTCGTGGGCGCGTCCCGCGCCGCCGTGGACGCGGGCTGGGGCCTGCCCCACAGCATCCAGGTGGGCCAGACCGGCAAGGTCGTGAGCCCCACCCTGTACATCGCCGCGGGCATCTCCGGCGCCATCCAGCACCTCGCCGGCATGAGCAGCTCCAAGTACATCGTGGCGATCAACAAGGATCCCGAGGCGCCGATCTTCAAGATCGCCGACTACGGCATCGTGGGCGACCTCTTCGAGGTGGTCCCCGAGCTCACCAAGGCCGCCAAGGCCATGGGCGTCGGCGCCCACCACTGACCTCCGATCGTCCGAAGGAAGGGGGCCCCGCAGGGCCCCCTTCCTGATTTCAGGCCGCGCGGCGCGCGATCAGGATCCGCGACTAGGCCGCCGGCAGCTCCAGGCTCTTGGGCGGCAGGGCGAAGTAGGCGGCGAGGCCCGCCTGAACCAGGAGCGCCAGCAGCGGGTTCACGAAGGCCAGCAGGAACGCGGCCGCGTAGAGCCCCAGCCCGACGAGGTAGGCCCGGTGGATGGCCTGGACCTCGGGGTGGCCGCAGGCGGCCACCAGGAGCCGCTCCTTGCGCCGCCGGGAGGCGAGGTGCAGCCAGAGCCCGTTGTAGCAGGCGGCGCAGGCGAGCATGAGGCCCGAATAGATCTCCGCCGCGAGGTGTCCCCCGGGATGCCGCAGGTGCTCGGAGAGCAGGCTCGTGCCGAAGGGCAGAGTCACGGTGACGAGCAGGAGCGCGCCGTTCCACAGGAGGAGCCCGTGGTCCACCCGGCGGATGAGCCGGAAGAGCCGGTGGTGGTTGAGCCACATGATGCCCAGCACCAGGAAGCTCGTCAGGAAGGCCGCGTAGGTGGGCCACTGTCCCCGGAGGAAGGCCGCCAGGTCCGCGGAGGCGGGCGGCACCTTGAGGTCCAGCACGAGCAGGGTGATGGCGATGGCGTAGACCCCGTCGCTGAAGGCCTCCACGCGACCGGTGTCCCTGCCCGCCGCGTCCATCAGAACCCCGGCGTGGGCACGGTGGAGCGCGGCTCGAAGCCGGTGCTGCGGCTGTTCCAGGCCTGGATCTTGAGCAGGTCGTCCGGCAGGATGCGGCCTTCGTGGAGGTGGCCGTTCCAGCGGACAAGGATCATCCGCTCCCGCTGGCCGGGCCGGGCCGCGTCGTCCACCGCGAGGCTGATGCCGCCCGGGGCCACCGCCTCGCAGCCCGTGCCGTCCTGGAAGAGGACCAGCGCGTAGCCGTCCGAGAAGGCCACGCGCCAGAGCCCGTGGCGGGAGGTGTCGAGGCTGAAGAACAGGCGCAGGTTCCGGGCGCTGGCGGGCACCGTGCGGAACTGGGCCCAGGGGTCGTCCCGGCGGGGGGGCATCGCCAGCGCCGCCGACACGAGGCCGGAGGGTTCCTGCAGGTAGGCGTCCACCGGGGGCACGGCGAGGATCTCCAGGATCCAGGCCCGCTGCCGCAGCCGGCGGAGCCAGTCCGCGATGCCCGAGAGCAGGTAGCCCAGGGGGACGAGCATCAGCAGCCCCGGCAGGAGCCAGCGCGCCCAGGGCACGCCCTCGATCTCCACCCGGGGGAGCGCCAGACCCTCCAGCCAGGCCAGGGCCCCGAGCAGGAGGCCGTTCAGCGGGAAGGCCGCCAGCTCAGAGGTGTAGACGGTCAGGGACCCGGGCACCGGGAGCGCCCGGAGCAGCCAGGGCCCTGCGAGGGCGATGAGGATCGCCGCGACGTGGAGGATCCAGGAGCCGTCGCCCCGGGCCTTCCAGGCCAGCAGGACCGCGGCCAGGAGGGCGATGGGGGTGCCCAGGGAGGCCCGGCGGACCTCGGCCCGGGCCCGGAGGTAGTCGGCGGCCAGGCGGGCCCGGTCGAAGCTAAGCATCGAAGACCCCCACGGGATCGAATCCTTCCCGTCGGAGGAAGTCCCGGGCCTCCTCGGCGTCGCCGAAGCGCCCGATGACGGCATAGCCCTCCCGCGCGTCGCCGTCGATCAGATCCAGGATGTTGCGCTCGCGGACCACGCAGCCGGCGCCGCCCTCGGAGAAATCCGCCAGCTCCCACTCGACGCCGTGCTCGTCGCGCCAGACCTCGACGGCTCCTTCCGGGGCCTCGTCCGCCATGGCCGCCTCAGGCCTTCTCGAAGAACAGCACCACCATGCCGAAGCCCACACGATCCCCGGGCTGCAGCTCCCGGGCGTCGCCGGGCTGCACCCGGTCGCCCTTCACGTAGGTGCCGTTGGCGACACCGGGCTCCTCCAGGAGGAAATAGCGGCCGTGCTCGCAGAGGATGCGGGCATGGCGGCGGCTCACGCTCAGGTTGTGGTCCTCGGTGGTGAGGTCCACGTC
>DASTWQ010000159.1:0-11271 GCA_035758545.1 Holophagaceae bacterium | reverse complement strand
TTCGGGGATGATGGAGCCCATGACGCGGCTGCTGCTGGGAGCCTTCCCACCTGAACTCGGCCCCTTCCTGGAGGCGCCGCCTCCGGGCTGGCGGGTGGCCTGCACCGGCGTCGGCGCCCTGCTGGCGGCGGCGACCACGGCGCGGCTCGTGGCGGAGCTGAAGCCCGAGGCGGTGCTCTTCCTGGGCACCTGCGGCGCCTACGATCACCGCCTGGCCGTCGGCGACCAACTCTGGGCCGCGGAGGCCATCGCCTCCAGCCTCGCGGAGCTGCGGGGGGAGGCCTACCGGCCCGTCATTGAGGCGACCCGCTGGGCGACCACCTTCGACGGCCCCCTGCCGAAACACGGCGTCGTGGTGCCGCCGGCCATCACGAAGACCAGGGAGGGCGCGGCCCTCCTCGGCGCCCTCGGCGCCGCGGAGCACCTGGAGCTGACGGGGGTCTACGCCGCCTGCCACGCGGTGCGCGTGCCCGTGGGCGCGGCGCTGGCGGTGGTGAACGAGGTGGGCCCCGACGCCCAGGCCCAGTGGCGGGCCAATCAGAAGAAGGGCAGCCTGCAGCTCATCGACCGGCTGGTGGACCTGAAGGTGTTCTGAAGGGCAGGAAGGCCGTCCCGCCGTCCCCGCCTTCCAGCTGCCAGCCGCCCGGCACCGCCGTGAGCCTCAGCCCCCGGCGGGGACCCACCACGGCGAAGGGGATCCCGGCGGCCTGCAGCGCCGCGAGGGTCTCGGCATGGGGATGCTCGAAGCGGTTGTGGAGGCCTGCGGTGATGAGGGCCGCGTCCGGCCGGAGGGCCGCCAACCAGCCGGGATCGCCGCTGCTGCGGCTGCCGTGGTGTCCGACTTTGAGGATGCGATGGAATCCGCCGGCAGGCCCCGGATCGTCGAGGTCCAGCAGGTCCCGCTCCTGGAGCTGCAGGGCGTCGCCCATGAGCCAGAGCTCCCGGTCCTGGAAGCGCACCCGCAGCACCAGGCTCAGCATGTTGGCGTCCGGCAGGGCGAAGGGCTTCGGCGGCCAGCGGACGCTGAAGGCCACACCGCCGTCGCGCCAGCCCTCCCCGCGCCGCATCGCCTCCAGGGCCGGGCCCCGGGCGGGCTTCCAGGGATCCCAGGCCGAAGGCTCGGCGAGGACCGGGCCCCGCAGGTCCGCCTGGGGCCAGAGCCGGGCGAAGGTGGCCCAGCCGCCGGCGTGGTCCGCGTGGGGGTGGGTGAGGACGAGGTGCACGGGCCCCCGCACGCCGCGGCGGCTGAGGGCGCGCACCAGCCGCCGGGCGGCCCAGGGGTCCTCGCCGGTGTCGAGGACGGTCGTGTCCGCCCCCGGCGCCCGCAGGATCAGCGCGTCGCCGGTGCCGATGTCCACCGCCTCCAGGCTGAGGGCCTCCGGCGCACGGCCCACGCCATGGCGGGCCAGGAGGAGGAAGGTCCCGGCGGCGAGGGCCGCCGCCAAGGCCCGGGTGCGCTTCAGCGTCGCCGCCCGGTGGGCCAGGGCGAGCCAGCCGAGCAGCAGGAGGATCCAGGGCGTGAGCCGGCCCGTCGCCAGGGGGGTGAGGTGGGCGAGGGCCGGCGCCAATCGGTCCGCCAGGAAGGTGAGCGCCGCGCCCACGAGGTGGACAGGGCCCGTCAGGGGCAGCAGCGTGAGCGCGAGGCAGAGGGGCGTCAGCACCGCCACCGCCGGCAGCACCAGGAGGTTGGCGAAGAGGCCCCAGGTGGGCGCGCCGCCATGGAGCAGGGCGAGGAGGGGCAGCGTCGCCATCCAGGGGGCGGCGAACCGCGCCAGGCCCGTGCCCATCCGCCCGAGCAGGGGCGTCAGGAGGCCCGCCAGGGGCTCGGCGCCCCAGAGCAGCCCCAGCAGGGCCCACCAGGCCAGCAGGAAGCCCGGCTCGCAGCCGGCGCCGGGATGGCCCATCAGCCAGAGCAGCAGGGCCAGGTGCAGGCCCAGGGCCGGCGGCAGCTTCCAGCCGGTGCCGCGGCCCAGGGCCCAGGCGGCGCCCATGAGGAAGCCGCGCCAGACCGGCGCGCTGAAGCCGACCACGAGGCCATAGGCCAGGCCTCCGGCCAGGCAGCCCAGGGTGCTCCCGAGCCCGCGCCAGCGCCCGGCGCCGAAGGGCCCCAGGAGGCGGCGCAGCAGGGCCTCCAGCAGCGCCATCACGAGGGTCATCTGCAGGCCCGAGACCACGAGGACGTGGACGGTGCCGCTCTCGGCGAAGACGCTGAAGCGGTCCGGATCCGCCGGCGGGATGCCCAGGGCCAGGGCGCCCCAGAGGTCCCGCGCGGGCCCCTCGAGCGGCAGGGCCTCGAAGCGCGCCCGGGCCCAGGCCTGGAGCCGCAGCGCCGGGGAGGGCCGCGGCGGGCCGAGGACCTCCAGCAGTGCCGCGCTGCCCAGGGCGAGGCGGCGGGGCGCCCGGTCGCTGCGGGCCCGCCAGAGGGGCCGCTCGCCGAGGAAGACTGGCGCCGGATCCACGGGCCGCAGCTCTCCCCGCAGGCGCACCGGGGTGCCGGGCGCGGGGAGGGGGGCGAGGGCCGTGTCCGCCGGGACCCGCACCGGCACCCGGAGTCCCCGCAGCCCTGCCGGCGCCGTGAGCTCCAGCTCGCTCCGCAGGCGGTCCCCGCCCAGGGTCCAGGGGGCGGCGACGGTGCCCTCCATCGCCGTGAAGCCCAGGGGCAGCGAGGCCTCCCACCGGGCCCGCTGGTGGAGGTTGCCCAGGGTCCCCCAGGCCAGGGCGAGGGCCAGGGGCAGGGCCGCGAGGCGCCGCCAGCGCAGGAGCAGCCCGCTGGCCAGCACGAGGCCCCAGCCCAGGGCGATCCAGGCCGGCGCCAGGGCGCCGTCCCAGGTCTCCGGGAGCAGCCAGGGCAGGGCGCAGGCGGGGACGAGGGCCCAGGCCAGCGGCCAGGCCGGGGCTCCGGCCAGGCGCCGCCACAGGGACTCTCGGGTGAGCATGGCCCCAGTCTAAGGCCCGTTCCGAACTTGACGCTCTCCGTCCAGAGCCGGACAGTGGGGAGGTGGACTCTCCGCGCATCCTGCTGGTGGACGACGATCCGGGGCTGCTGGACCTGGTCTCGGAGCTGCTGGCCCGGCGCGGCCACGAGGTGGTCCAGACGGGCTCGGGCCTCCGGGCGGCCCAGCTGCTCACATCCGAGCGCTTCGACCTGGCGGTGCTGGACCTGCTCCTGCCGGATCTGGGCGGCCTGGAGTTGGCTCAGCTGGCCCTGAAGGATCCGGACACGGTCGTGGTGGTGCTCTCCGGCTCCACCTCCGTGGAGCAGGCCCTCCAGGCCATGCGGATGGGGATCTACGACTACGTCATCAAGCCCTTCCAGGTGGAGCAGCTGGAGCACACGCTCCAGCGGGCCCTGGAGAAGGCGCGCCTGAACAAGGAGAACAAGCGCCTGAAGAGCCAGCTTGGCGCCGGCGATGAGGCGGGCCCCCGCATGGTGGGCTCCTCCACCTACCATCGCCAGCTCATGGACCTGGCGGACCGGGTGGCGGTCTCCGGCAGCACCGTGCTCGTGACGGGCCCTTCGGGCACCGGCAAGGAGCTGGTGGCCCGGGCCATCCACGCGGCGAGCCCCCGGGCCAAGCAGCCCTTCGTGGCCATCCACTGCGGCGCCATCCCCGAGTCCCTGCTGGAGGACGAGCTCTTCGGGCACGTGAAGGGCGCCTACACCGACGCCCGCACGGATCGCCCCGGCCGGTTCCAGCAGGCGGAGGGCGGGACCCTCTTCCTGGACGAGATCGGGACCATGCCCCTGAGCCTCCAGGTGAAGCTGCTGCGGGTGCTGCAGGAGCGGGAGGTGACGCCCCTGGGCTCGGACCGCAGCGTGAAGGTGGACGTGCGGGTCATCGCCGCCACCAACGAGGAGCTGCTGGCCCGGGTGGCGGAGCGCAGCTTCCGGGAGGACCTCTTCTACCGGCTGAACGTCATCCCGATCCAGCTCAAGGCCCTCAAGGACCACCCCGAGGACATTCCGGCGCTGACCGCCCATTTCATCCGGCAGTTCGCGAAGCGCATGGGCAGGCCCCTGAAGCAGGTGGATTCCGAGGCCCTGCGGGCCCTGGAGGCCCATGCCTGGCCTGGCAACGTGCGGGAGCTGGAGAACGCCATCGAGCGGGCCATGGCCCTCGGCACGGACCCGGAGCGGCTACGGCTGGAGGACCTCCCTGCGGCGGTGGCGGGCGCGGTCCCCGCGGGCGCCGCGGCGCCCGCCTTCACGCCGGGGACGGACCTGCCGGCCTTCCTGCTGGACGTGGAGCGCCGCAGCATCCAGGAGGCCCTCCAGGCCTGCCGCTGGAACAAGAGCGAGGCCGCCCGCCGCCTCGGCATGGCCCGCACCACCCTGCTGCACCGCCTCAGGGCTCTCGGCATCCCCGAGCGGAGCGCGCCGAAGGAGACGACCCCATGACGAAGGTCCTGACGGCGGCGAGGACCCTGCGCCGCATCCTGCCGCCCGCCCTGGCGGCGCTCCTGACCGCCGCTCCCCTCGCGGCCTGGACCCCGCGGCTGCACGAGGCCGAGACCGTGCGGGCCGTCCGCATGGTCCCGAGGCGGCTGGCGCTCCTGCTCCGGGCACACCCCCAGGTGCTCCTGGAGGCGGCGAAGGGCCAGGCCAACGACCAGCCCGCCACCGCCGAGGACGTGGCCTCGGAGTTCCGCACCATCCAGCGCATGAGCCGGGAGGGGGTCGGCGCCGAGGATCTGGTCCGGGAGCTCGGCGTGCTGGCCCACCTGGTCCAGTCCCTGGAGGATCCCTCCTGCACCACCGGGGTGACGCCCCTCCGGGACACCTTCGAGGCCTATGCCGACGAGAAGCTGCCCAAGCTGGTGGTCACCCGGGAGGACTTCTGGGCCCTGGAGGGCCCCCTGGATCCTCTGCCTCGGCTGCAGGCCTGGGCCGCCACCAAGGCCGCCCGGACCCAGGTGCTCCAGGCCTGCGTGGACGCCACCGGCAAGCGCCTGGGGCCCTGGGATGACCTGAGCCTGCCCTTCGCCCAGCTCCAGCTGTCTTTCTCCAACGCCGTGCACGCCACGGCGAACCTCTGGATCCTCCTCTATCGAGGCTGGGGTGCCACCTGGCCGCTTCCGGCGGATCCTGAGGCGGGTCAATCTCAGGTTCCCTAGTCTTCCCGCCGATTCCGATCTATGTTTTCTAATCGCCGAACCGCCCTCTGATACCGGAGTCCCCATGGCCACCTACACCCGCGCTGGTTCCTACCTGCTCGCCGCCGAGCTCGCGAAGGATCCCTTCGGGAGCCTGCATCGCGCCGTCCAGTCCGTGGGCGCCGCCTTCGACCGGCACGTCCTCGTCCGCACCTTCTCCGACGAGCTCTTCCAGGCGGGCATGGGCACCAAGCAGGCCGACGTGGAGCGGGTGATCCCCCTCCTGGGCGGCTCCCGGGCCTTCGGGCAGGGCTACCACTACGAAGGCGGGAAGACCCCCCTCTGCGCCTGCGACTACGTCCCCGGCCGCAGCCTCGCCCAGCTCATCGAGAAGGCCCAGCACGAGCAGATCCCCTTCGGCGTGGACCACGCCCTCTCCGTCATCCAGGGCGTGGCCCAGGCCGTCGTCCAGATGCACTCCAAGGGCGTCACCCACGGGCTCCTGAGCCCCCACAGCATCTGGGTCAGCTTCGAGGGTGCCGCCCAGCTCGTGGACGCCCCCTACGCGGCGGCCATGAAGAGCTACCTGCCCCGCGCCACCGGCCTCCAGAACTGGCTGGCCCCCTACCTGCAGATGCAGGGCACGCCCCTCCAGCAGGACCTCTTCGGCGTGGGCGCCATCCTTTACGAGCTGCTGACCTTCAAGAAGCTGCCCGTGGGCGGCGACCTGGGCGCGGCCGTGGACGGCGCGACCCTCAAGGCCGCCCAGGAGGACGGCCCCGTCCCCGCGGAGATCAAGGGCTTCCTCAAGCGGCTGCTGCTCCCCGGCAACCCCTTCGGCACCGTGGAGGCCTTCAACGCCGAGCTGGAGCGCGTGCTCTACGACGGCGACTACAGCCCGACCACCTTCAACATGGCTTTCTTCATGCACACCCTGTTCCGGGAGGAGAACGACCGGGACACCGCGGCCATCAAGTCCGAGCAGGCGGACAACTTCACCGCCTACACCGCCGCGGGTGAGGCGCTCCGCTCCGGCGCAGCCCGGGCCCAGCACATCGAGGGTTTCGAGCAGGAGGAGGAGAAGAGCAAGAACAAGACCCTGGTGGTCGGCGGTGTGCTGGCCCTCGTGGTGGTCGGCGTGGGCGCCTTCGTTTTCATGAACCGGCCCAAGGGGGTGGATCCCGCGGTCCAGGCCCAGCTCGTGGAGCTGCAGCGCATGAAGGCCGAGCTGGACCAGCAGAAGGCCGACCTGGAGGCCCAGTCCAACCAGGCCCAGCAGAAGCAGCAGCAGCTCCAGCAGCAGCTGCAGACCACCACCAGCGCCGCTGAGAAGGCCGCCCTCCAGAAGCAGCTCGAGGAGGCCACCAAGAAGCAGCAGGAGCTGGAGGCCCGCCGTCAGAAGGTGGCCGCCGCCGCCCAGCAGGCGGAGCAGAAGACCGAGCAGATCGCCAAGGTGGCGAAGGTGGAGCCGCCCCCGCCGGCCCCGGCTCCGAAGCAGCCCAGCGCCCCCGCCCAGGTGCCCACCCAGGCCCCCACCCAGGCCCAGGCGCCCACCCCCGCAGCGCCGACCCCGGCGGCCCCGGCCCCCTCGGCCGTCCAGAGCGAGGTCCCGGCCACGGTGGTCTCCCAGGCCCGCCCCCAGCTCCCCTTCCGCGCCCGCAACCTCGCGGCCTGGGGTCCCACCCGGGAGGTGACGGTGAAGCTCCGCGTCTTCGTGGATGAGACCGGCCGGCCCCTCAAGGCTACGGTCCTCCAGGGCGCCACGCCCAACCTGGGCTTCGACGATGCGGCGGTGAACGCGGCCATGGAGTCCAAGTACGCTCCGGCCCAGCGCAATGGCCAGCCCACCCGCGGCACCGTGGAGATGAACTACGCCTTCAAGCGCTGACCGGCGCCTACAGGAATCGTGAGGGGCCCTCCGGGGCCCTTCGCGCGTCTTGGTGCGTGCGCTCAGCCCTGGAGGGACTTCGCCGCCTCGTTGGCGAGGCGGTCCACCCGCTCGTTCTCGGCGTGGCCCGCGTGGCCGCGGACCCACTCGGCCCTGACCCGGTGCCGGGCCGCGGCGGCTTCCAGCCGCTGCCAGAGGTCGGCGTTCATCACCGGTTGGCCGTCGGCCTTGCGCCAGCCTTTGCGCTTCCAGCCCGGCAGCCACTCGGTGAGGCCCTTCACCACGTACTGACTGTCGGAGACGAGCCGCACCGCGCAGGGCCGCGTGAGCGATTCCAGGCCCTGGATGGCGGCCATGAGCTCCATGCGGTTGTTGGTGGTGTCCCGCTCGGCGCCGCTGCCTTCCTTCTCCTGGGGGCCGGCGGAGGTCTTCACCCGCAGCAGGTAGCCCCAGCCCCCCGGCCCCGGGTTCCCGAGGCAGGCGCCATCCGCGAAGAGGTCCACCGGCGTGTGCATCGTTCCAGGATCGCCCGGGCGGGGCTACCGTGGAAGCATGGCGGACGCGATCCCCTACATCCGGGTGCAGGACACCCCGCTGGACGCGGCGGCCCTGGCCGCGCGCCTCACGGATCCCCGGGCCGGCGCCCTGGTGGTCTTCGAGGGCCGGGCCCGGGACCACCACGAGGGCCGTCCCGTCCTCAAGCTGAGCTACGAGGCCTACGCCCCCATGGCCGAGAAGGAGCTGGAGCGCCTGCGCCAGCAGGCTTTCGAGCGGTTCGGCCTCCTGGGCTGCGCCGTCCACCACCGGGTCGGCGAGGTCCCCCTCACCGAGGCCGCCGTGGTGGTCGCCACCGCCTCCGTCCACCGGGCCGAGGCCTTCCAGGCCGCCGCCTGGGTCATGGACGAGATCAAGGCCCGGGTGCCCATCTGGAAGCGCGAGACCTACCGGGACGGCAGCGAGGCCTGGGTGGAGTGCCAGCACCGGCATACGGCGCTCTGAGGGGTTCACCGCCGAGGCGCGGAGAACGCTGAGGAGATCCGTCGAACCACGGAGGCCCGGAGACCCAGAGAGGTCCTGGCCTGCGCCGGCCCGGGCTGGGCAGGGGGAAGGGACGGGATTCCGCGTTCGCGCGCGGAATCCCGTCCCTTCCCTCTGCCACCTTCACGCGATGCGTGAAGGCCGCCGCGTCGCGGCGGGCCCGGGGCCTGGTGGGTCGGCGCCCCTCTGCGCCTCCGCGTCTCTGCGGTGAAAAAGGCCCCAGCGCAGTAAACTGATCGTTTGGCCAGGGGCGTCCCCGATGATCGCGTTCTCCGATGTCAGCAAGCAGTACGGCAAGCAGGTGCTCTTCATCGACGCCAGCTTCCAGCTCAACCCTGGCGAGAAGGTGGGCCTGGTGGGCCCCAATGGCGCCGGCAAGTCCACGCTGTTCCGCATGATCATGGGCGAGGAGCATGCGGACGACGGCACCGTGAGCCTGCCGAAGAAGCTCAGCCTCGGCTACTTCCGCCAGGAGGTGGACGAGATGAAGGGCCGGCCCGTGCTGGACGAAGCCATCGCCGGCAGCGGCCGCCTCGGCGACCTCCACCACGAGCTGGCGGACCTGGAGAAGGCCATGTCGGATCCGGATCACCCGGACTTCGAGGCCGCCCTGGAGCGCTTCGGCCACGTCCAGGAGGAATACCAGCACCTGGGTGGCTACGAGCTGGAGGCCAAGGCCCGGGCCGTGCTGCACGGCCTCGGTTTCGCGGACGAGCAGATCGACGGCGATGTGGGCGCCCTCTCCGGCGGCTGGAAGATGCGCGTCTCCATGGCCAAGGTGCTCCTGGGGAACTTCGACGTCCTGCTCATGGACGAGCCCACCAACCACCTGGACATCGAGAGCATTCTCTGGCTGGAGTCCTTCCTGAAGGCCGTGCCGTCCACCCTGCTGATGACGAGCCACGACAAGGACTTCATGAACCGCATCGTCACCAAGGTCCTGGAGATCGACGGCGGCGACATCATCACCTACTCGGGCAACTACGACTTCTACGTGAAGGAGCGGGAGCAGCGGGAGGCCAACCAGGTGGCGGCCTTCGAGCGCCAGCAGGCCAAGCTCGCCAAGGAGCAGCGCTTCATCGAGCGGTTCAAGGCCCACGCCGCCAAGGCCGCCCAGGTCCAGAGCCGGGTGAAGGCCCTGGAGAAGCAGGAGCGCATCGAGCTGCCCAAGAAGCGCTTCATCCCCAAGTGGGACTTCCGCGCCCCCGCCCGCTCCGGCGACGACGTGGCCATGCTGTCCGGCGTCACCAAGCGCTACGGCGCCCGGGCCGTCTACGACGGCTTCGCCTTCCACATCCGCCGCGGTGAGCGCTGGTGCGTCATGGGCCGCAACGGCGCCGGCAAGTCCACGCTCCTGAAGATGGTGGCCGGGGCCCTGCAGCCGGACGCCGGCGAGATCAAGCTCGGCGCCAGCCTGAAGCTGGGCTACTTCTCCCAGCAGGCCCTGGACCTGCTGGATCCCGACCTCACGGTGATCGAGCAGATGCAGAAGGACTTCCCCCTGGAAGGCCTGGGCGTGCTCCGCAACCTCCTCGGCGCCTTCCAGTTCGGCACCGAGGACATCGACAAGCGGATCCGCTCCCTCTCCGGCGGCGAGAAGTCGCGCCTCGTGATGGCGCGGATGATGTTCAACCCGCCCAACTTCCTCGTGCTGGACGAGCCCACCAACCACCTGGACCTGGCGACGAAGGAGATGCTCATCGAGGCCCTGAAGGACTTCGAAGGCACCATGCTCTTCGTGAGCCACGACCGCACCTTCCTCCGCGGCCTCGCCACCCGCGTCCTCGAGCTCGCCCCCGAGGACCACCCCGAGCCCCTCAAGTACCAGGGCAGCTACCTCGAATACGTCGAGAAGACCGGGCGGGAAGCGCCGGGCGTGCATAGCTGAGAAGTAGCTTCACCGCGAAGACGCGAAGGTCGCGAAGAAGACACATCACCACGAAGGCACGAAGACTCGAAGAAGCCCTGCTCACCGCCGAGGCGCGGAGGACGCAGAGGACTTCCATGCCCGGGGCTTGCGGAGGTGTGGTCGCTTCAACACAATCTTGGGAAGTCTGATCCCTTCACGGAATCATTCACCAAGCGACCGTCCCAGGTGGGATGGCCCATCCATCAGTCGGTTCACCAAATTCCAGGTCAGGGCGCCGTTGCACGACTATCGACAGCATCTCTCAGAAGAATCATTGGAGGCCTTGTCCGTTTTATCTGAAAGCAAGATTCAGTCTGTACTCAGCCATAGCTGCGACATCGAAGCGGGAAGTTCGATTCTCACGGTCGTGTCTCTTTCCATTCCAATCGGGAAGAGAAAATTCCTCATCATTGAGAATGATTGGGCTGATACGCCTCGAGACTGGATCAATTACTACTTCCTCTCAGCCCGAATCGCCACAAGCCCAGCCAACATCTGGTACGAGTCTGAACCAGGTCGGGGTGGTGCGAATTACAAAGGTGATCACCTGACCCTACATCTCGGGGCACAAAATCAAGTAGCGAGGATTGACGTTCTCTCCGCCGTCGAAATGGGCTCCAGGGAATCAGTTCACTATGACGCTGGGCTACTCATCACCCGTGAAGATGGGCTTAAACTGGCAATCGTTCGCCAGGAATCCATCACAGGTTTTTTGCGCATCGCCTACGAAGCCAGAGATATTACGGAATTGACTGCTGGCCTGATTATTCGCGTGTCCCTTGGGCCCAGGCGAACCCTGAGTTGAATTGCCTGGCTGGCCTATTCAAGCGTCCTGGTTCTTTAGCAAGATGGGATTCCAGAGCTCGGCCTTCTCTGCGTCCTCCGCACCTCCGCGACCTCCGCGTAAGTGGTTTTGGGCATTCCAGCGTTGAAGGGATTCACTCCCCCATCAACCACGGCACCAGTTCGTCCTTCCGCGCCAGGCCATCGCGGTAGCCGAGGTCCATCAGGGCGCGGCAGTAGCCCTGGTCGAAGAGGAGGTAGGAGAGCAGCTGGCTGCCGGCGGCGCCGCGGGCGCCGATGAGGCCGAAGAGGGTGCGGACGGTGCGGGGGAAGGCGTCCTTGTGGGCCAGGACGAGCTCGCGCATGTCCATGGAGGGCACGATCACCTTGGCGTCCACGGGGCGCAGCTCGGAGCGGTGCTCGCCGGGATGGCCGTCGTCCACCAGGGCCACGGTGCGGTTGATGCGCTGGATGCGCTCCAGGTCCGTGTAGATGGCATCCATGAAGAGGGCGTCCAGCATGTAGCCGCCCACCTGGCCGAAGCTGGGGTAGGGCAGGG
>DASTWQ010000122.1:0-20660 GCA_035758545.1 Holophagaceae bacterium | reverse complement strand
CCCTGGGTTCCACCGGGGAGGCCGCGACCCTCGACGAGGCCGAGCGGGACGCGGTGATCGCCGCCTGCCTGGAAGAGGCCTCGGGCCGGCCCGTGATCGTGGGTACCGGCTCCAACGCCACCCGCCAGGCCGCCGCCTGGACGGCCCGGGCCCAGGCCCTCGGCGCCCAGGGCGCCCTGGTGGTGACGCCCTACTACAACAAGCCCACCCTCGGCGGGCTGGTGGCCCACTACGCCGCCGTGGCCGAGGCCGCGCCGGGGCTGCCCCTCATCGCCTACAACGTCCCGGGCCGCACGGGCCTCAACCTCTCGCCGACGATGCTCGCCAAGCTCTGGGAGAACCCGGCGGTGGTCGCGGTGAAGGAGAGCAGCGGCAACCTCACGCAGATCGGCGAGATCGCCCGGACTCTGCCGCCGGGCAGGACCCTCCTCTCCGGCGATGATGGCCTCGCCCTGCCCTCCATCGCCCTCGGCGCCGCGGGTCTCGTCTCGGTACTGGGCAACGTCCTGCCGATGGAGACCAAGGCCCTGGTGGCCGCGGCCCTGGCCGGCGACCTCGCCACCGCGCGGATCCTGCACCAGCGCCTGCTGCCCCTCATCGACGCCCTCTTCCTCGAGAGCAACCCCATCCCGCTGAAGTCGGCCCTTGCCCTCAAGGGCCTCGCCGCCGACGCCCTGCGCCTGCCCCTCGTGCCCGCATCGGAGGTCACCCGCGGGGCCCTCGCCCAGGCCTTCGTCCACCTGGAGGCCCGCCCATGACCCCCGACCAGCTCCGCGCCTTCTACGACCGCGAGGCCGAGACCGTCCTCGCGGACCCCTTCCATGGCGAGGCCCACGAGGCCCTGCTCCAGGCCCTGGAGATCGGCGCCGTGCGCGCCGCCCGGCGCGGCGAGGACGGCGCCTGGTCCGCGGTGCCCTGGGTGAAGGCGGCGATCCTGGCGGGTTTCCGGCGATTCCCGCTGGAACGGATGGACGGCCCCGGCTTCCCCTTCTTCGACAAGGCCGCCTACCTGCCTCGGCCCTTCCGGCTGGAGGATGGCGTGCGGCTGGTGCCCGGCGGCTCCGCGGTGCGGAGAGGATCCCACCTTGGGAAGGGCGTGGTCGTCATGCCGCCGGCCTACGTCAACGTGGGCGCCTTCGTGGACGAGGGCACCATGGTGGACAGCCACGCCCTGGTGGGCAGTTGCGCCCAGATCGGCAAGCGCGTCCACCTCAGCGCCGCGGCCCAGATCGGCGGCGTGCTGGAGCCCGCAGGGGCCCGGCCCGTGGTGGTGGAGGACGAGGCCTTCATCGGCGGCCTCGTGGGCCTCTTCGAGGGCATCGTCGTGCGACGCCGGGCCGTGCTGGCCAGCGGCGTCATCCTCACCGCCAGCACCGTGATCCACGACCTCGTGAATGGCCGGGAACTGCGCGCGGAGGTTCCGGAGGGCGCCGTGGTGGTCCCCGGCACCCGCCCCGCCCGGGGAGCCTACGCCGAGGCCCACGGCCTGCAGCTCCAGGCCCCCTGCATCGTGAAGTACCGGGACCCGAGGACGGATGCCGCCACGGCGCTGGAGGAGGCGCTCCGGTGATCCGCCCCGCCTCCCGCCTGGCAGCGCTGCGGCCGTCGCCCATCCGGGCTCTGAGCGAGGGCGCGCCGGCGGGCGCGATTCCCCTCGGCCTCGGCGAGCCCACCTGGGCCCTGCCGGAACCGGGCCGCCGGGCCCTCGCCGCCTTCGAGGGCGTCTGCGCCTACGGGCCCACCCCGGGCCTGCCGGAACTGCGGGCGGCGATCGCCGCCTTCCACGGCGCCGAGTCCGAGGAGGTGCTCGTCACCACCGGCTCCGAGGAGGCCCTCTACGCCCTCCTCCAGGCCTGGCTGGAACCCGGCGACCGGCTGCTGATGTCCGACCCCGGATTCGTCGCCTACCGCGCCATCGCCACGCTGGCCGGCGCGGAGACCCTGACCTATCCGCTGGATCCGTCCGGCCGCCTGGAGGCCGAGGCGCTGATCGCCCGGCTCGACACGCCGGGCCTCAAGGCCGTGATCCTCAACCATCCCTGCAATCCCACCGGCGGCGGCGCCTCGGCCGAGGCCCTGCGGCGGATCGCCGCGGCCTGTGAGGCCCGGGGCCTGCTGCTCATCTCCGACGAGGTCTACCGGGACCTCGCCCTGGGCGCGCCCAACCCTTCGCTGAGGGATGTGGGCGGATACGGCGTCGTCACCAGCTCCGTGAGCAAGGCCTGGGGCGCGCCGGGGCTCCGGGTCGGCTGGGCCGTGGGCGATCCCCGCTGGCTCGACCCCGCCCGCACGGTGCATGCCTTCGCCGTCACCACCGCGGCCCTCCCCAGCCAGCGGGCGGCTCTCGCCTTGATCGAGGCCTCGGACACGGTCCTTCCCGCGGCGCGGGCGGAGGTGCGGATCCGCTGGGAGGCGCTCGCTGAAGCGCTCCAGACCCAGCTCGGGATCCCGGCCACGCCGCCGGACGGCGCCTTCTATCATTGGCTGCCTCTGCCTGCTTCGGCCCATGCGGATCCCATGGCCTTCTGCCTGCGCCTGCGGGACGAGGGCCTGGTGGTGCTCGTGCCCGGCCTCGTGTTCGGTGAGGGCGGCCGGGGCCATGCGCGCCTCAGTTTCGCGGCCTCGCCGGAGCAGCTGCAGGAAGGCGTGCGACGGCTCGCGCCCTTCTGGGAGGGCGCGTGAGCCTGTTCGCCTTCAGCGACGCCGAGTGCCAGGCCCTCGCGAAGGCCCACGGCACCCCCGTCTTCCTGTACCGCCGGACCGTGGCGGAGGACGCCTACCGAGGCCTACGGGCCGGCCTGCCGCCCCGGGTGAGGATCGCCTACGCGGTGAAGGCCAATCCCCATCCGGAGCTGCTGGCCGCCTTCGCCGCCCTCGGCGCCAGCTTCGACTGCGCCTCCCTCGGGGAGCTCCAGCGGATCTCCACCCTGCGCCTGCCGCCGGGCCGGACCCTCTTCGCGGGACCCGGCAAGCGTGCTGAGGAATTGGCCCTCGCGCTCGATCTGGGTGTCCGCGTCCAGGCGGAGGGCTTCGAGGATCTCGAACGGATGGAGCGGCTCGCCGAGACCCGGAACCTCCCGGAGGTCCGCGTGAACCTCCGGGTCCATCCCCTCGGCATCGAGGAGGGCGCGCGCATCCTCGGCGGCAGCGGACCCTCCGCCTTCGGGGTGGACGAAGAGTCCGTGCCGGATCTGCTGGCCCGGGCCTCGGCCCTCCGTCGGGTGAAGATCCGGGGCCTCCACGCCTTCGCCGCCAGCAACCAGCGGGAGGCCGATGCCCTGCTCGCCATCCACGGCCGCATCCTCGACCTGGCTCGTCGCCTGGCGGAGACCCACGGCCTCCGCCTTGAGCAGGTTGACCTCGGCGGCGGCCTGGGCGTGCCCTACGCCGAGGACGAATCGCCCCTGGATCTCGCGGCCTTTGGCCGCGGTCTGACGGAGCTCTTGGCGCGGCATGCCTGGTTCGAGGGCGAGCTGATCCTGGAGCCCGGCCGCTTCCTCGCCGCCGCCTGCGGGGTCTACCTCGCCCGGGTGATCCGCGTGAAGGAGAGCCGCGGCGTCCGCTTCGCGATCCTCGAAGGCGGCCTCAACCACCTGCTGCGCCCCGCCCTCACGGGCCAGCCCTTCCCGGTGCGCGCCGTCGGCAAGGAGGGACCCCTTCACCGCACGACCCTCGCGGGCCCACTCTGCACCAGCCTGGACCGGCTGGGGGAGGCGGACCTGCCGGAGCTCGCGCCTGGCGACCTGCTGGCCTTCGGCATGACTGGCGCCTACGGCTTCACGGAGGCGATGACCCACTTCCTCAGCCATCCCGTGCCGCCGGAAACCTGGATCCCCTGACGGACATTGATCGCGGCAGGTCGCCCGGCTAGCGTGGGCGGATGCCCAGGCTGGCCTTCCGCCTCCACCGTCTTGCCCTCGGATCCGGCCTGGGCCTGGTGCTGCTGACCGGCCTGGCCTGCGGCGGCGGGGGCAGCGCCTCGGCCTCCTCGGACAGCCCGGGGCCTTCCACACCTGCGCCCGATCCCGGCGCGCCGCTCGTCTGCTACGCCGACCTGGCCTCCGGGCCGACCTCCGGCGGAGAGCACGGCAAGGGGACCTTCCTCTCCATCTTCGGCAAGCGCTTCGGCACCGGGGGTCTCGGATCGCGGGTCAGGGTCTACCTCGGCGATTCGGAGATCGACAACTACCGGTACCTGGGTCCCTCCAAAGGCCGGCCAGACATCCAGCAGATCACGGTGCAGGTCGGCGCCCTGGGAGGCGCGGCCCAGGGCCATGCCCTTCCCGTGAAGGTCATGGTGGATGGCGTGGCCTCGAACACCGATGTCACCTTCACGCCCAACCCGGGCCACATCTATTTCGTGGACAACGTCCATGGCGACGACGCCACGGGCGCGCCCGACGATCCCTCCCATCCCTACCGCCACGTGCAGACGCCCGCCCTGTACACGGGCGGCGTCTGGCCCCTCCTCCATCCCGGGGACATCCTCGTGCTGCGCGGCACGGGCACGCCCTGGACGGACGTGGGGTTCGAAGGCTATTTCCTCCGCTTCCGCGACAAGTCCGGCAGCGCCCCCATGGGCGCGGAGGGGACCGGTCCCATCGCGGTGATGGGCTATCCCGGCGAGGACGCCTACATCCGCGGGACCCTGGCCGGGGGCATGACCGGCGGAGGGATCTCCGCCATCAACGGGGAGACTTACCCGGGTCTGGGCCAATGGGCCGTCGTCGCGGATCTCCGCCTGGATGTGGAGGGCTATGACGGGCCCATCAGCCAGGAGATCCACGGCGATCACTGGCGCGTGGTCAACAACGACCTCGCGGCCTCGACCGCCCCCACCAGCGGGCCGGACGCCCCCCGGATGGGCGGCATCACCGGCAACGGCGAGGGCAGCGTCTGGCTCGGAAACCACATCCACGACATCCAGGGAAGCGAGGGAGAGGCCCACGGGCTCTACATCGACGGAGACGGCTCCTACGAGATCGCCTACAACCTCATCGAACGCATCCGCAGCGGGAACGGCTTCCAGATCTATGTCAACGGCACCAACGGATCCCTGACGGCGGGCCATGTAAATCTCCACCACAATCTGATCCACGACGTCAGCAAGCACGGCATCAACCTCGCCGATGGCGCCCGCGAGGGGATCCGGATCTGGGACAACCTCGTCTACAACGCCACCTACGCCGCGGTGCGCTTCAACACCCTGGATCTGACTGGCGCGCAGATCGCCGGGAACACGTTCTACGCCACAGACCTCTCAGGCGCCTCCAACTACGGCGCGTTGACCAACACCTGGACCCTGCCCTCGGGCGCCCTGAGCGTGAAGAACAACCTGTTCGTGGTGGCCTCCGGGACACCCTACATCAGCGGCACTGTGGGCATCACGGCGGCCCAGGCCGCCCTCGACCACAACCTCTGGTTCAACGGCTCGGGGGACACCTCCCTGGACGCCCATCCCGTCCTCTCCGACCCGGCCTTCGTGGCGCCCGGATCCGATTTCCACCTCCGGTCCGGAAGCCCCGCCCTGGGCGCCGGCCTGGAGCAGGCCCTCGTCCCCACCGATTATGAGCTCCTGCCCCGCACCCACCCACCGGACCTGGGCGCGCTTGGCGTCGCGCGGCCCTGAGCCCCCTCTGGCCGATTCGGCGCCAGCGGGCAGAATCGAAGGCATGAAGAGCCATCGCCAGGTCCTCACCCTCCACGTGCCCGCGCGCACCGGTTTCGTGAACCTCACGGACCAGGTCGAGGCCGCCGTCGCCGCCAGCGGCGTGCAGGAGGGCCTCTGCCTCGTGAACTCCATGCACATCACCTCGTCGGTCTTCATCAATGACGAGGAGCATGGCCTCAAGCAGGACTACCTGCGCTGGCTGGAGAAGCTCGCGCCCTTCAACCCCGGCCACGACCCCGCGACAGGCGGCTATCTCCACAACCTCACGGGCGAGGACAATGGTGACGCGCACCATAAGCGGCAGATCATGGGCCGGGAAGTGGTCATCGCGGTCACGGAGGGCCGGCTCGACCTCGGAACCTGGGAGCAGGTCTTCTATGGAGAGTTCGACGGGCGGCGCGACAAGCGCGTGCTGATCAAGATCCTCGGAGATTGACCGCCTCCGGATCCTTGTGCGACAGGTCACAGGGGCCACGCCTAGCTTGAGTCTGCTCGAAGGAGGTCCCGCCGGACGGCGGACTTCCAGGGTGGAGGTCAAGCAGCATCCTGAAGCCAACTTCGGAAGGTCCTTGTCCAACCTTGACCTGCCGAGGAGCGGGGGAGCCGGTCCCCCGGACGCCCAGAGAACCACGCGGTTCCCGAAGCCCGCGCGGCGCCAGATGCTCCGGAGCCATGTCCGAGGCGCTTCAGGTCCGCGGCGGCCCCCCAGGGTCCTCACGCCTTGGGGGGTTTCCGCAGGCCCCGGCCCCCTGATGCTCAGGCCCGGTCGTCAGGCTCGACGAAGAGGTGCTGGATCTGGGGGAACCGCACCCGGAGGCGGCGCTCCAGGGCGTTGATGGCGTCCACGAGGGCCTGGCCGGAGGGCTGGGGCCGGAACTTCACCTTGAGGGCCACCATCAGGCGGTCGCTGCCGACGAACACCGCGATGAGGTTGAGGACGGTCTCCGCCTCCGGATCCTCGTCCACGGCCTCGCGGAGGGCGGCGCGCAGCGCCAGGGGCGGGGCCTCGTTCAGGAGCAGGCTCGTGACCTCGGCGCCGACGAAGGCGGCGATGGCGATGAGCAGCAGGCCGATGGCCAGACTCCCCACGCCGTCCCAGACGGGATTGCCCGTCGCCATCACCAGGAGTACGGCGGCCAGGGCCAGGGCGAGTCCGAGCAGGGCGGCGAGGTCCTCCGCCAGCACCACCACCAGCTCGGTGCTGGAGCTCTGGCGGAGGAAGCGGAGGAGCGGCCGGCTCCCCCGTTCGGCCTTCGCCGCCTGCAGGGCGCCCCTCAGGGACCAGCCCTCCAGGGCGAGGGCGAAGACCAGCAGGCCGACGGCCCAGATCAGGTGGTGGGGCGCTTCGGGATGGCGGATCTTATGGATCCCCTCCACCACGGAGTAGAGCCCGCCGACGCTGAAGAGCAGTAGGGCCACGAGGAAGCTCGCCACGAAGGGCGCCTGGCCCCTGCCGAGGGGATGCTTCGCGTCCGGCGCCCTCCGGCCCTGGCTCAGGCCCAGGAAGAGCAACACCTGGTTGAGACAGTCCGCGGTGGAGTGGATGGCCTCCGTCAGCAGGCTGGCGCTGCCGGTGAGACCCCACACGGCGAACTTGGAGATGGCGATGCCGGCGTTGGCGGTGAGGGCGAGCGCCACGGCCTTGGCGCTGGAGGATCCGGACATCTCAGCTCCAGGGATCGAGGCTCAGGGCCCGCAGCAGATCCCCCAGCAGGTAGAGGGAGCCGGTGACCAGGAGCGGTTCCCCGGGGTGCCGGGTCTCCTGCTCCCGGATGCGCTGGGCCGCGGCGGCGAGGTCGAGCACCGGCGCGGACGCGCCCTTGGCCCCGAAGGCCTCCCGAAGCTGGGAGGGTGTCGCGTAGCGGGCTTCGGCGCCGCGGACGAAGGCGAGGCTGCGGGGCTCCATCCGCAGCAGTTCGGCGGCGACGCCAGCGAGGTCCTTGTCCCCCATGGCGCCGAAGAGGAGGTGCGGCCAGACGCCGGCTCGCAGGGCGTGGCTCGCCAGGGCCCGGGCGCCGTCGGGGTTGTGGGCGCCGTCCATCCAGACTGACGCGAAGCCCGGCACCTTCCAGATCCGGCCGGGCCAGCGGGCGGCCTCGATACCCTTCCAGAGCCGCTCCGGAAAGATGGGGAAGCCGATGTGCCGCAGGCGCTCCATCGCCTCCAGGGCCGTCGCGAGATTCGCCACCTGGTGGGCGCCGGCGAGGGGGACGCGATGGCCCTGCACCAGGCTGTGGTCCCAGGCGATGCGCTCGGCCTCCAGGGGCGGCGCCGGATGGAGGGTCGGCTCGCACTCCAGCAGGGGCCGGATCCACGCCGGGTCCAGATCAGGGCCGAGGACCAGGGGATGGCCCTCCCGGGCGGTGCAGAGCTTCTCCCGGGCGATGGCCTCCCGGGTGCTGCCGAGGTATTGCATGTGGTCCAGGCCCACGCTGGTGAGCACGGTGAGGATGGGGTCCACGGCGTTGGTGGCGTCCCACCGGCCCCCCATGCCGACCTCCAGCAGCGCCACCTCCACACCGGTCATGCGGAAGGCGAGGAGCGCCGCTGTGATCATCAGCTCGAAGTAGGTGGCCTCGACGCCCGCCCGTTGTTCCGCGTCGAAGGCCTCGCCCAGCAGCAGCTCCAGGGCGCCGATGCCGATGGGTCCGCCGTCGATCCAGACGCGCTCAGTCTCGTCCACCAGGTGGGGGCTCGTGGTCCAGCCCACGGTGCGCCCCGAGGCCTGCAGGGCATGGGCGAGAAAGGAGCCCACGGAGCCCTTCCCGTTGGTGCCGGCGATGAGCACGGAGGGGTAGCCCCGCTCCGGATGTCCCAGGGCCTCCAGCAGGGCCCGGGTGTTGTCCAGGCCCCGCTTGATGCCCAGGTGGGACCGGCCCCGCAGGCGCTGGAGGTTCGGCAGGGACTCCCAGGCTTCAGCCATTACGCGGGCCTCAGGCCTCGGGCTTCGGGCTTCGGGCCTCCATGCGGGGGCTGGGCCCATTCACCTGCGGCCCGATGCCGGACGCCTGAAGCCTGACGCCTCATTTGCTGGCCGGCATCATCCAGTCGAGGCAGGCGGCGAGGAAGCCCTTGAGCTGGTCCCGGGGCACGACCTTGTCCACCATGCCGTGCTGCTGCAGGAACTCGGAGCGCTGGAAGCCCTCCGGGAGGCTCTGCTTGATGGTCTGCTCGATGACCCGGGGCCCGGCGAAGCCGATGAGGGCCTTGGGTTCGGCGATGTTGAGGTCCCCGAGCATGGCGTAGGAGGCGCTCACGCCGCCGGTGGTGGGGTCCGTCAGGATGGAGAAATAGGGCAGGCCCGCCTTGTCCAGCTTGGCGAGCGCCGCGCTCACCTTGGCCATCTGCATGAGGGACAGGGTGCCCTCCTGCATGCGCGCCCCCCCCGAGCAGCTGACGATAAGGTAGGCGCACTTCTTCTCGAGGGCCCGCTCGGCGCCGAGCTTCAGCTTCTCGCCCACCACGGAGCCCATGGACGCCGCCAGGAAGTCGAAATTCATCACGCCCGCAACGACGGGATGGCCTTCCAGGGTGCCCTCGACGATCGTGACGGCGTCCTGGTCCTGGCCGGCGGCCTCGAGCTTCGCGAGTTGCTCCTTGTAGGCCTTGATGGCGACGAAGTGGAGCGGATCATGGCTCTTCAGCTCCCTGAAGAGGATCGTCGAGCCCTCGTCCAGGAGGCCGGCGACGCGCTCCTCCACCCCGATGCGGAAGTGGTATCCGCACTTGGGGCAGACATTGTGGGTGTTCGACAGCTCCTTGCGGTAGATGATCTCGCGGCAGTTGTCGCACTTGATCCAGAGCCCCTCGGGGACCCGGACGGTCCTCTCCTCGACGGCGGTCTTCTGCTGGCGCTTCTTCACGAACCAGGACATGTCAAACCTCGGTGAATCTCAGGCGCGGCGCTTTGCCGGGCCGTGCTTGAGGGCTTCGAACAGGCGGTCGAGCTCCGCCTCGGAGGCGTAATGGAAGAGCACGGCGCCGGCCTTCCCCTTGGCCTTGATCTCCACCCGGGTGGCCCAGGCGCCGGTGAGCTCCTCGGAGGCGGCCTTGATGAAGAGCTCCTGGGGGTGGCGCTTCTTGGCCTTCTTCTTCCGCTCCTTCTGGAGGGAGGCGAGGCGCGCCTCCAGGGCGCGGACGCTGAGTTGCTGCTCGACGACCTCGTCGGCGAGCTGCAGCTGGAGCTTGGGGCTCTCGACGCCCAGCAGCACCTTGGCGTGGCCGGTGCTGAGGGGCCCCTTCGCCACCATGTCCTGGAGCTCCGAGGGCAGGCGCAGGAGCCGCAGGGTGTTGGCGACCTGGGGCCGGCTCTTGCCGACGCGGTCCGCCACCTGTTCCTGGGTGAGGCGCAGGTGCTCGCCCAGCTGCCAGTAGGCCCGGGCCTCCTCGATGGGGTTCAGCTCCTGGCGCTGGATGTTCTCCACGAGGGCGAACTCCAGCAGGCGGTCGTCGGGGATCTCCTTGATGAGGACCGGCACCGTGGCGAGGTTGGCCCTCTTGGCCGCGCGCCACCGGCGCTCGCCCGCGATGATCTCGAAGCGGTCGCCGACCTTGCGCACCACGATGGGCTGCATCATGCCGTGCTGCTTCAGGCTCTCGGCGAGCTCGGCAATGGCCGCGTCGTCGAAATAGGTACGGGGCTGCTGGCGGTTCGGCGCAAGGGAGCCCACGGGCAGCTCGCGCTGGGCCGCGTCCTCCGGCGCCATCTGGCTCATGAGGGCCGTGAGGCCACGGCCAAGGGCGGGTCGCTTCTGGTTCATGCGCCTTCCTTCGTGGCAGGGACTTCGAGGCCCATCCACTCTCTCGCCAGGTCCAGATAGGCCTGGGAGCCCTTGGACTTGAGGTCGTAGAACGCGACGGGCTTCCCGTGGCTGGGGGCCTCGGCCAGCCGGACATTGCGCGGAATCCGGGTCTGGAAGACCTTGCCTGGGAAGGCCGTGCGGACCTCCTGGGCCACCGCCGACCCGAGGTTCGTGCGCTCGTCGGCCATGGTGAGGACGATGCCCCCGAGCTGGAGCTTGGGGTTCGGGCCGGCCTGGATGCGGCGAACGGTCTCCATGAGCTCCGCGAGGCCGTCCAGGGCGAAGAATTCGCAAGGCATCGGCACGATGACCTCGTCCGCCGCGGTCAGCGCGTTCAGGGTGATCATGCCCAGGGCCGGGGGGGAGTCGATGAGGATGTAGTCGTACTCGTCCATCACCGGGTCCAGGCCCTGGCGGAGCACCTGCAGCTGGGGCAGCTCGAAGAGCTCGAACTCCAGCTGGGCGAGATCCTTGCCGGTCGGGATCACCTGCAGCATCGGCACTTCGGTCCGCAGGATGAGGGCATGGGCCGGGGCGCCCTTCATGAGGGCGTAGCTGCCCGCCCGGTGGTCCGGCTTCGGAAAGCCCAGGCCTGTGGAGCTGTGGCCCTGGGGATCGAAATCCACCAGGAGGACCATCTTCTCCAGCATCGCCAGGGAGGCCGCGAGGTTGATGGCGGTGGTCGTCTTGCCCACCCCGCCCTTCTGGTTGGCCAAGGCCACGACGCGCGCGGTCACAGGCGCAGGTCTCCGAGGGCTCGCAGGTGGCGCATCCGAATCTCCGGGGCGTGGAACATAGGAGTCTAGCAGGGTTCCACGGCCCCTTCAGGAGACGAACAGCCCCAGGTCCGGCTCCGCGGTACCGATGCGGCGGGTGGGGCCGGAAAGCCACAAGTCCCGCCACGCGCCACCGGGCAGGATCTCCAGTTCCACCGAGACCCGCTCTCCGCTGGCCGTCAGGAGCGACCATCGGGGGCGGCCGGTGCGCTGGGCCAGCCAGGCCCCGGCGACGGCGCAGCCGGTTCCGCAGCAGAGGGTCTCCCCTTCCACGCCCCGCTCCCAGGAGCGGATGCGGGCCTCGGCCTCGCCGGTCACCTCCAGGACGTTCACATTGGTGCCGCCCTCCAGGGAGGGGTGCCGGCGCAGCGGCGGCGCGAAGCTGGGCAGATCCACCCCCGCCACGGAGGGCACCTCCACCACCAGCTGAGGGTTGCCCACCAGGCCGAAGGTGGCGGGCCGGCCGCCGAGCATGCCCCAGATGGGCATGGGGACCGGGCGCAGGCCGGTGCCCTCCCCCTCCGGCAGCTTGAGGCCGACGCCGGCCCCGTCCCGTCGCAGCGAGACCCGCTGCCCGCTGGACAGCACCTCCAGGGCCGCCGTCGCCGGCGCACCTGGGACGGCCAGTGCCGCGCGGGTGCCATTGCTGCAGAAGGTGTGGGAGCCGTCGAGGTCCCAGTGCTCCATTCGCCAGACCGCCGGTTCAGGGCGGTGGAGGAGGAAGAGGCCGTCGAGCCCGAAGGCGCGGCCCCGCGGGCAGAGGGCCTGCGCCCAGGCGGCGCCGTCGACTTCCGCGGGGACCTCCTCGGCCCAGAGGTAGCCGAAGACGTTGCCGGCGGCGGAGGCGAGGTGGAGCTTCATCGGGGCCTACCGGTCCGTAGGCTTGCGGAAGGTGTAGATGGTCTCGCCGGGACGGGCGTAGCCCTTGCGGCGGGCCAGGCCCTCCCAGAGCTCTGGATCCTGGGCCGCGAGACGGCGCAGCTCGTTGTAGCTCTCGAGGTTCGCGCTGTTCAGTTCCCGGAGCCGCTGCTGGGCCTCCCGCAGCTCCGCCTGCTGGCGACCGAGGTCCCGCAGCCCGCCCGGCGCGAGCCACAGGATCGCCGCGCTCAGCAGGGCGGAGACCCCGAGGGCCGCCCAGAGGACCCGGGAATCGAGGAGCCGGTTGATGTTCATCCGAGTCGGCGGAAGGCCTCCGGGCCGGCGTAGCGGGCCGAGGCCCCCAGCTCCCATTCGATCTGGAGGAGGCGGTTGTACTTGGCGACCCGGTCCGTACGGCAGGGCGCGCCGGTCTTGATCTGGCCCGCGCCCGTGGCCACGGCGAGATCGGCGATGAAGGCGTCCTCCGTCTCCCCGCTGCGGTGGCTGATGATGGCGCGCCAGCCGGCCTTGTGGGCCATGTCCACGGCGCGGAGGGTCTCCGTCACCGTGCCGATCTGATTCAACTTGATGAGGATCGCGTTGCCCACCTGCTTCTGGATGCCCTCGGCGAGGATCGCGGGGTTGGTGACGAAGAGGTCGTCGCCGACGAGCTGGACCCGGTCGCCGATCCTGTCCGTGAGGTGCTTCCAGCCCTTCCAGTCGGACTCGGCGAGGCCGTCCTCGATGCTCACCACCGGATGGCGGTCCAGGAGGCCGGCGTAGTAGTCCGCCATCTGCTCGCTGGATCGCTTGCCGCCCTCGAACTGGTAAGCCTTCCCCTCCAGGAACTCCGAGGCGGCGCAGTCCAGGCCCAGATAAACGTCCTTGCCGACCCGGTAACCGGCCTTTTTGATCGCTTCCGAAATGAGGTCCAGGGCCTCTTCGTTGGAACCCAGGTCCGGGGCGAACCCCCCCTCGTCACCCACGGCAGTGTTCAACTTACGGGCCTTCAGGACGGCTTTTAGGGCGTGGTAGATCTCCACCCCCCAGCGGAGGCCCTCCCGGAAGCTCGGAGCCGTGATCGGGAGAATCATAAATTCCTGGATATCCACATTGTTATCGGCGTGGGCCCCACCATTCAGGATGTTCAGCATGGGCACTGGCAGGATGCGGGCCGCGGCTCCGCCCAGGTACCGGTAAAGGGGCTGGCCAGAACCCTTTGCGGCGGCGTCCGCCAGGGCCATGGAGACTCCCAGGATGGCGTTGGCCCCCAGCCGGGACTTATTGTCCGTGCCGTCCAGATCGCACATCAGCTCGTCCAGCTCCGCCTGCTGGAAGGGATCCATCCCCTCCAGGGCGCCCGCCAGCTCGACGTTGATGGCATCCACGGCCCCCAGGACGCCCTTCCCCAGGTACCGCTTCTTGTCGCCGTCCCTGCGCTCCAGCGCCTCCCGGCTGCCCGTGGAGGCCCCGCTGGGCACCAGAGCCTGGCCGACGCTCCCATCCGTCAGGGCGACCCGGGCCAGAACCGTGGGGTTGCCTCGGCTGTCCAGGACTTCGAGGGCGGAGACGGAGGATATGAGCTTCATGGCTGGGTCCGTGAATGGAAAAAGGGGGAGAGGGCGAAGCCCCCTCCCCTGGAGGATGACAGGAGAAGGGGGCGCCAGGCGCCCCCTTCCGCTGGGATCACTTCTTCTTGCCGGCCTTCTTCTTGGCGGCCTTCTTGGGGGCGGCCTTCTTCGTGGCCTTCTTGGCAGCCTTCTTGGCGGCCTGCTTGGCGGCCTTCTTGGGGGCCTTCTTCGCGGCCTTCTTCGCGGCCTTCTTCGGGGCGGCCTTCTTCGCGGCCTTCTTCGCCGGCTTCTTGGCGGCCTTCTTCTTCGCGGCGGCCTTCTTGGGGGCGGCCTTCTTCACGGCCTTCTTGGCAGCCTTCTTGGGGGCGGCCTTCTTGGCGGCAGCCTTCTTCGCAGGCTTCTTGGCGGCCTTCTTCTTCGCGGCTGCCTTCTTGGCGGGTTTCGCTTCGGCCGCGGGGGCGGCCATGGAGGACATCATGTCGGCCATTGTTGGCTCCTTTGCGCCCTTGCGGGCGGTGTTGGAAGGGGTGGGACGGGTGGCGGCCTTGTCGGTACCGGCAGCTGCCCGCGGGGTGGTAGGGGAACCCGCCGCGGGTTTCGCGGGGGAGGGGACGGCGGAAGAGGGCTTCTCTTTCACGGCCGAGGCTTTCGCCTTCTGAGATTTCTTGGGGGGCTCCACGCCGGCCAGCAGCTGCGCGAGCCGCTTGCCAGGGTAGAAGTCGTCCAGCAGGGCATCCCCGACGAGGATCCCGTGGGCGCCGAGCTTCTCGAGCTCCTTGATCTGGGCGAGGCTGTTCACCGAGGCCTCGACCATGAGGAACTTGTCCTTGGGAACCTTCTTCATGAGCGCGACCGCCTGGTCCCAGCGGGGCTCCCAGGTGTCCAGGTCCCGGCCCAGGACGCAGATGATGTCTCCGCCGGCGGCGGAGGCCCGCTTGAGGTCCTCCTCGTTCGTCACTTCCATGACGACGTCCAGGCCCTTGGACAAGGCCAGCTTGTGGAGGGCCGCCAGGCGCTCGTCGGAGAGCAGGGCGGGCATGAGGTAGATGGCATCGGCGCCGAGGATCTTGCTCTCCTCGACCTGATACTCCTCGAAGATGAACTCACGGCGCAGGAGGGGCACCTTCACGTGGGCCCGGGCCTCGCTCAGGCCCTTGTCGTCGCCGTGGTAGAGGAACTTGTCCGTGGCCACGCTGAGCACCCGAGCCCCGTTCTCGACGAGGCTCTTGCCGTGGGTGGAGGCCTTGTAGGCGTCCCGCACCTTGCCGCGCAGGGGATCCCCGCCAGCCACCTCCGCGATCACCGTGGTGCCCTGCTGGGACAGCTCCTCCTTCAAGGAGTGGTGCCCGCGATAGGCCTCCTTCACCGCCACCGCCCCCCGCTGCTTTTTAATCTCGACGTCGAGGGCCTTGAAGATGGCGACCTTTTTCAGCATGCGGTGGGCTCCAAGCTCGCTGACTCCATGACGGGTGATCGGGAAAAGAATAGGGCGGAGTTTCTTCTCGCACAACGGTAATCCAAGGAATTTTCGCCCGGCAACAAAAAAAATTCGGTTTTCCTGGTTTTTTTGACCGCTAGGACGCCCTTCGAAAAACCCCGGGCCGAACCCCCCCTCCCGCCGGGACTTAGGGGACCATCCGGGGTAGGCAAGCTCAGACCCGCGCTGGGCGCGGTTCGGATAAGCTCGAGAGCCATGGAACCCATCGTCCTCGACCATCCGCTCGTCCATCACAAGCTCTCGCTCCTCCGGGACCGCAAGACGAGCGTCACCCTCTTCCGTCAACTCCTCGACGAAGTCGGCCTCATGCTCGCGGTGGAGGCCACCCGCGCGCTGACGACCGAGGCCGTGAGCGTGGAGACGCCCCTGGAGCGGACCGAGGGGCGAAGGCTCCATCCGCTCGATCCGGTGCTCGTCCCCGTGCTGCGCGCGGGCCTGGGGCTGCTGTCGCCCTTCCTGCAGGTGGTACCCACCGCGAAGGTGGGCCACCTCGGCCTCTACCGCGACCACGACTCCCTCGTTCCCGTCCCCTACTACCGGAACTTCCCGCCGCTGCTCCAGGAGCGCCATGTGTTCGTGCTGGATCCCATGCTCGCCACCGGCGGCAGCGCCAGCGAGGCCCTGCGGCAGCTGAAGGCCTCCGGTGCGAAGCGGCTCTCCCTGGTCTGCCTCGTCGGGGCGCCGGAGGGCCTGCGGCGGGTGCAGGAGGACCATCCCGATGTCTCGGTCGTGCTGGCGGCCCTGGACCGGCAGCTCAACGAGAAGGGCTACATCCTCCCGGGCCTCGGGGACGCCGGCGACCGGCTCTTCGGAACCACCTAGCGGCGCTCGCCGCCCAGGAAGCCCCGGAGCTTGCCGAACAGGCCCTCCCGCGGCCCCGCGCCGGGCTCCTCCGCGGCGCCCAGATCCGGGATCTCCAGCGACGGATCCAGGTCCATCGCCTTCCTGAAGCAGCCGGTGGCGTTCGTCTCGAAGCCCTTGCGACGGTAGAGCTGGCCCATGCAGAGCCAGGGCTCGCCTCGGCGGGGCTGCACCCGCGCCGCGACCTGGTAGGCCTCGATGGCGCGCGTGGACCAGGCGGGATTGCCCTGCCGGAGGTCCCCCAGCAGCATCCAGGCGTCGAAGGACCGGGGCGTTTCCGGATCCAGCTTCACGGACTGCTCCAGCGCGCGGATCGCCTCGCTGGTGCGGCCCTGGGCCTGCAGGCTCTCCGCCTGGAGGAAGAGGCCGCGGGCCTTCGCGGCCGGCGAGGGCTCGGATCCGCCGACGGTATCCGGGAGGGGCGCAGGCGGTTCGGGCGGGGCTGCGGGCGGCTCGGGCACGGCCATCTCGATCGGCTCGACGTCCGGCGGGCCCGGAGGCGTAGGAGCGCTCTCGGGCTGAGGCTCCGCCTGCGCAGCCGCCTTCGCCGCCTTGGGCGGCGGCGGAGGCATCACGTCCTTGAAGGAGGAGACGTCCCCATCCGCCAGCTCCAGGCCGCCCAAGGCCCAGAGCGCCGCCAGCAGGCGCGCCGTCTCGGGTTCGCCGAGGCCCGTGACGGAGACCAGGGTGGTGAAGCCCATGGGCTCCCGGCCCAGCTGGGAGATGGCGAAGGCCAGCTGCGGGGTGAGGGTGAGGTCCGCGACCCCCTCCAGGAGATCGCCCTGGGCGCGCCACCGCCAGCCTTCCTCGGATTCGAACTTCTCGACGAGGGCGTCGAGGGTCTGCATCTGGCGGTAGACGTCCCACACCAGGCGCCGGTGATCCAGATGGAACTGGAGGTCGCGCCCCAGGGCCGATCCGGTGTCGCCCGGATGCCAGGCGAGGGAGAGGACCGGATGCTCGACGGCGTGGAGGAGGATGTTCCCGAACAGCTCCCGCAGGCGCGCGTCCCGCTGCTCCTCCGTGAGCAGGCCCCACTGCACCACGCGGTCGCCCACCCGGGCGCCGTCCTCGGCGAGGAGATCCTTCAGCGCGCTGTAGTCGAGCACACCGAGGCGGATGAGGTAGTTCCCGAACTGCTCGCCCACGGCATCGCTGCGGAGGTAGCAGAGGTCCCCGTCCTTGAGATAGAACCTGCGGGTCCCGTCGTTCTGCTCGAGCACGAGCTCGCCTTCGGCCCGCGCCTGGTGCAGGAAGCCCAGGATCGCGGCGAGGTAGGGACGGCTCTGGGTGACAGGCACGCGGGGAGGCTCCCGGAAGGTTGAGAGAAGCTTGGCATTTTCCGGGCCCGTCCGCCAGATCCCATCCCCCTTTCCCTGCGTGGACTCAGGGATTGGCAGGGACTATGCTTGGGTTCACTTTCCCGGACCCGGGGGGTCACCCATGTTCGACAAGCTCGGCAAATTCGAGATCAAGCGCCTGCTGGGCCACGGCGCCATGGGCGAGGTCTACCTCGGCGTGGATCCCTCCATCGGGCGGGAGGTGGCCATCAAGACGATCCTGGCGGCCACCGCCGGCGGGGAGGAGGCCAAGGCCCGCTTCGCCCGGGAAGCCAAGGCCGCCGGCGTCCTGAACCATCCGAACCTGGTGACCATCTACGAGTTCGGCGAGGACCAGGGCGTCCTCTACATCGCCATGGAGTTCGTGAAGGGCCACGACCTCGAGGAGCTGCTGCGGGACCAGTCCCTCACCCGCTCCGAGCTGCTGGAGGTGCTGGCCCAGGTCTGCGACGGCCTCGACTTCGCCCACCACGGCGGCATCGTCCACCGGGACATCAAGCCCTCCAACGTCCGGGTCATCCGGGATGGCCGCCGCCTCGCCGCCAAGGTGATGGACTTCGGCGTGGCCCGGGTGGGGAACTCCGACATGACCGCCACCGGCATGGTGATGGGCACGGTGAGCTACATGGCTCCGGAGTACATCCGGAGCGGCAAGCCCGATCCCCGCAGCGACCTCTTCGCCGTGGGCGTGATGCTCTACGAGGCCCTCTCGGGCCGGAAGCCCTTCGCCGGGGACACCACGCCCACCATCCTCTACAAGATCGTCAACGAGGCCCCGGAGCCCCTGGACACGGACGCTCTGCAGGGCATCAGCCCCGCCACCCGCAGCGTGCTGGAGCGGGCCCTCGTGAAGGATCCGGACCAGCGCTACCAGACCGCGGCGGACTTCGCGAAGGCCCTGCGGGCCGCGAAGGACCCCACCTGGGGCGGGCAGCTCGAGGAAGGCACGACCCTCCTCAAGAGCGGCGCGGCCCCGGCGCCATCCCCGGCCTTCACGCCCTCCTCGGCGCCCACCGTCACGGCCCGGCCCGAAGCGGCCACCTCCGCTCTCACCGTCGGCGCGGCGGTGGGCGATCCCACCCTCGTGGCCTCGGCGGCCACCGCGCCCGCGCAGGCCCCGGCCCGCGGCTCCCGGACCGGACTGCTGCTGGGCGGGGCCGCGGCGGTGATCCTGCTGGCGGGCGTCGGCGGCGGGGCCTGGTGGTGGACCCACCGCGGCGACGCCCCCCAGGAGGCCGCCCTCCTCGCGCCCGGCACCGGCTCCGGTGTGGCGGCCCCGCAACAGCCTGAGGCGTCCGGCACCTCTCGGCCCGCCACCGGCACCCGGGCCGCCGACCCGGCCCTGCCGGCGGGTCCCGCGGGCAAGGACGCTGGCGCCCTCCAGCCCGGTGGCACCCAGGTGCCGTCCACGCAGGCCTCGGTGCCTCCGGCTCCCGTCACCGCCTCCCAGCCCACCCCCGCCGAGCGGCGCAAGCAGGAGCAGGACCAGAGCGCCGATCCCAGCCGCTACACCGCCGACAAGTTGGACACGATGGAGGCGCCCCAGCGCATGAACGTGGGCAACCTCACCCTCAGCGATGGCATCCGCCTGGTGGACAGCGAACCCGCCAAGGCCATCGCGATCCTGCGCAACGCCATCGCCGCGGATCCCACCAAGCCCAACGCCTACGCCTGGCTGGCGGTGGCCTACTACGACCAGGGCCGCTACGGCGAGTTCAACCAGACCATCCGCATGGCGGAGAACCGAGGCATCAGCCGGGATGACATGGCCCGCGCCAACCTCCGGTTCAGCACCTGCCTCCGGAACGCGCGGCTCTCCAACCGGCTGAACTGACTCCGCCATGGGCCGACCTTCCGACCTGGCCCGGCTCGAGGCCGCGCTGGGGCACACGTTCCGGGACTCCGCCCTGCTGGAGGAGGCCCTGACCCACGGCTCCAAGGGCGGCCGGGACAACCAGCGGCTGGAGTTCCTCGGCGATGCCCTGGTGAACGCCGCCGCGGCGGCCCTCATCCACCGCCTCCGCCCGGACTGGGAGGAGGGCGCCATGTCCAAGCTGCGGATCCAGCTGGTGCGCACGGAGACCCTGGCCGCCTGGGCGGAGGACCTGGGCCTGGAGCTCCGGCAGGCCATGGGCAAGGCCCGGGCCCGCATGGGCGCAAAGCCCATGGCGGACGCCCTGGAGGCGGTCCTGGGGGCCCTCTACCTGGACCGGGGCCCGGAGGGCTTCTCCGCCATCCTCGCGCTCGTGGAACGCCGCTTCGCCGAGGTGGTGCGCGGGGCCCACGAGGGGCTCTGGGCCGAGGCGGATCCCAAGACCACCCTGCAGGAGCGCGCCGCCCGGGCGGGGCTGCCCAAGCCGGCCTACCTGCTCCTGGGACAGGAGGGCCCCGATCACGCCCCGCGCTTCCGGATCCGGGCCCAGGTCGGGGACCTGAGCGCCGAGGCCGAGGGAGGGTCGCGGAAGGCCGCCGAGACCGCGGCGGCCCGCAGCCTGCTCAGGCGCCTTGGAGCGGCCGGGGCCGCCCCGGGAACCAAAGCAGGATCCAACGCAGGACCCGCGCCGGAATCGTGACAGTTGCATTACACTTGCGAGGTTCGGACAGGACGCCTGTGAAGCTTTTCCCCACGCTCAACATCCATCAGGGCCGGGTCGTCCCGACTGCCGGCGGCCTCGCCCCCAGCGACCTGGACCCGCTCCGCATGGCCGAGCTCCTGTTGGACCGAGGCGCGCCCTGCCTGGCGCTCGTGGACGTGGACGCCGCCCACGGGGTGGGGCACAACCGGGAGCTCATCGGCCGCATCCTCGCCCGCTGCGCGGCCCGGGAGAAGCGCCCCTGCGTGCAGGTGGCCGGCGGCATCCGCGCCTCGGACCAGGCCCAGTTCTTCCTCGACCAGGGGGCCACCTGGCTCGTGGTGGGCACCATCCTCCACAAGGCCCCGGCGGTGGTGGAGAATCTCCTCGGCCGCTTCCGGTCCAGCCTCACCGCCGCCATCGACGCCCGGGGCGGCCAGGTGCGCTGCTCGGGCTGGGTGGCCAACGCCGGCCTCGACGCCGTCGCCCTCGCCGAGCGGGCCAAGGCCTTCGGGTTCCGCAGGCTGCTCTTCGTCGACATCCCCGAGGACACCTCCGCGGAGCCGGACTTCGCCACCGCCCGCAGCCTCGCCGCCGCCTCCCGGCTGCCGCTGCTGATGGGCGGCAGCCTCACCCGCCCGGAGCACCTGCGGGCGGCCCAGGCCATGGGGGACCTGCATGGCGCCATCGTCGACGCGCTGCTGTTCGTC
>DASTWQ010000082.1:0-5167 GCA_035758545.1 Holophagaceae bacterium | reverse complement strand
GCCCTCTGCTTCGATCTCAGCGGCCAGGGCAACTTCGACTACGAGGCCCTGGACGCCCGCGGCATCGCCTACACGGACACCACCCACAACAGCATCGGCAAGGTCACCCGGGCCATGGCCCTGCTGAACCTCACCTACGCCGCGGGCATCGAGTAGGACCTAGAACGCCACCCGCAGCGTCAGCCCCAGGGAGCCGTGGGTGCCGGCGGAGCGGCCCTCGGCGCTCGTCGGGGCGCTGAGGACCTCGAAGCCCAGCGCCAGGGTGGCGTGGGGGAGGACCTCGTAGCCGCCGCTGAGGCGGAGCCCCGCGCCGGGGCGGGCGGGATCCTCGAAATCCACCACCGGACCGAAGGTCCAGCGCCAGCGGTCCACGCCGATGACGGCGTCCGCGTGGAGGCGCACGGCGCCGGTGGCGTCGTCCCAGCGCAGCACCGAGGCGCCGGCGGCGAGGGAGATGCGCGTCGCGCCGCTGTCGTCCCGGGCATCGAGGTCCAGCAGCGTCGCGCCGCCCTCCAGCTCCGTGCGGCCGTTGAGCCGGGTGAGGGCGGCGTAGCCCTGGGCCTGGAGGGCCGGGGTGGCGACGAGGACGGTGGCCAGGGCGGCGCCCAGGCGGAGGAAGCGGCTCATGGGCGGACTACGGGCGGCGGGGCCGCGGCGTTTAGCGCGTCCAGTCCTCGGCGTTCAGGGCGTAGACCGCCAGGTCCACCGGGCGCCCGCGCAGGAGCTGGGCCCCGCGGGCGGTGCCCTCGTGGCGGAAGCCCAGCCGCTGGGCCAGGGCCCGGGAACGGCGGTTGCGCACCGCGGCCCGCAGCTCCAGGCGGTTCAGCTTCAGTCGCCGGAAGCCGTGGTCCAGGAGACGGGCGACGGCCTTCGTCATGAGGCCCCGGCCCTCGGCCTCGGCGGCGAGCCAGTAGCCCACGGCGCCGGAGGCGTTCTCGGCATCGAGGCTGTGCAGGCCCAGAACCCCCACGAGCCGCTGGCGCCACCAGAGGCCATAGGTGCGCACCTGACCCTGCCGCTCGAGGCTCTGGTGCAGGCGGATGAAGGCCCGGGAATGGGTGATGTCCGTGTTCTGGTCCACCCAGGGCAACCAGCGCCGCAGGTGCGTCCGGTTGCCGTCCACCAGCGCGAAGAGCGCCGGCGCGTCGGCCACCTTCAGCGGGCGCAGCTCCAGGCCCCGGGCGACGCGGAGCGGGCGGGGCATGAGGTCAGGCGCGGCCGGCGGGATCCGCCTGGGCGGCCTTGCGGGCCACGCGCCAGATGGCGAGGAGCTGGTCCAGCAGGTCGCCGAACTCCGAGAGGCGCATGGCGTTGGGGCCGTCGCTGAAGGCCTTCTCCGGGTTGTCGTGGACCTCGAAGAAGAAGCCGTCCACCGCCGTGGCCGCGGCCCGGGCGAGGGTGGGGATCATCTCCCGGGCGCCGCCGGTGCGGTCGCCGAGGGCGCCGGGCTTCTGCACCGAGTGGGTGGCGTCGAAGATCACCGGGCAGCCGGTCTTGCGGAGGTGGGGGAAGCCCTGGAAGTCCACGACGAGGTTGCCGTAGCCGAAGGAGGCGCCGCGCTCCGTGACCCACACGGGGCCGCCGCCCTCGGCGCTGCGGATCTTCTTCACGCCGTGCTGGAGGTCCCAGGGGGCCATGAACTGGCCCTTCTTCAGGTTCACGGTCTTCCCGGTCTTCCCGGCGGCCAGCAGCAGGTCCGTCTGGCGGGAGAGGAAGGCGGGGATCTGGAGCACGTCCACCGCCTGGGCCACCTCGGCGCACTGGGTGGATTCATGGACGTCCGTCAGCACCGGCACGCCTTCCTCCGCCCGCACCTCCGCGAGGATGTCCAGGCCCACATCCAGGCCCTGGCCCCGGAAGCTGCCGCCGCTGGTGCGGTTGGCCTTGTCGAAGCTCGACTTGTAGATGAAGGGGATCTCCCGCTCGGCGGCGATCTCCTTCAGGGCCGAGGCCATGAAGTGCGCGTGCTCGCGGCTCTCGATGACGCAGGGCCCCGCGATGAGGAAGAAGCTCTGGTCGGTCCAGGGGTGCTCGAAGTCGAAGGCCATGGGCCCCTCCGCCTCCAGTCTACTGGGGCTTGCGCAGGAGGCTCGCGCCCCAGGCCCCCAGCAGGAGCACCAGGGCCCCGACGCCCCAGGGCAGCCAGCGGCGGATCTTGGCGCCGGGATCCTCGGCCACCGCCGGGGCGTCCGGATCCGCCTCCGGCGCGCCGAGGGCCAGGGGCGCCCCGGCGTAGAAGGCCCGGCTGGAGGCCGGCAGGGCCTGGAGGGAGCCCGGCGCCACCTGGGCCACGCCGCCGCTGTGGAGGGTGTAGGCCTTCCCCGCCTCCGCCGGGAAGAAGAGGCGGCGGTGGCGGAAGGTGGCGGTGGCGGACTGCAGGACGACCCCTTCCGGCAGGTCCAGCCGCAGGATCTGCGCGTCGGCATCCAGGCCGATCCGCGTGCGGCGGGTGTCCAGGGCCGGCAGGTTCCAGAGCTCCGAGCCGCCCAGGTAGCGGACCTGGGGGGCGGCGCCCGCGACGGGCTCCACGGCCTCCAGGCTCACGGGCACCGGAGCGACCGGCGCCTCCAGCACCAGATCCACCGCCGTGAGGTGGCGCAGGGCGCCGAGGTCCGCATGGGGGTGGCCCTCGAAGCCGTCGCCCTTCACGGGGGCCGCGAAGGCGAGGGGGAGGCTGCCATCGGGCGCGAGGTCCGAAGGCAGCGTGCAGGCCGAGGCCGAGACGCTGCGGAGCTTCGGCGCGGCGCCCTGCACGGGCACGAGGGTCACCCGCCAGTCCGATCCGTCCCAGGGCACCGTGAGTTCATCCGCGCGGCGGCTGGGGCCCAGGTCGTAGAGGAAGCGGGGCGCGCCCTCCAGGGTGATGAAGGCGCCGCCGTCGCCGCGGCGGGCCAGCTCCACGCGGCAGACCCAGGGGCCCGGGCCCGCCAGGTCGAAGGCCAGGCGCACCTGCTCCCGGTCCCCGGCGCGGAAGCCCTCCGGCGCCTGCAGGGTGAAGGCGCCCGTGGGCCGGCCCTTGTCGTCCCGGCCCCAGACGGGGCGCTGGACCGCGAGGGGCAGCTCGGACCAGCGGGCCTCGGACTCCCGGAGGAAGGGCACGCTGCGGCCCTGGGCATCGCTGATCCAGAGGCCCTCGGCGCCGTCGTCGTCCACCACGACCCGGGCCCAGCCGCTGGAGGGGGCGGGGGCGATGGGCCGCCGCTGGGGCGTCTGGGCGCCGAGCAGGAGGGGCGCGAGCAGGAGCATTACGAGCCGGAGTTCCGGGGCCTTCACGCGTCCTCCCGGGGGCGCAGGCGCTGGCCCAGCAGGGCGGCGGCGAGGAAGAGGCCGCCCACCAGCAGGAAGGCCAGGGCCCGCCAGCCGAGGTTGGCGCCGCTCAGGTCCACGACGATGAGCTTGAGCGACGCGAGGCCCAGCCACACGTAGCCCGCCGCCGCCAGGGCCGTGCCCTCAGGGCCTTCCCGGCGCAGGCTCAGGAGCCAATGGGTGGCGCCGCTCAGGGCCCAGGTGAAGGTGAAGGCGAGGCCCGCCCGGTGCCAGGGGGCGCCGTCCTTGGAGAGCGCGTAGGCGATCTCCAGTGGGAGCAGGATGTGGCCGAGGCCTTCGGCCCCGAGGAAGCCGAGGATCCGCAACGTGCCCTTCCGGGCCATCAGGGCCCAGGCCCCGAAGGCCAGCAGGCCCGTGGCGAAGGCGGCGTTGAAGAAGGGGGACACGGACGAGGCGTCCCACTGGTCCACGGCGGCCGCCAGCCACCGGCCGGAGGCGAGGAGCGAGAAGCCCAGGGCGAGGAGCTGCAGGTGGAGGGGCTTGAGGCCTTCGTCCTCGCGGTCCTCCGCCAGGGCCGCGGCGGCGGCGAAGCAAAGGGCCAGCAGGCCCCAGGAGAGGCCGGCCCAGGACCAGGCGAGGGCCACGGGCAGGGCCAGGGCCAGGTGGGCGGCGGCGAGGGCGAGGAGGCCCAGATCCGCGGAGCGGTCCCCGAGCCGCGCCCGGAGCGGCTTCACCAGGGCGAGGTTCACGGCGCCGAGGAGCAGCAGGGGCCCGGCGAAGCCCTCGGTCATCCAGCCCCCCTGGCGCCAGACGGCCCAGGCCAGGCCCGCCAGGGCCGCGTCCTCGAGCATCCACAGCAGCAGCGCGCCGATGGGGCGCTCGGGGTGCTTGGGCAGCCAGAGCCAGAGCCCCGCCAGCAGGCCGTGCAGGGCGAGCAGGGCCAGCAGGGTGCCCGTGTCGGCCTTCAGCACGTCCAGGCAGGCGGCGCAGAGCAGCGCGTTGATCCCGAGGAAGGCCAGGATGCGCGAGCCCAGCCAGCGCCCGCCGGTGCCGGAGAGCATGGGGACGAGCAGCGCCGCGCCGAGCAGCGCGGCCAGGTAGACCGCGAGGGCGATCTCGTGATGGCCGCCCTCGCTGAAGGCGATGGGCGCGAGGCAGCCGACGATGAGGGCCGCCCCCAGGGCGCCGCCGGACTTGGCCCGGGCCGCCAGGGCCCCGGCGAAGACCACCGCCACCGCCGTCCCGCCGAAGCCCAGGCCCGGCGAGATGAGATGGGCCGAGGCGCTGCCGTAGTAGAGGCTGAGCATGAAGGTGCCGAGCCCCGCCGCCAGCACACAGACGCCGAGCTTGCGGGTGCCCTTGAGGATCAGGCGCGCGGCGCCCGCCGCCATCCCGGCGCCAGCCAGCAGCCCCAGGCCCATGCGGGGCGCGGGGCCGAGCCAGCCCTGCTGGATGGACCAGCCGAGGAAGAAGATGGCGCCGAGCAGGAAGAGCCCCGCGCCGAGGAGGGCGATGATGAGGCCCGGGTTCGCGGGCTTCCGAGGTTCCGCGGGCGGAGGGGCGGGCAGCGGGACCCGGGCGGCCTGGGGCCGGGGCGTCCCGGGCGTCGACGGAGCCCCGGCGGGCGCTGCGGGCCTCGGCGCCGCGAACCGCGCCAGCTGGGCTTCGAGGGCCTCCACGCGGGCCTGCAGCGCCGCCAACTGGACGGCCAGATCGGAGGATTCGGGTTCCATGCTCGCCTCGGAAGGGACCCCCAGGATGCCCGGATCCCTTGCCGAGTTGCCAACCTCAACCCCGGCGGATCGAGGCAACATGTTCAAACACGCTTTTCAGAATGATAAAGATTCTTACAATCTGCTTTCCTGATCGACAAACCAGATCCAGCATCTGGCATCCCGGA
>DASTWQ010000080.1:0-5361 GCA_035758545.1 Holophagaceae bacterium | reverse complement strand
GAGGCGGCCGGAAGGGACGCCGCGAAGCGGTGGCCCTGGAGGGAATCCCCCACTCTCCGCCAGAAATGGCCGCCCCCCCAGGGCGGCTTTTTCGTGGGTGGGGAGTGGGGCATGAGCCTCCTCGAGGCGAGGCGCCTGTCCGCTTGGATGGTAAAGTAGGCGGATGCCCTTCCAGGTCCTTGCGTGCCCTCAGTGCGGGGCACCCCTGCCACGCCAGGCCCGTTGGCGGATGGTGGACTGTCCGAACTGCGGCTCCCGCGTGACTTGGCGCGAGTCGGTCATCGAGGCTGCGACCTTCCGGGAAGCACTCCGTCGGTCCCTGCCGGCAGTGGATCCCGTCCGGGACCTGGCAGTCCCTGGTGGACGGGTGAGGTTGCAGTCCGCCCTGGGCCGCGGGGTCCGGAGCGAGGTCCACCTGGCGCTTCGGCTAGGCCCAGCGCCCTCGCGGGTGGTTGTCAAGATCGCCCGGGACGGTCTGGCGCCGGGGGAGCTGGCGCGGGAGGCGGAGCTGCTGGGCCGCATCCGCGCGGCGGCCGGATCCGAGCAGGACTTCCTGGACCTCCGCCTTCCCTTGCCGGTGGCCGTGGGGATCTCCTCAGGGCCTGTGGCGGCCGGCCAGGAGGTGCTTCTCCTCCGCGCCGAGGTGGGCATCTGGGGCAGCGGGGCTGATCTCCTTCCCCTCCATCCCAGGGGGATCGATCCCCGGCACGTGGTGTGGATCTGGCGGCGCATCCTGGAACTCCTCGCGCCTTTGCACGGGCGGCGCTGGGTCCACGGGGACATCGCGCTGGAACACCTCCTCCTGATGCCGGAGGACCATGGCTGCCTGCTGGCCGGCTGGGCCTGCGCCGCCCCTGGGGTCCCTGGGGCTTCCCTCAAGCAGCCCACTCCGGTCCGCGATCTCGCCCAGACGGCCTGGTGCATGAGGGCCCTGGTCTGCGGCGGGGAGGAGCCGGACCACCTTCCTGACGATGTGCCGGGACCTCTGCGGACACTGCTCGACCGATGCGCCGGGGACACCGCCTGGCTCGCCGCGCTTGGCGCCGCCGGCCTGGATGCCGAGATCCAGCGCGCCTCCCGGGAGGCCTTCGGACCCCCGGCCTTCCTTCCCTTCATCCCCGGCGCCCCTGCGTCCGGCCGAACCCGCTAGGAGCCCTCGATGGGTTACGGAAGCTACTCCCAGGACGCCCATCAGGCCCTGCTCGCGGCCCGGGCCTCCGTGCCCCAGGCCGAGGTCTTCCGCCAGACCGCCTGCCACGCGTTGATGGATCCCAAGGGGCTGAGGGCCCGCGAGTGCCGGGACAGCCCGGACCATCCGGAGTCCCTGGGCATCGTCTTCGCCCTGGATGTCACCGGCTCCATGGGCGAGATCCCCCGCCTCCTCGCGCGGAAGGAACTGCCCACCTTCATGAAGCTCCTCGGGGAATGCGCGGTCCCGGATCCGCAGGTCCTGTTCATGGCCGTGGGGGACGCCACCTGCGATCGGGCGCCCCTGCAGGTGGGGCAGTTCGAGACCACCGCGGAGCTGATGGACCAGTGGCTCACCTGGTGCTACCTGGAGGCCGGCGGCGGCGGGAACGCCCATGAGAGCTATGAATTGGCCCTCTACGCGCTCGCCCAGCACACGGATCTGGACTGCTGGGCCAAACGCCGCAAGCGAGGCTACCTCTTCATGACCGGCGATGAGCTGCCCTATCCGTCCGTCTCCCGGCATCAGGTGGAGGCGCTCTTCGGCGAGAAGCTGGATGAGGACCTCACCCTGGAGGAGGTGATCGCGGCGGCGGCCGAGACCTACCATCTGTTCTTTCTGATCCCGGACCTCCGCCGGCGCGCGGTGGTGGAGCCCCGCTGGCGGGAACTCCTTGGTGACCAGGTGATCTGCCTTGAATCCCCCCAGGACACCTGCGCCGCAGCCGCGGCCCTGGTCGGCCTCACCGAGGGGCGGCTCCAGGATCTCGACGCCCTGGGTCGCATCCTCAAGGCGGATGGATGGGAGCGTGGCCGCATCGGCGGAGTCGTCCGGGCCCTGAGGCCCTATGCGGACCTGCTGGGCAAGGCCGCCGTCGCTCGACCAGCGGCTGGCTCCCGCACGGGCGCCACCCGGGCCGGGTGGTGGCGCCGCCTCTTCGGCTGAGGCGTCCTTGGCGGCAGCGCGACTTGCGGCCGTTTTCGGGCTCGGCTTCGGAGACTGTGGGAAGGGCCGGTTCACGGACCTCCTCTGTCGGCGCACAGGGGCCCACACCGTTGTGCGCTACAACGGCGGCGGACAGGCGGGGCACACCGTGGTCCTGTCGGATGGCCGTGGCCACACCTTCTCGCAATTCGGCTCAGGCACCTTCCTGTCCGGGGTCCGGACGGTGCTCGCCCGGACTGTGGTGCTGCACCCCACCGCGCTGGGCGTGGAGGCGGCCCGACTCCACGCCCTCGGCCTGCCGGACGCCTTGGATCGGCTCCTGATCGACGCCCGATGCCGGGTCACCACGCCCTACCATCAGGCTCTCGGCCGGTTGCGGGAGCTCGCCCGGGGCGAGGGTGCCCACGGCACCTGTGGCGCCGGTTTCGGCGAAACCGTCCGCCAGGATCTGGAGGCTCCGGAGCTGACCCTACGAGCCGGGGAGCTGGCCACTCCTGGGGTCATCCGGGAAAGGTTGGAGTGCCTTCGGCATCGGTTTGCCGGTTGTCTTCCCGAGGGGATCCGGGGACCCGCGGCGGAAGCCGAGCGGAGGATCTTCCTGGATCCGGAGGTGCCACTGCGGTGGATGGCCTGGATCGCCGACCTGCTGCCGCGTCTCCGGATCCAGTCCGAAGATCCGCTCGCAGAACGCCTGGCGCTGGAGGGCACAGTGATCTTCGAGGGGGCCCAGGGAATGCTCCTGGATGAAGCGCTGGGCTTCCATCCCCACACCACCTGGAGCAGCGCAGGCCCCAAGGCGGCGGCCGCCCTGGCGAAGGAGGCGGGTCATCAGGGGGGCCTGCTCCGGTTCGGCGCGCTTCGGGCCTACCTCACCCGGCATGGCGCGGGGCCCCTTCCCACCGAGGACCCCGGCCTCGATGGCCTGCAGGAACCCCACAACAACGGGGAAGGTTGGCAGGGCAGGTTCCGGAGGGGGCACCCGGACGGGGTCCTCCTGGACTATGCCTCCCGCGCCGCCGGTCCCTTGGACGGGCTCCTCCTCAGCCACGTGGACGCGGTAGGGCCCGATCTTCCGCTGCGCTGGTGTGAGGCCTATGCAGAGCCAAGCGCCTCGCCCGAGGCCGGTCTCTGTCGCACGGATACGCGCGGCCTGATTGTGGGCCTCGTGCCTCCCTCCAGGCTGGACCTGGACCACCAGACCCTGCTCACGGGCCTGCTCGGGCGCGTTGTCCCTGTATGGGGCACGACGATCCGCAGGCCGGAGGATCTGATGAGGCGCATGGAGACGTCGGCTGGCGCGCCGGTCCTCCTCGCCAGCCATGGTCCCGCCGCGGGTATGGAAACCTGGCGTGGGGACCTCGGCCTCTGACGGGCTAGCCTCACGCCGTCTTCGGCCTCCGCTTGGCGCTTTGCTCGCGCTGGGCCTTGAGGAGGAGCTGGAGGCCCTTCACGAGGCGGAAGGCCTGGTCCTCCAGGGCGGCGGCGGTCTCGGGGAGCAGGCCCACGCGGCGGCCCAGGCCAAGGAGGTAGCGCAACTCGGTGGCGCCGGCCCGGGCGGCGGCGAGGTGGCGGGCGAAGTCCTCGTCCTTCCAGGCGGCGCAGCCCTCGAGGATGGCCAGGGGCGGGCGGAGGGCGGCCCGGGCGAGGGGGCCGGCGAGGACGGTGGATCCGGCGGCCTGCAGGGCGCCCGCGGCGACCTCGTCGGCGAGCTGGAACACCTTGAGCTTCTCGGGTTCGCGGAACATGGCGGCCTCCTAGCCGGCGTGGTCCCAGCCTTCGGCGGCGCGGAAGCTGTGGTAGCGGCCCTCGCCGAGGATGAGGTGGTCCGCCAGCGGCACGCCCAGGCTCTCGCCGGCGGCGCGGAGGCGCCGGGTGAGGAGCCGGTCTTCGGCGGAGGGCGTGGGGTCGCCGGACGGGTGGTTGTGGAAGGCCAGGGCGCTGGTGGCGCCGTAGCGCAGGGCCTCCCGGAAGAACTCCCGGGGGCTGATGAGGGTGGCGGTGGCGGTGCCCTGGCTGAGGATCCGCTCCGCCAGCAGCTCGCCCTTGGCGTTGAGGGCCAGGAGGCCGAAGCGCTCCTCCCCCCAGCCGTGGCAGCGGGGCAGCAGGTACTCCCCGGCGCTGCGGGGGCTGGTGATGCGGGGGCGCTCCCCCCGGCGCTGGCTGCGGCGGCAGAGCTCCTGGGCCGCCCAGAGCTGGCAGGCCCGGGCGGGGCCGATGCCCGGCTGTTCGGTGAGATCCGAGAAGCCCAGGCTCCACAGCCCCGCGAGGCCGCCGGTTCGCCCCAGCAGCTCCTGGGCCAGCTCCACGGCACTGCGGCCCCGGCGGCCGGTGCCCCAGAGCAGGGCCAGCAGCTCCGCCTCCGACAGGCTGTCGCCGTGGCCGGCGAGGAGGCGTTCCCGGGGGCGCTGATCCGGGGAGAGGTCGAGGAGGCGCATCAGTTCCGCCCCCAGCGGCCCTGGGAGGCCCGCCAGCGCAACACGGCGATCCTGCCGCGGTTGTTCACGCGGATGCAGAGGGCGTCGCCCTCCGCATGGAGGAACCAGACCGTCGCCATCGCGGTGTGCCGCGGCGTCACCGTGATCACGGGATGGGCCTCCCCCGAGGCCGCGGCGCCCACGGTGGGATCCATGCCCGGCGGCAGGGGGATGCCCTCGGGCAGCCCCAAGGCCACGGTCCGGGGCAGGCTCACCGGCAGGTGGCCCAGGTCCCGGATCCGGGAGGCGGAGACCTGCACCGGCTGGCCGGAGGCCCGGGCCAGAGCGAAGGCCTGGTCGAGGGAGCCCTCGATCTCGCGGCTCGCCACCGCCAGGCCCTGGCTCGGCAGGCGGAAGGCGGTGTAGCCCCCCAGGCCGAGGGTCCCGGCGATGCCGAGGGCGGCGAGCAGCTCCATCAGCGACATGCCCAGCTGGTGGCGGGTCCGGGTCATGGCCGCCTCACTTCGCCGGGCCGAGGGTGAGGAAGGGCTTGAGCTGGGCGAAGGCCTTTTCGCCGACGCCCTTCACCTCGATGAGCTCCTCCAGCCGCTGGAAGCCGCCGTGGGCCTTGCGGAAGGCCACGATGCGCTCGGCGGTGCGCGCCCCCACGTGGGGCAGCTGCATCAGCTCGGTGGCCGAGGCCGTGTTGAGGTTGATGGGATGAGCAGGGCGCTTGGGCGCCGCCGGCCCCCGGGCGCCGTGGGCGCCGGCGGCGAGGGGCAGGGCGGCGGCCAGGACGGCGGCGCGGACCAG
>DASTWQ010000076.1:0-24204 GCA_035758545.1 Holophagaceae bacterium | reverse complement strand
GCCCTCTGGGTCCAGGCCGCCCCCGCCGACCGCCCTGGGCGCACCGAGCCCTACACCGCCAGCGCCCTGAAGTCCGGCATCTCCCCCAGCATCGTGCCGGACCAGGCCACCCTGGACCTGACCTGGAAGACGGGCTCCCCGGACTGGGCGCCCCTCATGGCGAAGCTCGCCGCGAAGCCCCTGCCCCCCGGGACCCGCCTCCAACTGAAGGCCGAGGGCGAGGTGCTCCACATCACCGCCTTCGGCAAGTCCGCCCACGGGGGTGTGAACTTGGAAGGCGGCCGCAACGCCCTGATGGCCCTGGCCTCCGTGATGGAGGAGGAGCTGCCCAGCGGCGGCGCCGACGACCTCCTGGCCTTCGCCCGTCAGGCCGGCCAGGACCTCTACGGCAGCGGCCTGGGCCTCACGGAGCAGGATCCTCTCTGGGGCCGGGTGGCGGTGAATGTCGCCATGGCCGGGCCCAGCGCGGAGATCCTGAAACTCGGCAAGCCCCAGCCCGGGACCTGGGCCGTGATGATCAACCTGCGCACCCCGCCCCCGCTCTACGGCAAGGCCCTGGAGGACCGGCTCCTGGCCCAGGTGGCCGCCTTCAACGCGAAGACCGGCGCCCGGCTCGCCGCCGGGGGCTTCTTCAAGGACACGCCCACGGTCTTCGACCCGGACTCAAAGCTCGTGAAGCGCCTGATGGCGGACTACGCCGCGGCCACCGGCGAGCACCCCGCCCCGGCCATCAGCGGCGGCGGCACCTACGCCAAGCGCCTCCCCAACGCCATCGCCTTCGGCATGTGGTTCCCGGACAAGCCCTACCCGGGCCATGACGTGGACGAGAAGGTGCCCGTGGCGGACCTGGAGCGGGGCGTCCAGGTGCTGATCCGGGCCCTCACGGACCTGGCCTGCGGGCCCCGGATCCGGGACCCCTTCAAGCCCTGATTCTGGGCTTTGGCTTTGGGCTTTCGGTTTTCGGCTTTCGGCATTCTGCTTTCGGCTGGTGGGTTCCGGCATGCCTGGAGGAGAGGATCCCACCCGCGCCCCGGCACGCCTCGACGAGCAAGAGCCCAAAGTCCAAAATCCCAAAAGAAGGACCTGACGCCCGGTAGGTATTTGCCTACCCAGCGTCAAGTTGTCACGGCTTCGTCGCGGGCGCACACTGACCGCGATGGAGGCTCCCATGGCCCTGGCGACGGAAGAGAAACCCAAGATCGACGAGACCGCGGCGAAGGCCCCGGTGGAGACCAAGCTCAGCGAGGAGCAATCCCGGCAGGTGGCCGAGGAGGCCCGCGAGGACGTCTGGGAGGCGCCCAGCTTCCTCAAGGAGGTCTTCAACGGCAACTTCAACCTGAAGATCCTCACGACGGTCCCCGCGGAGAAGCCCGACCGGCCTGAGTTCAAGGCCTTCATGGACAAGCTTCGCGTCTTCATGGAGACGAAGGTCGACAGCGACAAGATCGACCGGGATGGCCAGTATCCCCCCGAGGTCGTGAAGGGCCTCGCGGAGCTCGGCTGCTTCGGCATGAAGATCCCCACCAAGTACGGCGGTCTCGGCTTCAACCAGTGGGAGTACGGCAAGGTCATGGAGCTCATCGGCACCCAGGACGCCAACGTCCTCGCCCTGCTGAGCGCCCACCAGAGCATCGGCGTGCCGAACCCGCTCATCCACTTCGGCACCGAGGAGCAGAAGCAGAAGTACCTGCCCCGCATCGCCAAGGGCGCCGTGTCCGCCTTCGCCCTCACCGAGTCCGAGGTGGGCTCCGACCCCGCCAACGTCCACACCACCCTGACCCGCACCCCCGAGGGCGACTTCATCCTGGACGGCGAGAAGCTCTGGTGCACCAACGGCACCATCGCCGAGCTCTTCGTGGTGATGGCCAAGCACCCGGACACCAAGAAGATCTCCGCCGTGATCGTGGAGAAGGCCATGCCCGGCGTGGAGGTGGCCACCCGCTGCCACTTCATGGGCCTGCGCGCCCTGGAGAACGGCATCATCCGCTTCAACCAGGTGAAGGTGCCCAAGGAGAACCTCCTCGGCCCCGAGGGCAAGGGCCTCAAGCTCGCCCTCGTCACCCTGAACACCGGCCGCCTCTCCATCCCCAGCGGCGTCATGGGCGCCGGCAAGCGCTTCACCCAGGTCGTGCGCGCCTGGGGTTCCAAGCGCTACCAGTGGGGCCAGGTGGTGGGCAAGCACGAGGCCGTGGGCCACATGATCGCGGACATCGCGGCCACCAGCTTCGCCCTGGAGGCCATGGCCAAGCTCTGCAACCGCATGGCGGACACCGGCGGCCGGGACATCCGGCTCGAGGCGGCCATGGCCAAGCTCTGGTCCACGGTCGAAGGCTGGAAGATGGTGGACGACACCCTCCAGATCCGCGGCGGCCGCGGCTACGAGACCGCCGACAGCCTGCGCCACCGGGGCGAGCCCGCGATCCCCATCGAGCGCATCATGCGCGACTTCCGCATCAACCTGATCTTCGAGGGCTCCTCCGAGATCATGCGGCTCTTCATCGCCCGCGAGGCCGTGGACACCCACATGTCCCTGGCCTGGCCGGTCGTGAACCCCAAGTCCACCATGGGGCAGCGCCTCGCCGCCCTGCCCAAGGTGGGCCTCTTCTACGCCTGGTGGTACCCCACCCGCTGGTTCGGCCTGATGACCCCCTTCAAGCACCACGGCTTCGGCAAGCTCGGCAAGCACCTGCGCACGGCCGAGCGCCTCACCCGCAAGCTGAGCCGCGGCATCTTCCACAAGATGGCCACCAACGGGCCCAAGCTGGAGCGCAAGCAGGTGACCCTGTTCCGCGCCGTGGACATCGGCGCCGACATCTTCGCCATGGTCGCCGCCGTGCTCCACGCTGAGAACCTGAAGAAGGCCGGCGCCCCGAACGCCGGCGACGCCGCGCTGCTGGCGGACCTGTTCTGCCGCAACACCGAGCGCCGCATCCGCCGCAACTTCAAGGCCCTGGGCTCCAACGACGACGCCCTGAAGGTGAAGGTCTCCCGCGGCGTGCTCGAGGGCCGCTTCAAGTGGATGGAGTCCGAGCTCCTCGCCAGCCCCGAGATCGACAAGCTGGACGCGGCGAATCACGCGTAAAGAGGACGCGGGTCGCAGAGCCCGCGGAAGGGACACGGAGGGCGCAGAGGGGAATCCTTCTGCGCCCTTCTCCCGTTTGCTAGACTCCGCTCCATGTTCCTCATCCCGCTCCTCCTGGCGATCCCGGCCCTCGGGCAGCCGCAGGACCCTGCCCTGCTCCTGGTTCAGGCGGCCCGCGTCCAGGTGGGCGTGACGCTCCATTACGACAGCCGCTACGCGCGGATGGTTTATCCGGGCGGCGATGTGCCCCTGGACCGGGGCGTGTGCACGGATGTCCTGATCCGTGCCTACCGCCACCTCGGCATTGATCTGCAGCGGCTGGTCCATGAGGACATGCTGGCCGCCCGGGACGCCTACCCGAGGGCCTGGCACATGAATGGCCTGGATACGAACATCGATCATCGGCGGGTCCCGAACCTGGCGGTCTTCTTCGCCCGGCACGGCCAGACGCTCTCCCTTGCGAAGGACGCCAGTCTCTACAGGCCCGGCGATCTCGTCCTCTGGTGCCTGCCCCGCGGCCTGCCCCACATCGGCATCGTCTCCGACCGCCGCACGCGGGAGGGACGGCCGCTGGTGATCCACAACGTCGGATACGGGACTCGGGAAGAGGACGTGCTCTTCGCCTGGACCCTCACCGGCCATTTCCGCTATTTCCCGGAGCGCTCCGGGCTCTGACCTCAGGGCTCCTGAGGTGGGTCGAAGATCAACGCCCTCGGCCGCCGAGGGTATGATGGCCCTTTCCCCTCCAAGCCCATGACCGACCGCGCCTCCTTCCGCTCCGCCCTGACCCTGCCCGTGCTGGTGGGGGCCCTGGGCTACTTCGTCGACATCTTCGACCTGCTGCTCTTCCCCATCGTGAAGACCCCGAGCTTGACGGCCCTGGGGGTCCCGGCGGCCCAGCAGCTGGAGGTGGGCGCGCGGCTCCTCAACTGGCAGATGAACGGCCTGCTGCTCGGGGGCATCCTCTGGGGCGTCCTCGGGGACCGGAAGGGCCGCCGCTCGGTGCTCTTCGGCAGCATCGCCCTCTACGCCCTGGCGAACTTCGCCAACGCCTTCGTCCACGGCATCCCCGCCTACACCGCCTGCCGCTTCCTGGCGGGCCTGGGCCTCGCGGGGGAGCTGGGCGCCGCAGTGACCCTCGTGAGCGAGGCCCTGCCGGCGGAGGCCCGGGGCTTCGGCTCCTCCATCGTCGCCGGGGTGGGCATCTGCGGGGCCGTGGCCGCGGGGGCCGTGGGCAAGATCTTCACCGTCCACCTCGGCGCCGGCGGCTGGACCTACGCCTACCTCACCGGCGGGATCCTGGGCCTCCTCCTCCTGGCCCTGCGCATGGGCCTGGCGGAGAGCCGCCTCTTCGAGGAGGCCAAGGGGCAGGCGGTCTCCCGGGGCAACTTCTTCATGCTGTTCACCGCCTGGGACCGGTTCTGGCGCTTCCTGCGCTGCGTGCTGGCGGGCATGCCCGTATGGTTCGTGGTGGGCATCCTCGTGGTGAACGCCGAGACCTTCGCCCCGGCCCTGGGCGTGAAGGGCCACGTGGAGAACGGCCTCGCGGTGGCCTGGTGCTACGCCGGCGGCGCCTTCGGCGACCTGGCGGCGGGCGCCGTCAGCCACGCCTACCGGAGCCGCCGCAAGGCGGTGGCGACCTACCTGGCGATGGCCACGGCGGGCATCGTCGTCTTCCTGCTCCAGCGGGGCTTCCCCAGCGCCGTCTTCTACGGGCTCTGCGCGGTCCTCGGCTTCTCCTTCGGCTACTGGGCCCTGATCGTCACCGTGGCCAGCGAGCAGTTCGGGACGAACCTCCGCGCCACCGTGACGACCACCGTGCCCAACTTCATCCGGGGCTCCCTCACGCCCATGACCTTCGCCTTCCTGTGGCTGCAGAAGTGGATGGGGCTCCTCCCGGCGGCCGCCGCGGTGGGCGCGGTGGTGCTCGTCCTCGCGGCGGCCTCCGTGGGCCGCATGGAGGAGAGCTTCGGCCGGGACCTGGACTTCTACGAGGTGGGCCCCGAGCTGTGAGGGCCCGGGCGGATCAGGGCTGCGGGAACCAGCCAGCCATGCGGGCGATCCCGTAGGCCGTCACCAGACCGGCCACCGTCCAGGCCATCCAGGGGCGGATGCGCGGGAAGGGCCGGTCCGTGAAGGTCCAGAGGCTCGCCCCCAGCATGGCGCCGAAGGCCGGAGGCCCGAACAGGTGGTAGCGGAAGGCCTCCAGCAGGTGGCCGTGGGCCGTGGCCGCGAAGGATCGGGTGATGCCGCAGGTGGGGCACGGCAGCCCGGTCATGGCGTGGAAGGCGCAGAGCTCCGGCAGGCCCGCGTAGGTCCGGGCGCCGAAGGCCAGGGCCGCCCCGGCCACGCCGAGGCCCAGCAGGGCCACCAGGCGCCCGGGGGTCAGCCAGGGGCGGCGGGCGGCATCAGCGCTTGAGGGGGAGTCCATGCTCATCCTTGAGGACATTCACGGCGATCAGGATGACATCAATGATGTGCCAGATGCCGCACCCGCCCAGGGTGACGAGCTTGAGGACGCCCAGGCCGATGTGGCCCAGGTAGAAGCGGTCCACGCCGAGGCTGCCCAGGAAGAGGCTCAGGAGCAGAGCCACCAGCCAGTCCCGGGTGGAGAAGAGCCCCTCCACCTCGTCGGCGTTGAACCAGGCGCCGCCCTCCTGGCGGAGGAGGGTGCGGCCCTGGAGCCGGCCGGCCCGGACCAGGGCCTGCAGGTCGAAGAAGCTGTAGGGCCCCTCCTCCCGCCCCAGGCGCTGGATGAAGAACCCGCTGCCCGCCCCGCCGTTCGTGGTGTCCATGGGTGACCTCCGGATGCGCCTACGGCCGCCCTCCGGGACGGTTGATCCGGGCCCGATAGGAAATCGGCGAACGGCAGGGCGGCGCCGGCGGGTTCAGTAGACTGCGTCCGCGCCGCCGTCGAGGGGGATCACGGCGCCGGTGGTCCAGGCGCTCTCGTCCGAGAGCAGGTGGAGGGCCAGGGCGGCGACCTCCTCGGGCCGGCCCAGGCGGCCAAGGGGGTTCACCCGGGAGAGCCGGGCCAGGTCGCCTTCCGGATCCGCGCTGGCGGCCAGCCGCGCGTCCACCATGGGCGTGTGGACGGGCCCGGGGGCGATGGCGTTGCAGCGGATCCGGCGGGGCGCCCATTCCAGAGCCAGCACCTTCGCCAGCATGTGAAGCCCGGCCTTGGCCACGGAGTAGGCGGCGGAATCCGGAATGGCCCGCAGGCCGATGTTGGAGCCCAACAGCACCACGGAGCCGCCCTCCGCCAGCTTCGGCCCCAGGTGGTGGCAGAGCAGCCAGGGTCCCCGCAGGTTGGCGCCGATCATGCGGTCGAAGGCCTCGACAGGGGTGGAGGCCACGCTGCCGGTCACCAGGTCCCCGGCGGCCAGCAGCATCCCGTCCAGGGCCGGGCAGCCAGCGGCGAAGGCGGCCACGGCGGCGGCGTCGGCGTGGTCCAGCGCCGCATGGCGGGCGCCTGGCAGGGTCTCCTTCAGGGGATCCAGGCGGCGGCCCACCAGGATCAGCTCGGCTCCCTGCGCCGCCAGGGCACGGGCCGCGGCGCGGCCCAGGCCGCTGCCGGCGCCGGTGACCAGGATGCGCCTGCCCGGGAAGCCCATCTCAGCGCTCCGGCGCCTTGAAGGTGCCGGTGGTCGTGCGGAGGGGCGCCACGACGCCGCCGCTGATGGCCCAGGTGAGGGCCTGGTCCGGGCTGATGTCCACGGACTCCACCTTGTCGGCGTCCACCATCACCACGTAGCCGCTGGTGGGATTTGGAGCGGTGGGGATGTAGACCGCCACCATGGTCTCGCCGCCGGGGATGGCCCAGGAACAGTCGCGCCGCGCGATGAAGCCGAGGGTGCGGGAGCCCGGATGGGGCCACTCCACCAGCACCACCTCCTTGAAGCCTCCGCCCTGCCCGCCCTGGCCGCTCTGGATGGCGTTGATGAGCTGCTTGGTGGCGCCGTAGATGCCCTTCACCACGGGGATGTTGAGCATCACCTCGTCCATCCAGGAGAGGAGCTGGCGCCCAATGAAGTTGCCCACGGACGCGCCCACGGCCGCCAGCAGCAGCACCGTGGTGAGGGCCGAGAGGATCGCCAGCACCCAGTAGGGCGGATCGCCCAGCCCCATGTGATGGCTGAGCCAGGTGAAGGGCGCCTGGTATATGCCCACCAGGAAGGAGAAGATCCCCTTGAGGATCCAGACGGTCACCACCAGCGGGAAGACCGAGAGCAGGCCCGAGATGATCCAGCGCCGGATCACAGGTCCTCCGAAGGGCCGGTGAGGCGCCCGTCGCCGCTCAGCAGGCGCGGCCCCACCGCCCGCCAGAAGGCGCGGAAGTAGGACACGGCGCTCCAGATGGCGAGGATCACCGCCACCCAGAGCAGCAGCACGCCCACGCCCCAGAAGAAGCTGTAGGGGTAGCGGATGGTGATGAAGTGCTCGAAGACCGGCCGGTGGGTGCGCTCGAAGGCCCAGATGTCCAGGCGCGGGCCGAGGATCAGCAGCGAGATCGCCGCCACCTGGAAGCCCAGCTTCCACTTGCCCACGCTGCCAGCGGCGAGGGTGAGCCCCTCCTCCGAGGCGATGCCCCGCAGGCCGGTCACCGCGAACTCCCGGGCCAGGATGATGAAGACCATCCAGGCCGGCGCCAGGGCCTGGTCCTGGGGGCCCCGCAGCTCCACGAGGGAGATGAGGGCGCCCGCAACCAGCAGCTTGTCCGCCAGGGGATCCAGGAGCTTGCCGAGCGTGGTCACCTGCTTCCAGCGCCGGGCCAGGTAGCCGTCCAGCCAGTCGGTGAGCGAGGCCACCCAGAACAGGATCACCCCGATGATCTCGTGGGCCGGGAGCCGCGTGAGCAGCACCACGACCAGCACCGGGACCATGAGAATCCGCGCGGAGGTGAGGAGGTTCGGGAGGTTCATCGCAAGCTCCAGGCTACAGGCTGGCGGCGGAAGGCTCTAGCCTTGTCCCCATGGACGATCTCGCTTTCCGGGAATGGCTGCGGGCCGAGGCCCTGGCGGCGGGCTTCGCCCGGGCCGGCTTCGCGGACGCCGGGCCCTTCGCGGCGGAGCGGGAGCGCCTGGACGCCTGGTTCGAGTCCGGCCGCGCCCGGCACCTGCCCTACCTGGACCGGGAGACCCTGGAGGACCCGCGCCGGCTCTGGCCCCAGGCCCGGACCGCCCTCGTGGCCTTCTTCCCCTACGCCCGGCCCGAGGCCGTGCCCGGCCGGACGCCCGGAACCCTGAAACTGAGCCGCTACCTCTGGGGCACGGACTACCACATCCTCCTCAAGCCCCGCCTCGCGAAGCTCTTGGAGCGGGCCCAGGCCCTCCGGCCCGGCCTGGAGGGCCGGGTCTGCGTGGACACGGCGCCGGTGCTGGAGCGCCAGTTCGCCTCCCGGGCGGGCCTCGGCTGGCAGGGAAAGCACACCCTGCTCATCGCCGGGAAGGGCGGCTCCTGGGGCTTCCTGGGGGTGCTGCTGCTGTCGGAGGCGCTGCCGCCGGACGAGCCCTTCCGGACGGACCACTGCGGCGCCTGCACCCGCTGCCTGGAGGCCTGCCCCACCGGCGCCCTGGAGCCCTTCCGCCTGGACCCGGAGAAGTGCCTCACCACCTGGACCCTGGAGACCGACGCCGAGCCGCCGGCGGAGGTCGCCGCGGCGCTGAAGGCCACCCGCTGGGCCGCGGGCTGCGACGCCTGCCAGGAGGTCTGCCCCTGGAACCGCGCGCCGCTCTGGGGGGATCCGGCGCTCTGGGGCCGCCCGGACCGCCTCCACGAGGAGCCTGCCGAGTCCCTGCGCCTGGGCGCCGCCCAGTGGCGGGTGCGGACCCGGCGCACGGCCCTGCGCCGGGTCCGCCAGCAGCACTGGCGCCGCACCGTGGACCTCATCCTGGGCCCCGGCCAGGACCCGGGCGGCGGGCCGGGGCCCGGCGGCTGAATTTCCCATGGAGGGACGGGGCTTTTTCCCCTTTAATGATCCGTTGCCCTTTTTCCCCTGGAGGCCCCCTCGATGCCCATGAAGCACTGGACGATCCAGGACGCAGCCACCCTCTATGGCGTCCGGGAATGGGGCAACGGCTACTTCGGCATCAACAGCAAGGGGCACCTGGAGGTCGCGCCGACCCAGGACGAGAACCTGGTGGCCGATGTCCACGAGATCGTCCAGCACCTGCGGCGCAAGGGTGTCCGCACCCCGCTGACCCTGCGCTTCCCCCAGATCCTCGCCGACCGGGTAGAGGAGGTGAACGAGGCCTTCCGCAAGGCCATCCGGGAGTTCGGCTACGAGGGCTCCTACCAGGGCGTCTACCCGGTGAAGACCAACCAGACCAAGGAAGTGGTCGAGGAGCTGGTGAAGGCCGGCCACAAGTACCGCTACGGCCTGGAGGCCGGCTCCAAGCCCGAGCTGATGATCGCCCTCAACATGGAGCTGCATCCCGAGGCCCTGATCCTCTGCAACGGGTACAAGGACGAGACCTTCATCCGCATGGCCCTGCTGGCCCGGAAGGCCGGCCGCAACGTGCTCATCACCGTCGAGAAGATGACGGAGCTGCCCCTCATCCTGAAGGTGGCCAAGGAGCTCGACGTGGAGCCCTTGATCGGGCTGCGGGCCAAGCTGAACGCCCAGGGCTCCGGCAAGTGGGAGACCAGCGCCGGCGACCACGCCAAGTTCGGCCTCACCACCCGGGAGCTGCTGGACGCCGTGGAGGTCCTGGACAAGAAAGGCCTGCTGGACAGCGTCGTCGAGCTGCACTTCCACATCGGCTCCCAGATCACCGACATCCGCAAGGTGAAGGCCGCCATGAAGGAGGCCACCCGCATCTACGCCAAGCTGCGGAAGATGGGCGTGCCCCTCAAGTACCTGAACGTGGGCGGCGGCCTGGGCGTGGACTACGACGGCTCCAAGACCACCTTCAGCTCCTCCATGAACTACTCCGTGGAGCAGTACGCGGCGGACGTGGTCTACACCACCAAGGACATCTGCACCCACGAGCAGGTGCCCATGCCGGATCTCGTGAGCGAGAGCGGCCGGGCCATCGTCGCCTACCACCAGGTCGTCATCGTGGACATCATCGGCCTCATCGACACCACCCACACCAAGTACAAGGTGGAGCTGACGGGCCGGGAGCCCCAGATCCTCAAGGAGCTGGCCTATACCCGGGACCACATGTCGGTGAAGAACTTCTCCGAGATGTACAACGACGCGGTGACCCAGAAGGACGAGCTCATCACGCTCTTCAACCTGGGCTACCTCAGCCTGGAGGACCGCTCCAAGGGCGAGACCCTCTACTGGGAGGTCTGCCGCAAGCTCTCCAAGATCCTCACGAGCAAGTCCGTGAAGTACATCCCCGAGGACTTCCAGGACTTCAACAAGAGCCTGGCGGACAAGCTCATCGCCAACTTCAGCATCTTCCAGTCCATGCCCGACCACTGGGCCATCGAGCAGCTCTTCCCCCTGATGCCCCTGCACCGCCTGAAGGAGAAGCCCTCCCTCTCGGCCACGCTCTGCGACATCACCTGCGACAGCGACGGCAAGATGGAGAAGTTCACGGACCTGAAGGATGTCCGGGAGGAGATCCCCCTCCACGAGCCCAAGGCGAACGAGCCCTACTACCTGGCCTTCTTCCTCACCGGCGCCTACCAGGACATCCTCGGCATGCGGCACAACCTCTTCGGCGCGCCCAACGAGGTCATGGTCCAGGTGGACGAGGACGAGAACTTCAAGATCCAGCACATCGTCCGCGCGGACACCGTGGACGACATGCTCCGCAGCGTGAACTACGATCCCGCCGCCCTCATCCAGGGCCCCGCCCGGAAGGGCCGCGGCCTCAAGGCCGACGCCGCGGAGGCCCTGCGCGCCCTCATGGCCCAGGAGCGCCAGAACACGACCTACCTGGAGATGTGAGCGCGTCCTTCCAGGCGGAGATCTCGTGCCGGCCCGATGCCGATGGCCTGCTCGCCATGTCCCGATCCTTTGACGGACTGATCCCGTTTGACACCCATCACCCAGGAGCCTCCTCCATGTCCAGGATCCACCCTGTCCTTGCCCTCGCAGGGCTGCTCTCGGCCCCATCGGTCTTCGCCCAGGCTCCTGCACAGACCCAGGCCCCTGCTCCTGCGCAGGCTCCGGCTTCCGCGCCTGCCTCCACGCCGGCTCAGCCGTCCGCACAGCCGGCGACTCCGGCGGCGCCCCCGGCTACTTCCGCTCCGGCGGCTGACGCTCAGGCGGCCGCGCCCGCCCAGCCCGCCGCCGGCCCTGCCCCGGCGACTGCCGCCGCCGCCGTTGCCCCCGCGCCGCTGGGCCGGGGCTACATCGTCCCGGAGATCCCCAAGCCCAAGGACATGTTCTACCGGGGCCCGGGCGCCGGCGCAGGCTCCCTCTTCGGAGCGATCGGGGCGGCCGCCACGGTCAACGCGGACCACAGCGCCAAGGGCGAACTCCTTGCCCTGATGGACAAGGAGCACATCGACATCGCCCAGATCCTGCTGGAGCAGACGGAGGCGAAGCTGGCCAGCGCCCCGGACACCGAGAAGCGGGTCAAGGCTCTGCCCGGCGCCCGCCTCCACATCGAGATCCTCATGTACGGCCTCGTGAAGACTCAGCTGTTCAGCAGCACTATGTATCCGACCGTCAAGGTGAAGATGACGCTCACGCGCGACGGAGATCCGAAGCCAGTCTGGTCGGAGTCCGAATGGGTGGCCACCGCCGCCTCGGAGAACGACAAGGGCTTCTCCTACGACGAGTACATGAAGGATCCCGGGAAGATCCGGATCGTCTGGACGAACGTCACCAAGATCGCCGCCAGCCGGCTCATCAACTCGCTCCAGCTGAAGCTCATCTACCCGGGTTCGAACAAGTAGGGCATTCCCGGGCCCGGAGGAAAGACCTTCTCCGGGCCCGGTCGCGAAGGATCGGGGGCTGTGAGTCCCGCGTGTCTGAAGGACCCGGTCGGGAGCTTCAGCCCTCCCACCTCGGCTCGGGGCGGCCCTTCCAGAGCCAGACGATGTAGTCCACGTTCACCGAGCGGCCCCCCAGCTGCTTGAGGCGGGTCATGGTCTGGCCCCGGTGGTGCTGGGCGTGCATCAGGGCCTGGGTGAGGGCCTGGGCGGCGGTGAGGACGCAGGGCGGGTCGCTGAACCAGGGCACGGTGACCTCCTGGGCGAGGTCGGCCTCGGCGGCGCCCTCGGCCCAGGCGTGGAGGCCCTCCGCCGCGGCCCGGGCCTTGGCGCGGATGACGTCGAAGGCCGGCACGCCCTCCGGCGGCGGAGCCAGGGGCTCGCCCCGCAGGAGCTTCCCGAAGAAGAGCCCCACGGTGGCGGCGTGGTCCAGGCGCTCCAGGACGTCGGGCGCCTCCAGGGCCGCGGGCACCTTGGCGACGGCGTGGAGGGCCACGGCGTCCGCCCAGGCGAGGTGGGCGGTGAGATCCAGCAGGTGGGCCTTCATGGGAACCTCCTCAGGACGATCCAGGCTCAGGGCCATTCGGGCGCCGGCCGGCCATTCCGCTGCCAGGTGACCAGGTCCGTGCCGGGGGCGGGGGCGCCGAGCTGGCGAAGGCGCATCGCGGTCTGGCCCCGGTGGTACTGGCTGTGCATCGGCAGGTGCAGCATCAGGTCCCCCAGGGGCTGGGTGAAGGCCTCGCCCGCGAGGTTGTGGTAGGTGACGGGCTCCGCCAGGTCGGCGTCCCGCTTCAGGCTGAGGAAGGCCGTCAGGGCGGCGTGGCAGGCCTGGGCGAAGTGCAGGGTGTCCTCGATGGAGGCGTGGTCCTCGGGCTTCGGGAAACCCAGGTCCACGCCCTGCCAGCGGCCCAGCCAGACCTGCTGGACGCCGTGGATGTGGACCAGCCGGGCCTTCAGGTCGGCGTCGGCCCGGGCGGCCCCGGAATCCATCACGGTGCGCCAGTGGGCGGCGTCGGCCCAGGCCTGGTGGCGGTAGAGTTCCTGGAGGACATCCAGCATGCGGACCTCGGAAGCCTGATCGGCGATCATGTTGGCAGAATACCGGGAGAGGTGACCGATGCCCCGAGCCCTGACCGCCGCCATCCTCGCGCTCGCCTGCGCCGCGCCCCTCGCCGCCCAGGGTGCGCCGGGCCTGCCGGGCCAGGGCGCGCCCGGCGCCGCCCAGGACAGCGCCCTCATCGCCGCGGTGCAGCGCCAGACGGACGCCTACAACGCCCACGACGCGAAGGCCTACGCCGCCTGCTTCGCCCAGGACGCCCAGCTGATCCAGCATCCCGGCATCGCCCAGGTGCAGGGCCGCGACGACATCTACAAGACCTTCGCCCGGGTCTTCCGGGAGCACGGCAAGGTCCAGATGCGCATCCTCTACCGGGCCCAGCTGGGGCCCACCACCGTCATCGAGCACCAGGTGGTGGAGGGCCTCGGCGGCGCGCCGGTGCCTTCGATGGTGATCTACAGTCTCAAGGGCGGCGTGATCCAGGCCGCCTGGTTCGTCGGCGCGGAGTGACCATGGCCATCCAGCGTGTGGGTGTCATCGGCTGCGGCCTCATGGGGGCGGGCATCGCGCAGGTGGCCGCGGAGGCCGGCTGCGAAGTGGTGGTCAAGGAGGCCAATGAGGGATTCCTGGAGAAGGGCCTGACCCGCATCCACGGCGCCTGGGACCGGGCCCTGGCCAAGGGCAAGCTGGACGCCGCGAAGGCCGAGGCCCTGCGGAAGGCCGTCTGCGGCACGACGGACTACGGGGACCTGAAGACCTGCGGGCTGGTCATCGAGGCCGTGCCCGAGGTGCCGGAGCTGAAGCTCGCGGCCTTCGCCGAGCTGGAGAAGGTCCTGGGGCCGGAGGCGATCATCTGCTCCAACACCTCCAGCCTGCCCATCGGCTCCCTGGCGGCGACCCTCTCGCCCGCGCGGCTGCCGCGGCTCGCGGGGCTGCATTTCTTCAACCCCGTGCCGGCCATGCCCCTGGTGGAGATCGTGAAGGCCCTGCCCACCTCGGCGGAGACCGTGGCAGCGCTCCAGGCCTTCGTCACCGCGCTGGGCAAGACGCCCATCGTGGCGCCGGACGCGCCGGGCTTCATCGTGAACCGCCTGCTGGTGCCCTACCTGCTGGACGCCGCCCGCTGCCGGGAGCAGGGCCTCGCCAGCACCGAGGACATCGACGCCGGCATGAAGCTGGGTTGTGGCCACCCCATGGGCCCCCTGCTCCTCTGCGATTACGTGGGCCTCGACACCATGGTCCATGTGGCCGACGTGATGTTCGAGGCCTTCGGCGAGCCCCGCTTCACCTGCCCCAATCTCGTCAAGCAGCTGGTCGCCGCCGGCCGCCTGGGCCGCAAGAGCGGCTCCGGCTTCTACCGCTGGGAGGGCGACAAGGCCGTGGGCGTCGAGGCCCTGTAGGCCGGCCATGAACCCCGCCAAGGTCCAGCGCGCGAAGGTGAGGATCCTCACCGACCTCCCCAATGTCGGCCCCTCGGTGGCAGGCGATCTGAGAAGCCTCGGAATCCGGGCGCCGGAGCAGCTCCTCGGCCAGGATCCCGTGGCGCTCTACGACCGCCTCTGTGCCCTCACGGGTGTCCGCCAGGATCCCTGCGTGCTGGACGTGTTCATCTCCGTCGTGCGCTTTATGGGTGGGGAGGAACCGAAGCCCTGGTGGGCCTACACGGACGAGCGAAAGCGGATGGCGCGCCGCTGACCTTCAACCTCTGCCTCGGAATCCGGGTCCCATGCGGATCCCCCAGGAGTCCCGATGTCCAACCTCACCACCGTCGAGCTCAAGGCCTTCGTCCCGGCGAAGGACTTCGGCCAGTCCAAGCGCTTCTACCAGGACCTCGGCTTCACCCTGGCCTCGGACGGCGACGGTGTGGCCTACTTCCACCGCGGGAACTGCGCCTTCCTGCTGCAGGACTACTACGACGAGGGCCTGGCGAAGAACCTGATGATGCACCTCCTGGTGGAGGACGTGGACGCCTGGCGGGCCCTCGTCACGGAGCAGAACCTGGCGGGGGCCTACGGCGTGCGGGTCACCGAGGTCGAGACCCGGCCCTGGCGCATGCGGGACTTCGCCCTCACGGATCCCTCGGGCGTGCTCTGGCGCATCGGGCAGAACGTGCCCTGAGGCCGCCTCAGATCCCCAGGGCCTTCCGCACCTCCTCCATGCGGCGGCGGCTGACGGGCAGCCGCCCGCTGGGGAGGACGAGGTCGTCCTCGGCGCTCAACTCCCGGATGGCCGCCAGCCGCACCAACGCGTTGCGGTGGACCCGCAGGAAGCCCTGGTCCTTGAGCCGCTCCTCCCAGAAGGCCAGGGTGCCGTCCACCGGGAGGCGGCCCTCGGCGGTCCAGGCCTGGCAGTCGCCCAGGTCCGCCACCAGCGCGTCCACCTCCTCCGGCCCCAGCAGCCGGGTGCCGGATTTGCGGCGCACGGGGATGCGGCGCCACTCCTTCTGGAAGGACTCGTCCTTGGGCCGGATGCGGGAGAGGGCCTGGGCCACGCCGATGCGGGAGATGGGCTTGAGCAGGTAGTGGACGGCGCCGCCGGCGAAGGCCTCGACCGCGTGCTGGGGGTAGGCCGTCACGAAGACCACCGCCGGCCGGGGATCCGGCAAGAGATGCATGAGCTCCGTGCCCTTGATGCCGGGCATCTCGATGTCGAGGAAGACCGCGTCCGGCCGCTCCCGGGCCACCAGGGCCAGGCCCTCCCGGCCGTTGGCCGCATCCCCGGCCACCTCGACGCCCGGCAGCTCCGCGAGCAGGTCCACCAGGTGCTGGCGGGCCAGGGGCTCATCCTCGATGACGACGATGCGGATCACAGTTGCCTCCAGCGGAAGGTTGCCACGGTGCGGTCTTCGGCGCGCGCCAGCGTGAGGTCGCCAGGGGCGGCCAGCCGCGCCCGCAGGGTCTCCAGGGCCGTGCCCGATCCCCCCGCGCCGGGAGCCGAGTCGGGAGCCGCGCCGGGTCCAGGGCCGGGATCGCTGACCTCCAAGAGGAGATCCGGCCCTTCCATCGCGGCCCGGAGGCGGATCTCCCCGCCCCGCTCCAGGGCGCCGAGGCCGTGCTTCACCGCGTTCTCCACCAGCACCTGCAGGCTGAGGGGCGGCACCTCGCAGGCCTCCAGCGCCTCCGGCACCTCGATGCGGACCTGCAGCCGGTCGCCGAGGCGCGCCTGTTCGATGCCCAGGTAGGCCTCCACGAAGGCCAGCTCCTCCCGCAGCGGGATGGATGGCGCCTCCGCATGGACCAGGACTTGACGGAAGAGGACCCCGAGCTGGTCCACCAGGGCCTCCGCCCGAGCGGGATCCTGGGCCATGAGTGCCTTGAGGGTGTTCAGGGTGTTGAAGAGGAAGTGGGGGGCGAGCCGGGCCCGGAGGGACTGCTGCCGGGCCTCCTCCGCCAGGCCCCGCTGGCGCTCGGACTCCGCCCGGTGGAAGGCCAGCCGGTGGAGCAGCGAGGCCGCCACCAGGCTGAGGGCGAGGAAGACCGCGAAGCCGCTCCAGGTGCGGGGGGCGCGGTCCAGGCTGCCGAAGAAGAGCAGCCCGTTCGCGATGCGGACGCCCTCGGAGAGGGAGACCCCCATGGCGAAGGACCTCACCCAACCGGGGAAGCCAGGTTCCCTGACCGCGAATCCGGCGAGCCAGAGCCCCGCGATGCCGGCGCCCGGCAGGAATCCGGTGATGAAGGAAGTGAGGGAGCCCCGTTCGAGCCATGGACCGAAGCCCGGCAGGGCCTCCAGGGCGAAGACCAGGACCAGCCAGGGCGAGGCAGCGAAGAAGGCCCGCTGGAACCGGGTGGGTGCCGGGATCACGCGGCCCTCCAGCGGAACCGGGCCACGGTGCGGCCGTCCTCCTGCGTCAGGGTGAGGTCCTCGGGCCGGGCGAGGCGGGCCCGCAGGGTCTCCAGGGCCGTGCCGGTGCCGGCCGTGCCCCCGGTGCCGGGGCCCGGATCGCTCACCTCCAGGAGGAGATCCGGCCCGTCCATCGAACCGCGGAGGCGGATCTCCCCGCCTTCCTCCAGAGAGGAGAGCCCATGCTTCACGGCGTTCTCCACCAGCACCTGGAGGCTGAGGGGGGGCACCTCGCAGGCCTCCAGCTCCTCCGGCACCTCGATGCGGACCTGCAGCCGGTCCCCGAGGCGAGCCTGCTCGATGCCCAGGTAGGCCTCCACGAAGGCCAGCTCCTGCCGCAGGGGCACCGTGGGCCGGTCCGAGACTTCCAGCACCTGCCGGAAGAGGGCCGCGAGCCGCTCCGTGGTGGCCTGGGCCCCCCGGGGATCCGCCTCGATCTGGGCGTGGAGGGTGTTGAAGGTGTTGAAGAGGAAGTGGGGCGCGAGCTTGGCGGAGAGGGCCTGCTCCCGGGCCGCCAGCAGGTCGAAGCTGGCGCGCTTGAAGGCCACGGCCTGCTCCACCAGGAAGGTCATCACCATGAAGAGCATCAGGGGGGTCACCACCGTCACCGAGAAGGCCGAGCGCTGCAGCCCCGCGGTGAAGGCCGCCGCCGCCAGGGTCAGCGGCAGGGCTCCCCGCCAGCCGTCGAAGCAGCCGCGGAAGCGGCCGCCCGCGCGCTTGCCCTCGATGCGCCGGCGCTCGGACTCGTAGAGCCGCGCCGCGAACCACCAGAGCAGGAGCCCCGCGGCGAAGACCAGGATCCTAAGCAGCGCTCCCCAGGCGGGCGGATCCCAGGGCAGGCCCTGGAGGGGGCCACTCAGGAAACCGGCGGTGATGACGATCCGGGCGATCCACCAGAGGCGGGTCCCGGGGGCCTGGTCCCGGACCTTCGCCTGTTCCCGCGCAAGTTGTCCCGGAATGGCCACGGCGGCTCCTCCCTCACCCGAGTGTCCGGCGCCGGACGCCCCGGTGGAAGCGTCCGGCCGCGGACGGCGCCCTCCGCGGGATGGACGGCGGCGCGGGAGGCCTCAGCGGCCCTGCTTGGCCAGGAGCGCCTGGGCGGCCTTGGACGCGGGGCGCTTCCCAAGGACAGCGCAGATGTCCGCGCCCACCTGGACGAGACGGTCCAGGTGGATGCCGGTCTCGAGGCCCATGCCCTGCAGCATGTAGACCACATCCTCTGTGGCCACGTTGCCGCTGGCGCCCTTGGCGTAGGGACAGCCCCCAAGGCCCGCGACGGAGCTGTCCACGGTGGCGAGGCCCAGCTCCAGCACCGCGTGGAGGTTCGCCAGGGCCTGGCCGTAGGTGTCGTGGAAGTGGGCCGCCAGCTTCGCCAGGGGCACCTCCGCGGCGACGGCCTCCACCATGGCCTGGGCCTTCCGCGGCGTGCCGGTGCCGATGGTGTCCCCCAGCGAGATTTCGAAGCAGCCCATGCGGAAGAGCTCCGCGGCCACCTTCGCGACGGCGGAGGGCGCGATGTCGCCCTCGTAGGGGCAACCCAGCACGCAGGAGACGTAGCCCCGGACCGGGATGCCCTTCGCCTTCGCCGCGTCCATCACCGGCGCGAAGCGCGCCAGGCTCTCGGCGATGGAGCAGTTGATGTTCCGCTGCGAGAAGCTCTCCGAGGCCGCCGCGAAGACCGCCACCTCCGTGGCGCCCGCCGCCGCCGCGGCCTCGAAGCCCTTCAGGTTCGGGGTGAGGACGGGATAGCGCGTTCCGGGCCGGCGCTGGAGGCCCGCCATCACCTCGGCGGCGTCGGCCATCTGGGGCACCCACTTGGGCGAGACGAAGCTGGTCGCCTCCACCACCGGCACGCCGGCCTCGGCGAGGCCATGGATGAGGCGCAGCTTGTCCGTGGCGGCGACCGGGACGGCCTCGTTCTGGAGCCCGTCGCGGGCCCCCACATCGACGATGGTCACGCGCGCGGGGAAGGCCATGTCACCACCGGTCCTGGACGGTGCGGTCCGCCTCGGCATGCCGCAGGGCCTTGAGGCCGATGTCCCGCCGCACCTGCATGCCCGGCCAGGAGACTTCCGCGAGGTCCGCCTCCGCCCGGGCGCGGGCCTCGGCCAGCGTCGGCGCGCTCGTGGCGAGGTTGAGGACCCGGCCGCCATTCACCACCCAGTGGCCGTCCACCCGCTTGGTGCCGGCGTGGATGAGGGTGCAGGCGGGGGCGCCGAGCGAGATGGGCACGCCGGTCTTCGGTTTGTCGGGGTAGCCTTCCGCGGCGAGCACCACGGTGAGGGCGCAGCCGGGCTTCACCTTCACCGTCTCCTGCCGCAGTTCGCCCTTCGCGACGCTGAGCAGCAGGGCCGCCAGGTCCTCGTCCAGGAGCTGCATCAGCACCTGGGTCTCGGGATCGCCGAAGCGGCAGTTGTACTCGAGCAGCTGCGGGCCCTCCGCGGTCCACATGACGCCGAGGAAGAGCACACCGCGGCCCGCCAGGCCGTCCTTCTGGAGGCCTCGGACGGTGGGCTCCACCAGCTCCTTCCGCATGCGCTCGGTGTCCTCGGGCCGCAGGAAGGGGATGGGGCCGAAGACGCCCATGCCGCCGGTGTTGGGCCCCTGGTCCCCTTCGAAGATGCGCTTGTGGTCCTGGCAGGCCGGCAGCATCAGGAAGCGGGCATGCTCCGCGTCCACGTCCACCAGCACGTGGAGGCTCAGCTCCATGCCGAGGAGGGGCGCCTCCAGGACGACGGTCTTCGAGGCCTCGCCGAAGGCGCCGTCCAGGAAGCTGCGGAGCGTGGCCAGGGCCTCGGCCTCGCTGGTGGCGAGCACCACGCCCTTCCCTGCCGCGAGGCCGTCGGCCTTGAGGACGATGGGCAGGCCCCAGGCCCAGCCCTGGATCGCCGCCTCGCCGGCGGCCCAGTCGCTCACGGTGACCGAGGCGGCGCAGGGGATGCCGTGGCGCTGCATGAAGGCCTTGGCGAAGGCCTTGGAGCCCTCCAGCCGGGCCGTGGCGGCGCCGTGGCCGAAGACCGGGATGCCCAGGGCCCGGACCGCATCCGCCACGCCGGCGACGAGGGGCGCCTCGGGGCCGATGATCACGAGGTCCGGATGGTTCGCCTCGCACCAGGCGGCGACGGCCGCCGGATCCGCCGCATCCAGGGTCACCCGGGGCCCCAGCTCCGCCAGCGCGTCGCTGCCGGGCGCCGACACCAGCTCCACCGCCGCGGCCGAGGCCTTCAGCTTGAGGGCCAGCGCGTGCTCGCGGCCGCCGGAACCGAGCAGCAGGATCTTCATGGGTCCTCCGACCTTCCAGTATCGCCTGGACCTGCTAGGGTTCGGGCCATGGAATCCCGACCGCGCCGCCCCTTCCGCCCGGGCCTCGCCCTGGCCGTCCTCCTGCTGGTGGGCCTGCCCGCCGCGGCCTGGGGCGGCCATGCCTGGGTCAACCGGGACCGGGGTCCCGCCGCGCCCGTCGGCGCCCCCGCAGGATCCGGCCGCGCCGAGACCCTCGCCCCGGGATTGATCGAAGTCCACCTCGCTGGCGAAGGCTACGGCCTGGGCCTGGCCCACGGGCGGGCCCTCGGGGCCGAAGTCCGGTTCATGGCCCGGTACCTGGACGAGCAGCTGCTGGGCGGCGGCCTCGCGGGGGCGGCGAAGCGGGATGTTCTGCTGCGGAAGGCCTGGGAGCTGGACGCCTTCATCCCCGCCCGCTACCGGGAGGAGATGCGGGGCGTGGCGGACGGCGCCGGGGTGAGCTACGCGGACGTGCTGCTCATCAACACCTTCGACGACCTCCAGCACCTCGCCGGCTGCTCCACAGCGGTGGCCCTGCCGCCGGAGGGCCCGGTGCTGCAGGCCCGGAACCTGGACTACGGCATCCCGGAGCTGGCCCGGCACAAGGTGGTCTTCGACCTGGAGACCCGGGGCGTGACCCTGCGGACCGTGGGCTTTCCGGGCTACGTCGGCGTGCTCACGGGCATGAGCAGCCGGGGCCTCGCCCTCACCAGCCACACCAGCGCCGCTCGGCACGAGCGGACCGGGATCCCCACGGGCCTGCTCTACCGGCAGCTGCTGGAGGAGGCCCCGGACCTGGCCACGGTGGAGGCGCGGCTCGCCCAGGCCCCCCGCACCATCGGCAACAACCTGGCCCTCTCGGACGGCCGGCGCCGGGAGGCCCTCGCCCTCGAGTTCGACGCCGAGCACCTGGCGGCGCGCCAGCCCTCCGACGGCCGGCTGCTGGTCACCAACCACTTCCAGGCCGCCGCCCTCGCCGGCTGCCAGGACGCCGCCTGGCGGGCCCCCGGGGGCGGCAGTGCCGCGCGCATCGCCTGCCTCCAGGCGGACCTGCCCGCCGATGCCGCGGTGGACGCGGCGGGCCTGGAGCGGGCCATGTCCCGGCGCGGCGGCGGCCGGGCCTGGCGCACCCCCGCCAACGGCGGCACCGTGCAGGCCGTGGTGATGGAGCCCCTCGATGGCCGCCTCTGGATCGCCAAGGGCCAGGCGCCGCCCGTCACCGACGGGGGCTACCTGGCCCTCGGCCCGCTCTGGTGAGGCTCAGAAGGTCAGGGTCTGGCCCGGCTTCATCACCGTCAGGCGCTTGTCGCCCTTGAAGGCGGCGCGGACCTGGGCGTCCGTGGCGAGGCCCGGGAAGGTGCCGTAGTGCATGGGCACGATCACGCTGGGGTGGAAGTACTTCTTCACGGCGAGGGCCGCGGTGGCGGGGTCCTCGGTGTAGGGGCCGCCGCCCACGCCCAGCAGCAGGATGCTGGGGTGGTAGAGCTCCTGGATCAGGCTCATGTCGCCGAAGATCCAGGTGTCGCCGGTGTGGTAGAGGCTGCGGCCGTCCTTGAAGGTGAGGACGAAGCCCACGGGCCGGCCGCCGGGCTCGCTGCTGTGCATGGCGGGGACCATGTGGATGGTGATGTCGCCGATCTGGAAGGTGCCGCCGACGTTGCCGCCCATCACCTGCTTCTCGGGGAGGCCCAGGGAGGCCGCCAGCTCGTAGGCGCCGATGACCGGCGCGCCGCTCTGCTTGGCGATGGCGGCCACGTCGCCGGTGTGGTCGAAGTGGCTGTGGGTGACGAGGATCGCGTCGGGCTTGTAGCGGGAGAGGTCCTTGAACGCGGCGGGGGTCGCCGGGTCCTGGGTGAGGAAGGGGTCCAGCAGCAGCCTGGTGCCGCCGCTCGAGACCACCTCGAAGGCGGCGTGGCCCAGCCACGTGACGGTGATGGGCTGGGTCTTGGGGGCCACCTTCTTCGCCTGGGGCGCGGCGGCCACCAGGGCGGGGGCCGCCAGCAGGGCGGCGAGGGCGGTGTGGGTGCGCATGGATCCTCCAAAAGGATGTTTCAACATTTTATGACGCCCCGGAACCGGGTGCCGTGACGGACCGGCCCCCGCATTCTAGGCCCGCTGGCCCTCCTCAGGCTGCGCCGAGCCGGATCCGGGCGGCCTGGAGCAGGGCCTGGATCTCCGGGCGGCGCACCCGGCGCTCCAGGGTGAGGGCGTAGAGTCGCTCTTCGACGCCCTTCGCCAGGCCCACCCGCTTCACCTGGTATTGGCGGACCACCTCCTTGGCCACGGCCTGGGGCGCCGGGAAGAAGCCGTAGCCCCCCTGGCCGAAGGTCTTGAGCAGGGCGCTGTCCGAGCACTCGGCCACCACCCGGGGCCGGAGCCCCGCCGCCTCGAACCAGTCATCCAGGGAGCGCCGCAGGGCCGTGCCCTTGGCCGGGAGCAGCACGGGCGCGTTCTCGAGGCAGCGGGGGAAGGGGCCGGGATGCTCGTCCCGGAGCGGCGCCGCCGCGAAGAAGGCCACGGCGGAGCGGCCCAGCTCGTGGGTGAAGGCGCGGATGGGCGAGCCCGGCGGCAGGGGCTGGTCCGCCAGCACCAGCTCCACCTCGTGCAGGCCCAGCTGGGCCAGAAGCCGGTCCGTGCGGTCCTGCCAGCAGACGAGCCGGGGGCCCGGCGCCTCCTGGAGCGCGGGCTCCAGCAGCTGCCGGGCCAGCAGCTTGGGGAGGGCGTCGGAGATGCCCACGGTCAGCGGGGCGAGGGAGGGCAGGCCCGCGCCCGTGAGGGTCGCCTGCAGCTCCTGGCCCAGGCCGAAGATCTCGTCCGCGTAGCGGAAGGCCGACTGGCCCGCGGCGGTGAGTCGGAGCTGGCGGCCCTGGCGCTCCAGCAGCCGCGTGCCGAGGGAGGCCTCCAGGGACCGGATCTGGCTGCTCAGCGTGGGCTGGGCCAGGCCCAGGCTCCGCGCGGCGGCGGTGACCGAGCCCTCCCGGACCACGGTCCAGAAGTAGAGGAGGTGGTGGTAGTTCAGCCATCCCGCCATGGGACATATATAGATCTACTCTATGAATGGAGCAAGTTTATCTATTAGATTTCTCGATGGGCCCGACCCTACCTTGGGTCCATGGCAGAAACCACTCTCCTGCCCGCCCCTCGCGAAGCCGCGCCCAGCACCCGCATCCTGGCCGGCGCCCCCGAGTCGGTGGAGCTCGCCGCCGAACGCCTGCGCCTGGGCGGCCTCGTCGCCTTCCCCACGGAGACCGTCTACGGCCTCGGCGCCGACGGCCTCCGCCCCGACGCGGTGCGGAAGATCTACGCGGCCAAGGGCCGGCCCCAGGACCACCCCCTCATCCTCCACGTGAACGGCCTCCCCATGGCCCGGGCCCTGGCGGCCCGCTGGACGGAGACCGCCCAGCGCCTGGTGGAGGCCTACTGGCCGGGCCCTTTGACCCTCGTCCTGCCGGCCTCCCCCCTGGTGCCTGAGGAGGTGCGTGGCGGCGGCCCCACGGTGGCCCTGCGCATGCCGGCCCACCGCCTGGCCCTCGCCCTCATCCGCCGCCTGGACCGGCCCGTGGCCGCGCCCAGCGCCAACCGGCACCAGGGCGTGAGCCCCACCACCGCCGCCGACGTGGCATCGGAGCTGGGCGCCTCCGTGGACCTCATCCTCGACGGCGGCCTCTGCGAGCAGGGCGTCGAAAGCACGGTGGTGGACCTCTCCGGGGACCGGCCGCGGATCCTCCGGCCGGGCCCCATCACCTCCGCCATGCTCCGGGGCTGGGCCGAGGCCCCCGAGGGCGCGACGGTGGCTGCGGGGCCGCGTCCCAGCCCGGGCCTCGCCCCCCGCCACTACGCTCCCCGGATGCCGCTGGTGCTCAGCGCCGATCCGGAGGCCGAGGCCTTCCGCCGCCGGGCCGCGGGCCTGCGGGTGGCCCGCCTCGCCCGGGGCCGCGTCGCCGAGCTCCACCGGGACGGGGACCGCTGGGTGCTGCCGAACCACCCCGCCGCCTTCGCCCGCGGCCTCTACGCCGCCCGGCACGCCATCCAGGCCTCGGATCCCGAC
>DASTWQ010000005.1:0-6315 GCA_035758545.1 Holophagaceae bacterium | reverse complement strand
GCCTGGCCCCAGATCTGGGAGCTGAACCAGTGGATCAAGGATCCGCATTGGATCTACCCCGGCGATCCCCTCGTCATCGACGCCGGGCGCGGCCCCCAGGGCGCCACCCCCGAGGAGGTGACCGGCGCCCAGCCCATGCAGCTGGACGTGAACGCCCTCCGTCGTCCCGAACTCGCCTACAGCATCTCCGACTTCGTGCAGCAGCCCTTCGTGGCCGCCGACGGGGCCGACGCCTGGTACAAGGGCAACGGCGCCTTCCAGATCACCGGCAAGAAGGATGACGGCAAGTCCATCCTCGGCGACGGGGACGTGGTCTACCTGAACGCCGGCGAGACCCAGGGTGTCCGTCAGGGGGACCGGTTCGTGATCATCAAGACCGTCCAGACCAAGCTCAAGCACCCCGAGACCAAGAAGCTCCTCGGGGACGTGCTGCAGCAGGTGGGCATCCTGCGGGTGGACCACACCACTCCCGACGGCGCCGTGGCCACCATCGAGCGCTCCATGGACGTCATCCAGGTCGGCGACCATCTCACCCGGTTCACCGAGCCGTCCGACATGAAGTTGGACCTCCGCAAGGACACCGACGAGCCCGTGAAGATGCAGGATCCCGTCGCGGAGGTGGTCTACACCCGCGACGCCCAGAAGCTGAACGGCTTCAGCGACCAGGTCATCATCGACCGCGGCTCCAACGACGGCTTCAAGGTCGGGGACATCCTGCTTCTGGGCCGCACCGCCACCTGGCCCGTCGGGGACGGCAAGGACAAGAAGGCCCAGACCAGCTTCGTCCACTACCTCGGCCAGGCCATCGTGGTCCGCGTCGAGGCCGGCACCGCCACCTGCCGCGTGCTGCGCAGCCAGGAGGAAGTGCTGGTCGGGGACAAGCTGACCCACTGAGGGATCTGACCTGAACGTCGTAGAAGGGCCCCGGGAGGGGCCCTTCTCGCGTTCAGGCCTGCGTGAGCGTCAGCAGCACCCGGTCCCCCCGGGTGGGGAGCCGGTAGGGGCCGGCCTCGATCCGCCAGCCCGGCGGCATCGCCTCGGCGCGCCAGCCCGGCCCTTTCAGGGCGAGCAGCGGCGCCCCGGGCCGGGCATGCCGGGCCCACCAGCCCGCCAGCTGGTCCAGGGGAGCCAGAGCCTTGGCCACCCCGAGGTCGGCCCCGAGGGCGGGCAGGGACTCGAAGCGCCCATGCACGGCCTCCAGGTTCCTGAGCCCCAGTTCCAGGGCGCTCTGGCGGAGAAAGGCCAGCTTCTTGGCGGAGGCATCCACGCCGAGGATGCGGAGGTCCGGCCGGGCCAGGGCCAGCACCACCGCCGGGGAGCCCATGCCGGTGCCCAGGTCCGCAACGATTGAACCGGAAGGGAGTTGGTTCAATCCGGGCAGGAGCGCGGCCGGATCCTGCACCAGCTCCTCCCAGCGGGCCTCTGGGGGCAGGGCCGTCAGGGCGTGGGTGCGGTTCCAGCGGTCCAGCAGGGTGAGCCAGGCCTGGAGGGCGGGTTCCAGCTCCGGGGGAAGGCGCGGGATCATCCGGCCAGGATGCCAGACATCGCCTGGAGGCCTGGAGAAAAAACCGCACCGGTCATGAGAAGGCCAGGGTCCGGGGGGGGGGAGAGCCCTGAGTTGATATCGGTAAAAATCAAGTGGTAAAAAATGAATGAAATTACTGTCTCTATGGCCAGAACGAGTTGACAGCCAGAACGTCGCAGGAAATACTGGGAGAGTTGAACATCTTGTGGAGGGATGAGCCATGGCGGGCGCGAGTGTTCCTTTCCAGATCGACTGGTCCTCCCGCAGCAAGCTTCGCGGGCCCTCCGAGAAATCCCTGGGTGATCTCATCAGGAGCCTCCGGGATCGGCTGGCTCCCCATGCCATGGGCGTTAGCATCACCTATGTCGATGATCGGGGCATGAAGAAGCTGAACCGAGAGCATCGCGGGAAGAACATGACCACCGACGTGCTCAGCTTCCCGACTGAGGCCGGCAAAGGGGAATTCCCTCACCTCGGCGACATCGTGATCAGCCTTCCGGTCGCCGAGAAGATGGCGAAGAAACTGAGCGTGAGCCGCCGGCGCGAAGTGGAGACGCTCGTGATCCATGGTTTCCTCCATCTGTGCGGATACGATCACGAAAAGGACAACGGCGAGATGCTCGCGCTGCAGTCTCAGCTCGAGCAGGAACTGCTCGGCGAGGCGCCGCTGCCCATGTCCCTGAAGCGCGGTCGCAAGGCCGGCTCCCGGGTGAAGGTCCTGAAGGACGGCACCCGCAAGGTGGTCACCGGGCGCGCCGCCGCGGCCCTGGCCCGCAAGTCGGAAGAGAAGAAAGCCAAGGCCCGGAAGCGGTCCGTCCGCAAGAAGGTCCGGGCGGTGAAGCCCATCCTGCTCGGCGAGGGCCAGGCGCCCCGTCGGCCCGGCCGCCCCAGGAAGGGCGAGGGACCGGTGGTCCGGAAGGTCGTCCGCCGCAAGGTGCCGAGCCTGCGCAGCCCCGTCATCGCCTGAAGGCCGACGGCGGAAGGCGGGATGACCGCCTTCCGCCGTGGCGGGGGCGCCCCGGGCTCGATAAGCTAGGGCTTTGGCCCGAGCGGGGCCTGCACCCGGAGCCCGCGTGATCAACCTCCTGCTCGGCCTGGGCCTCGCCCTTGCCGTGATCCTGCTGTCCAGCCTGCTGAAGATCTCCCTGTGGATCTCGGTGCCCATGGGGCTCGTGGGCGGCTTCGCCCTCTTCGTGTGGCTGGGTCGCCGCACCCAGGCGGCGCTCGAGGCGATCATGGCGAAGGCCGGCGAGAAGATGGGCGGCGAGGCTGTGCGCTCCGAGGCCATGCGCAACCGGAAGCTGGATGAGGCCATCGAGGTGATGAAGGAGGGCTACGCCCTCGGCAAGCGCCAATTCCTGATCAAGGGAGCCATCGACGGCCAGATCGGCATCCTTCGCTACCTGCAGGGGCGCACCGAGGAGGCCGAGCCCCTGCTCAAGGCCGCCACCATGCAGCACTACGTCGCCAAGGCGATGCTCGGCATCCTGCAGTGGAAGCGCGGCCAGAGGAAGCAGGCCAGGGAGACCTTCGACCTGGCCCTCAAGGCCGGCAAGAAGGAGAGCCTGCTCTATGGCGTCTACGCCTACGTCCTCAACGAGATGGGTGACCGCGACGGCGCCATCGACGTCATCAACAGGGGCCTGAAGGTGCTCAGCGGGGACGAGCGGCTGGAGAAGAACCGCAACCTCCTCCAGAACGCGAAGCCCATGAAGATGTCCGTCTACGGCGAGCAGTGGTACCAGTTCATGCTCGAGCGCCCCAAGATCATGCAGGAGCCGCCCCCCTTCGCCCGCATGAGCCGCCGCATGATGCGCGGCTGACCCCGACCTGACCCACCTTCGCATCCCCGTCACCCGGAACCTGGAGAGAACGATGTCCGGCCACAATAAATGGTCCACCATCAAGCACAAGAAGGGCGCCCTCGACGCCAAGCGGGGCAAGCTCTGGACGAAGATCCTCAAGGAGATCACCGTCGCGGCCCGGCTGGGTGGCGGCGACATCGGCGCCAACCCCCGCCTCCGCCTCGCCGTGGACCAGGCCAAGGGCGCCAACATGCCCAAGGACAACTGGGAGCGCGCCATCAAGAAGGGCACCGGCGAGCTCGAAGGCGTGACCTACGAGGAAGTGACCTACGAGGGCCGTTTCCCCGGCGGCGTGGCCATCATCATCGAGGCCATGACGGACAACAAGAACCGGACGACACCCGAGATCCGCTCCTACTTCGCCAAGTTCGGCGGCGAGCTGGGCACCTCCGGCAGCGCGACCTACCTCTACGCCAAGCAGGGCCAGATCGTGGTGGATCCCGAGGTGGCCGAGGACAAGGTCATGGAGGTGGCGCTGGAGGCCGGCGCTGACGACGTGAAGGACGAGGGGGGCGCCTGGGTGATCCAGACCAGCCCCGACGCCTACGAGGAGGTCAAGAAGGCCGTGGATGCCGCAGGCCTGCCGGTCATCGAGGCCAAGCTCATCATGGCCCCCAGCGCCACGGTGGAGCTGGGCCCCGACAAGCTGAAGTCCTTCCTAAAGTTCGTGGACCTGGTGGAGGACAACGACGACGTCCAGAACATGTGGCACAACGCCGTCTACGACGAGCCCGAGGAGTAGACCGCCCGATCCTTCCAGAGCGCGGGCCGCCCTTTGGGCGGCCCGCACGCATTCTGGGGGGTGCTACCGGCGCCCGCAGCCCTCTCCGTCCTCCAGCTCCTGAGGCTCGAAGCCCGGAAGCTCCGCGTCCGTGAAGCCGATGACGAACATCCGGCTCGGGTTCGGCGCACCCTGGGGGTGGTAGGTGTCCGTCACCATGCCCAGGAAGTCGTTGTCGCAGGATACGAAGAGGGTGTGCACGGCGGCGCCGTCCAGGACCTGGTCCGGCCCGAAGGCGAGGCCTTCGATCTTGGCCGGGATCTCGGTGGCGGGGATCCCCGCGGCCTGGAGGACTTCCACCAGGTCCACCACCTGGGTCTTGGGGACCGCGCGGGCGGCCAGCGCCTCGGCGCCCTCCACGCCGCCGACCTGCGGAGCTTCCGCGAGGTCCACCCGGTAGAGCCGCTTGAAGACGGCGACGGAGCCGTCCCCGAGCCCCTTCCCGTCCCGCTCGTCCACGAGGAACTCATGCCCGTTGATGGCGACGATGTCGCTCACGGTCGTGTACTTCGGCTTGGACGCGGTGCCGAGGTTGGTCAGGGGATAGGCGAACTCCCGGGTGGCGCCGGTGCGGAGATCCACCGCCACGAGGCGGATGACGCCCGCCCCCTTGCCGCCGTCCTGGATCAGCGGGCTCTGCATCGCGCCGACGAGGGTCCGTCCGTCCGGCGTGATGGCGAGTCCCTCCATGCCCTTGTTGGCAAGGCGGCCCGAGGTGTTGCCGGCGATCTCGGCGTCGCCCGTGGGCGCGGGATGGGCCACGGCCAGATGGGCGGGGAGGGGGATCGCACGCAGGCGGCGCCCGGTGGCGCGGTCGAACTCATAGAGGCTCGGCCCGTACTCGTCCGAGATGAACACGCTGCGGCCGTCCCGGGAGACCCGCAGGCTCTCGGGGTCCAGCCGGGCATTCCAGATCCAGTTGGACGGACGCGCGGGATCGAAGCCGTCGGACCGGCCGGTGAAGTAGTGGGTGCGGTCCTGGGCGTTCAGGTCCGGCGCGCCGGAGCCCACCCCGAGGCCCTCGCCGGTGCCGTAGGCCAGGGGCAGGCGGCTGCTCAGCAGCGTGGTGCCGGTGGCGAAGGCGGTGAGGGTGAAGGGCAGGGCGGAGCCCGGGGCGTTCGGTGCCAGGGCGAGGTAGAGGCTGTGGAACCGGTCGATGTAGGAGGCGGTGTCGTCCAGTGCCGCGTTGTAGCTCAGCGCGTTGGGGCCGCGGTCGGGCAAGGCGAGGAAGGTGTTCCCGCCGGCGTAGGCCAGGCCGGATCCCAGGCCGCCCAGGAGGTTGCCGGCGACGCCATTTTCCAGCGGAGCCGAGGTTCTGGGGGCGAGGTCCTGGTAGCCGCCATCCAGGGCGGCGGTGGCGAGCAGCCTGCCCTGGGCCTGCACCGGGACGGCGGCGCAGAGGACGGCGAGGAGGGCGGTGAGGCGGATCGTCCGCATGGGGGGCTCCTGGGTGAAGGGATGCCCCCACCCTCGCGGAGCCGTGTGATGGGCCGATGACGGCGCCGCGCGCGGAAGGCGAATCTTCCGTGCCCTGCCCGCGCCGCTGCTCAGCGGCCCCAGGCGGCCTGGGCGCGGTCCCCGCCGGCCTGCTTGGCGGCGTACATGGCCTCGTCGGCCTTGCGCATGAGCTCCTTCTCGTCGGCGGCGTCCCGCGGATAGAGGGCGATGCCGAGACTCGCGGTGACCGGCCCGGTCTGGCCTTCCAGGCCCGACGGGGCCGCGAGGGCCCGGCGGAGCTTCTCCACCACCGGCCCGGCATGGTCCGGCTGCTGGATCCGCTCCAACAGCACCACGAACTCGTCGCCCCCGAGCCGTGCGACGAGGTCGGATTCGCGGACGCTCTGCCTGAGGCGGTTGGCGATGAGCTTCAGCAGCTCGTCCCCCGCCGCGTGGCCAAGGCGGTCATTGACCGCCTTGAATCCGTCGATGTCGAGGAACACCAGACCGAATCCGCTGCCGTCCCGCCGGGCCCGGGCCAGGGCGCTCTGGAGCCTGTCCTCCAGGGTGGCGCGGTTGGCCAGCCCGGTGAGGGGATCGTGGGTCGCGAGGTGGCTCAGACGGCCGAAGAGGCGGGTGCGCTCGATGGCGGCGGCGGCCTGGGTGGAGACGAACTGGAGGAGGTCCTGGTCCTGCTCGGTGTAGGG
>DASTWQ010000002.1:0-4888 GCA_035758545.1 Holophagaceae bacterium | reverse complement strand
GCGGGCCGGGCGGGGGCCGAGGGGGCGGGGGCCTGGAGGACGGGCGGGAGCAGGAGCATGGGTCACCGGAGGCGTGCCCTCCAGTGTGCCCCAGGGCCGGATCGGGTTCCGTCAAGAGATGTGAAGGCGGCCGGGCTTCAGGCCTTCCATTTGATGGAGCAGCCCATGCTCGGGCGCTGGACCGGCTCCGGCGCCCCGCCCGCCAGGAGGGCCTCGATGGCCGCCTGCAGGTCCCGCTTCCGGACCCCGTCCGGGTCCTTCCAGTGATCGTCGAGGCGGCCCCGGTAGCGCAGGCTCCGCGCCCGGTCGTAGAGGAAGAAGTCCGGGGTGCAGACGGCGCCGAAGGCCCGGGCCACGGACTGGTCCTCGTCCCGGAGGTAGGGGAAGGCGTAGCCCTTGGCGGCGGCCCGGGCCTCCATGGCCGCGAAGCTGTCCTCCGGGTAGGCCTCGGCGTCGTTGGGGTTGAGGGCCACCACGTCGCACCGCCCGGCGAAGGCCCTGGCCAGGGCGTTGATGCGGTCGTCCACCGCCTGCACGTAGGGGCAGTGGTTGCACATGACCACCACCAGCAGCAGCTCGGAGGCGAAGTCGTCCCGGGCCCAGGTCCGGCCGTCCACGCCCGGGAGCCGGAAGTCGGGACAGGGGGTCCCGAGCGCCACCATGCCGGATTCCATCAGGGCCATCGGAGCCTCCCGCCGCTGGCGATCCTAGCTGCAATCCCGGGGCCGTGGCAGGATGTCGCAAAGCCCCCCCGATGCGAACCCTCCCCCGTCTGCACTGGTCCACCCTGGGCGCGCCCACCGGGGGCTGCGACTCCGCCTGGGCCTCCCAGTGGGAAGTGACCCTCGACCGCAGCGCCACGCCGAGCCTGCCGCCCAAGGAGACGGACCTGTGGGTCGTCAGCGCCGAAGGGGATTGGCCGCCGCCGGAGCTGGCGCGGCTGGCGCCGGAGGTGGGCGCCCTTCCCATCCTGCTGGTGCGCAAGGAGGGCACGCTCTCCGCCAAGTCCCTCGCGGCCTGGAGCGAGCTGGGCAGCGTGCGGTGGGGCCTCCTCGCCCTCGATCCGCCTCTGCCGGGCCTGCGGCCCCGCTCGGGCCACACCACCCAGCTCACCGCCAGTCAGGCCCTCCACTTCGGCCTCGTGGCCACCGGCGCGGCCATGCAGGACGTGATGCAGCGGGCCCGGGCCGCCGCGGCCACCAAGGCCACGGTGCTCCTGCTCGGCGAGAGCGGCACCGGCAAGGAGGTCGTGGCCCGGGCGGTGCATCGCCTCAGCGCCGAGGCCGACGGGCCCTTCGTGCCGGTCCACTGCGGCGCGATCCCGGAGAACCTCCTGGAGAGCGAGCTCTTCGGCTACACCAAGGGCGCCTTCACGGACGCGCGCAAGGACACCGCCGGCAAGTTCCGGGAGGCCCACGGCGGCACGATCTTCCTGGATGAGGTCGCGACGATGCCGCTCTCGGCCCAGGTGCGCCTCCTCCGGGTGATGCAGGAGAAGGAGGTCCAGCCCCTCGGCGGCGGCGGCCCGGTGAAGGTGGATGTGCGCGTGGTCGCCGCCACCAACGCGGACCTGAAGGCCCTCGTGAGGGACGGCCGGTTCCGCGAGGACCTCTACTACCGCCTGGAGGTGGTCCCCATCACCCTCCCGCCCCTGCGGCAACGGCGGGAGGAGATCCCCTTCCTCGCCCAGCACTTCATGACCCGCAAGGCCCGGGAGCACGGCCTCTATCCGAAGGCGCTCCACCCGAGCGTGGACCCCCTGCTGATGGCCCTGCCCTGGCCCGGCAACGTGCGCCAGCTGGAGAACGCCATCGAGCGGGCCATCGTCCTCAGCGCCAAGCGGCCCGTGCTCATGCGGGAGGACTTCGCCTTCCTCATGGAGGAGGGCTCGCCCACGGCCCGTTCCGGCGTGGAATCCGCCGCGGCGCTGTCCGCCGTCCCCGCGCCGCCCTTCCTGCCGCCACCTCCGCCGGAACCGGCGGCCTACGATCTCGGCCCGGACGGCGTGGACCTCAATCAGGTGGTCACGGAGCTGGAGAAGAAGCTCATGCTCCAGAGCCTCGCGGTGACCCGCGGCAACAAGAAGCGCGCCGCCGAGCTGCTCGGCCTCAAGCGCACGACCTTCCTGGAGAAGATGAAGCGGCTGGACATCCAGGAGGATGAGCCTGCCCCAGAGGATCCGGAGGTTGCGGGCTGATGGCATACAGGCCTGAGCCCGCAGGGCGAAGAAGATGAAGCGGCTGGACATCCAGGAGGATGGGACCGCCTTGGAGGATCCTGAGTCCCAGGGCTGACGGCCGATCAGCCAGGGGCAACAGGGGCCCTCGGTGCCGAGTTCCGGACGGCTCCGGGAGCTGTGCGGGTCCTGAGGGCGGCAGATGGCGCGCCTGACCGCCCGTTCACGCCGGAATTCATGAGACTTCATTCGGCCCGGAGGACGGTATCGGCCAGCGCCGCCGGGCGGGTGGGCTGTCTGGAGGGAAGTCCCCTGCTGGAAGGTCTTGGCTTTTGATGTTGTTGCGCACAATACATGGCGTGTTTTCTATGTTCATTTCTTAACATCCTACTTCACAACCTGACGCCGGGTTCATTTTTATGATTTTTATTCGTATCTGAATATTTATTGAAATTTTTGGCTTGCTAAGGTGCCCCACATATTCACAGCAAACGCGATTGTCCTTCACGTCGCCGTCATGGCGCTCCCGGACGCTGGCGCGAATCCCCGCTGTGGATCGGACCGGAGGCACTGTGGCGCATTCCCTTCTCAAGCGAACGGCTGTGGCCATGTTCCTGGCCCTCCTCCCTGCGATGGCCCAGGCGCAGAGCTGCGGTGTCGAACGCTGGTCCGTCAAGACCGGGACGGACCCGGACGCCGGCCTGGTGAGCCTCGCGTCCCCCCAGACCAACACCATCGCGACCCTGCGGGGCTGGCCCGCGCCCAACCCGATCCCCGCCAACAACCGGGTGTCTCCCTACGAAACCACCGTCTGGGTCATCAACGCGACGCTCACGGAGTTCAAGCTGGAGAACGACTCGGACATCCACCTGGTGCTCCAGGATGCGAACGGGCTCACCATGATCGCGGAGATCCCCGCCCCGGCCTGTGTCGGGGCCTCCAGCCCCTTCGCCAGCGGCATCTCCAACGCCCGCTCGGAATTCACGGCGGTCTACACGCCGACGACCTCCTTCCAGACCGTGAGCGTGCCGGTGAAGGTGACGGGCGTGGGCATGTTCGACTTCCTGCATGGCCAGACTGGCGTCGCCCCCAACGGCATCGAGCTGCACCCCGTCATCGACATCCAGTTCAACCCCACGGCCTCCAACACGGTCTCGGCGACCATCACCAGCCCCTCCGGCAACCTGACCCTCGCGAGCGGGACCGCGGTGAGCTTCGCCGGGAGCGCCTCGGACAGCAGCGCCTCCGCCACCCTGACCTACGGCTGGACCTTCGGGGACGGCGGCACCGCCACGGGCGCCAGCGCCAATCACACCTTCACCAACACCGGGTCCACCGCCGTGACGCGCACCGTGACCTTCACCGCGACGGACAGCACCGGCGCCAAGGGCACCGCCACCCGCACCGTGACGGTGAATCCCGCCGCCGGCACCAACACCGTCCAGGCCACCATCACCAGCCCCGCCGGCAGCGTGACCGTCGCCAGCGGCACGGCGGTGAGCTTCGCCGGGTCCGCCACGGACAGCAGCACTTCCGCCACCCTGTCCTACGGCTGGACCTTCGGGGACGGGGGCACCGCCACAGGGACCAGCGCCAGCCACACCTTCACCAACACCGGGACCACCGCCGTGACGCGCACCGTGACCTTCACGGCGACGGACAGCACCGGCGTCTCCGGCAGTGCGACGCGCTCGGTGACCGTGAATCCCGCGACCTCCACCGGCACGCAGCTGCTCGCGAATCCCGGTTTCGAGAGTGGGAACACGGCCTGGTCGAACTATTCGAGCCTCGGGGGCGGCGGCGCCGTGATCAGCAGCGACATGACCAACGAGCCCTCCCACGCCGGGAGCTGGGATGCCTGGCTCAACGGCTACGGTTCCACGGACACGGACACCCTCTCCCAGTCCGTGGCCATCCCCGCCACCGCCACGAGCGCGACCCTGAGCTTCTGGCTCCACGTGGACACGGCGGAGACGACCACCTCCACCGCCTACGACAAGCTCCTCGTGCAGGTCCAGGACAGTGGCGGCACGGTGCTCGCGACCCTCGGCACCTTCTCCAACCTGAACGCGGGCTCCGGCTACACGAAGCGCAGCTACGACCTGACGGCCTACAAGGGAAAGACCGTGAAGATCTATTTCAAGGGGACGGAGGACTCGAGCTACCAGTCCTCCTTCGTCGTGGACGACGCCGCCCTCCTCGTGCAGTAATCCCGGAAAGGAACCCACCATGAAGCGCTCCCCGCTGCTCCTCCTCGCGGCCCTGGGATCCACCCTCTCGGCGGGGCAGGGCCGCATGCCGCTCCAGCACGCCCCCGTCCGGACCGTGCTCACCGACGACGACGACGGGAAGGTGGAGATCGTGCCGCCCCGGGCCGTCGCGGGTCCGGAGGCCGTCCGGACCTTCCACGGCGGCGCCATCCTCGCGGCTCCCCGGGTGACCACCCTCTTCGTCGGCGCGGCCTGGTCCGCGCCGGAGCACCGCCCGCTGATGACCCGCCTCGGAGACGCCCTGGTGGCCTATGGGGTCTCCGAGCGCTTCGCCGGGATGAAGGGCTTCGGGCTGACGGCCTTCAGCTTCCCGGTGGTCTCCGGCGGAATCCTCCCCACGGCCCCGGACCAGAAGGCGCTTCCGGATCTGGGCGCCCAGCACCTCCTCCACCGGGCCCTCGGACTCGGCCGGCTGGAGGCGCCTGACCGGGATGCCGTGGTG
>DASTWQ010000241.1:0-2938 GCA_035758545.1 Holophagaceae bacterium | reverse complement strand
CACAGGCCTGCTGCTCAGCGACAGCCGGTTCGAGGACCAGCTGCGGGGCATCGGCCTGCTGGGCTCGGACCCGGTCACGGACCGGGCCCTCCTGCGCCTGAGGCTGAAGGACCCCGGCGGCGACCTGCTCGAGGGCTACAGCCCCAGGGCCTCCTCGGGGCTCTGGCCCCTGATGGGCCCTGTGGTCGCCGCGGTCCAGGGCGAGGAGGGCGAGGATCTGGGGGGCGTCCGGGACTACCGCGGGGCGCCGGTCATCTGCGCCTGGCGCTGGATGCCCGGCATGGAGCTCGGCCTCCTGCACAAGGTGGACGCCGCCGAGGCCTTCGGGCCCCTGAGGATCGTGCGGCGGGTGATGGCCGCCGGCCTGGGCCTGCTGCTGCTGGCCTCCATCCTGAGCGTGTGGTTCTGGGCCCGGGAGGCCCTCCAGGCCCGGCGGAGGGCCTGGGCCGAAGCCCAGCTGCGGCGCCTCAACCGGGAGCTGGAATCCCGCATCGCCCACCGCACCGCCCAGCTGGAGGTGGCCAACAAGGAGCTGGAGGCCTTCGCCTACTCGGTGTCCCATGACCTGCGGGCGCCGCTCCGAGGCATCGACGGATTCAGCCAGGCCCTCATGGAGGACTACGGCGACCAGCTGGACGACGCCGGCCGCCACTACCTCTCCCGGGTGAGGGCGGGCACCCAGCGCATGGGGCGCCTCATCGACGACCTCCTGCGCCTCTCCCGGGTGAGCCGGGCCCAGATGGAGCGCATGCCCGTGGACCTCAGCGCCATGGCCCGCGGGGTGCTGGAGGAGCTGCGCCAGCAGGATCCGGGCAGGATCGTGGATCTCGACGTGGCCGAAGGCCTTTCGGCCACCGGGGACCCCCAGCTCATCCGCGTGGTGATGGACAACCTGCTTGGCAACGCCTGGAAGTACACCGGGAAGCGGGACCGGGCCCGGATCCAGGTGGGCTCCTGCGGCGTCGACGGCGAGGTGGCCTTCTTCGTGAAGGACGACGGCGCGGGCTTCGACATGGCCTACGCCCACAAGCTGTTCGGGGTCTTCCAGCGCCTCCACGGGGCCGAGGAGTTCCCGGGCACGGGCATCGGGCTCGCCACGGTGTCGCGGATCGTGCACCGGCACGGAGGCCGCATCTGGGCGGAGGGCGAGCCCGGGAAAGGCGCTACCTTCTACTTCACGCTTCCCGAGGAGGGTCCATGACCCCCGAGATCGACCCGAAGGGCACGGTGCTGCTCGTCGAGGACAATCCCGACGACGTCGCCCTCACCCTGCGCGCCTTCAAGAAGAACCACTTCATGAACCCCGTGGTGGTGGCCAAGGACGGCGCCGAGGCCCTGGACTACCTCTTCTGCGAGGGGGAGCACGCGGGGCGGGACCCGAAGGAGCTCCCCTCGCTGATGCTGCTCGACCTGAAGCTTCCCAAGGTGGACGGCCTGGAAGTCCTGCGCCGCGTGAGGGCGGACGAGCGCACCAAGCTCCTGCGGGTGGTGATCCTCACCACCTCCAAGGAGCAGCCGGACCTCGTCGCGAGCTACGAGCTCGGGGCCAACAGCTACGTCCGCAAGCCCGTGGACTTCGACGAGTTCGTCGCGGCCGTGGGGCAGCTGGGCTTCTACTGGCTCATGCTCAATGAGCCGCCCCATCCGAGGGGAGGGATCTGATGGCCGAACCTGTGCGCCTCCTCCTGGTGGAGGATTCGGAGGACGACGCCCTGCTGCTCCGGCGGGAGCTGGAGAAGGGCGGTTTCGCGCCGGAGATCCGCCGGGTCGAGACCGCGGAAGCCTACCGCCAGGCCCTCGAAGAAGGAGGCTGGGACCTCGTCCTGGCGGACTACGTGCTCCCGGCCTTCGGGGGGCAGGAGGCCCTCAGCCTGCTGCGGCGCCAGGACCCGGACCTGCCCTTCATCATCGTCTCCGGCGTGGTGGGGGAGGACGTGGCCGTCGAGACCATGAAGGCCGGCGCCAACGACTACCTGCTGAAGCACAACCTCACGCGGCTCGCCCCGGCGGTGCGGCGGGAGCTGAAGGAGCGCCAGTCCCGGCTGGAGCACCGCGCCGCCGAGCAGGCCCTGAGGGAGAGCGAGGCCCGGTTCCGGGGCATCTTCGAGAACGCCGGGGATGCGGTGTTCCTCGTGGGCGTCCGGGAGGACGGCTACACCTATGACGACCTCAACCCCGAGGCCGAGCGCCTCCTCCGCGTGAGCCGCGCCGCGGCCCGGGGCCGGCGCCTCCAGGAGCTGCTGCCGTCGGACCTCTGCGCCTACTTCGAGGGCCGCTGCCGGGAGGCCATCGCCGCCGGGCGCCCCATCACCTACGACGAGACCGTGGACCTGCCCACGGGCCGCGCGAGCTTCAGCACCTCCCTGGTGCCGATCCGGGATTCCGCCGGCCGCATCACCCGCCTGGCGGGGCTCTGCCGGGACACCACCGCCTCCCGCCAGGCGGAGGAGCGCCTGCGCCAGTCCCAGAAGCTGGAGAGCCTGGGGCTCCTGGCGGGGGGCATCGCCCACGACTTCAACAACCTGCTCACGGCCCTCCTGGGCAACCTGGAGATGGCCCGGGAGTCGCCCTCGGTGGCCGGGGACTACCTCCAGCGCATGGCCTCCACCCTCTCCAGGGCCTCGGATCTCACCCGCCAGCTGCTGGCCTACTCGGGCCGGGGGACCTTCACCGTCGCGGCCCAGGACCTGAACCTCGTGGTCCAGGACATCACCCAGCTGCTGGCGGTCACCATCCCGAAGAAGGTCCGGCTGGATTTCCGCCTGGGCACGGACATCCCCGCGGTGGAGGCGGATGCGGCCCAGCTGCAGCAGGTGGTGGTGAATCTCGTGACCAACGCCGCCGACGCCATCGGCGACGCGGAGGGCCGCATCCTCCTGGCCACCCGCCGGCGCTACGTGGACGAGTCGGATCTGGCCTCCCGCTTCGCCGGGCAGGG
>DASTWQ010000208.1:0-3745 GCA_035758545.1 Holophagaceae bacterium | reverse complement strand
AGCGCCCCAGGGGCGGCGCCGGCAGGGGCAGTGCGGGGAGGCCCTGGCGGGCCCGGAGGCGGTTCTCCAGCAGGGCCCCGGCCCGGGTACCTTCGAGGGGCTTCGGCACCGCCGCCGGCAGGGGGCCGTTCTCGTAGGCCGCGGCCCAGGCCGCCTGGAAGGCCGTGCCCTCGGGGCCCTCCGGCACGGTCTTCATGCGCGCGGCGAGCGCCGTGTCGCCGGCCTCCTGGGCCTGCACCGCCCAGGCCGCCCGGTCCCAGGGTGCCCGCAGCTCCTGGCCGCCCTCCAGGAAGCGCTTCGTCGTCCCGGGCTGCTGGGCCTCCAGCTTCTGGCCCAGGGCCAGCTGCAGCTCCAGGGCCTTCAGGGCCTGGGTCGTGCCCGTGGGGACGGGAGGCTGGCGGTGGATCCGGCTGCCCAGGGTGAGGGAGACGCCGAGCAGGGCCAGCAGGGCGAGGATCGCCAGCAGGGGATCGTGGGCCCGGGTGAGCTTCATCGGTTCGCGCATCCGTCCAGGGTAGGCTGGTCCCCATGCCTTTCGTCCATGAACTCCATCCCCGGTTCCGGGACCTCGACGCCCTGGGCCACGTGAACAACGCCGTGCTCATCACCTTCCTGGAGCAGGCCCGGTTCCAGTGGTGGCGGGGCTACCTGGGGGGGCGGCCCTTCGAGGGCGAGGGCTTCCTCATCGCCCGGGTGGAGGCGGACTACCGCCTGCCCATCCTGCTGGAGGACCTGGTCCGCATCGAGGTGCGCGTCACCAAGGTCGGCACCAGCTCCTTCGAGCTGGCCTACCGGGTCCTCCGGGACGCCGACGGCGCCGTGTTCGCCGAGGCCAGGACCGTCCAGGTGATGCTCGACTTCGCGACGAACCGCCCCACGCCCATCACCGCCGAGGCCCGGGCCTGGCTCGAGGCCCAGCCCGCATGAGGCTCGGGACGGCGCTCTGGACCGAAGGCGCCGCCGAGCGCCGGGCCCTGGTGGCGCCACTGGCGGACGGCCGCCTCGCGGACCTGAACCGCCTCGAGCGCTGGCGCCTGGCCAAGCTGGGCGAAGGCGCGCCGGAGTCGCTGGCGGAGGCCCTCGTGCCCCCGAGCCTGCGGCGGGTGCTGGAGGCGGGCCCCCGGGGGCTCGCCCGGGTGAAGCAGACCCTCCAGTACGCCGAGAAGTGGGCCAAGCGCGGCGACCTGCCGGACACCCTGGCCCTGCCGCCGGACCGGGCCCGGCTGCTGCCCTGCCTGCCCCGGCCCGCCGCCGTCCGCACCGCCGACGGCCGCCACCTGGATCGGCTGCGGGTCCTCGGCCCCGGCGGCTGGCTGCCCGCCCTGCCCGACGCGGGCCTCGCCGTGGTGGGCCAATCGGACGGCAGCGCCGCCGGCTGCTGCCTGGCCCTCCACAGCGGCGAGCAGGCCGTCCTCGGCGCCTGGCTCCTGGTGGACGCGCCCCCGGGCGCAGACCTGCTGCTGCGGGCCGGCACCGCCCGGCGCACCGCCGGCCTCGCCGTCTACGAGGACCTGGAGCTGCCCCCCCTGCGCCCCGCCGAGGCCCTGCTGCTGCCGCCCCTGCGCCTCCGCGCCCTGCCCGCCCTGGAGCCCGGCGCCGACCTCGAGCTCCGCGCCGCCTTCGACGCCCTCCTCGTCCACCTGGGCCCCGAGGCGCTGCATGGGACCGTGCAGTGAGCGGGAACTTCCCAATTGGAGTTTCTGCGACCCTGAATCAATCCACTCTGGTTTCCGAGAGGGCATCTCGCATGACTCGATCAAGTCCAGCCTGGTCACTCGTGGCATGCCTGATCAGCTGCTCTTGCCTGGGCATCCGGGATGGGCGTCCCGTGGAGATCCTTCTTCCTGAAGGATTCACTGGAGAGGTCCGGCTGGTCTTGGATCCCAAAGCGCCTGATCCATTCAAAGAGGACGCAGGTAGATGGGTTTTAATCATTCCAAAGTCAGGAGAGTTGAAAACCAATACGTTCGATCCTTTGACACCCATGCACTCGGAAGTGATTCGATACCCTAGCGGACTCCGTCCAAAGATCATGAATTCCTTCACCTCGGTCGGAACGAAGATCAGCACCCCAAATCGGTTTGAAGGAAGTACCGAAGATCCGGGTGCAGTTCATACCTGGATTGTTCAGGCACCTTGATTCCAGGACAACAGCTTGGAAGGAAGCCTCAGATGCCTCCCACCTCACCTGACGCCTCCCGCCTCATCGACGCCCGCATCGAGGAGCTCGGCGGCTGGCGCGGGGCCTGGCTGGCGCGGGTGCGGGCCCTGATCCACGCGGCGGATCCGGAAGTCGTGGAGGAGTGGAAGTGGGAGGTGCCGGTCTGGTCCCACGGGGGGATCCTCTGCACGGGCGAGGCCTACAAGGCCGCGGTGAAGCTCACCTTCCCCAAGGGCGCCGCCCTGCCGGATCCGGCGGGCCTCTTCAACGCGAGCCTCGCGGGGGCCACGCGCCGGGCCATCGACCTGCGGGAGGGCGACGCCCTGGACGAGGCCGCCTTCCAGGCCCTCATCCGCGCGGCGGTGGCGCTGAACCAGACGCGGCGCTGAAGGGCTTCCGGACCGGGCCCCCGGGGGGTAGGCTGGCGGCCTCCTCCGGAGCCCCGCCATGCCCAGCACCGTCCGCTTCCACCGCGTCCTGAAGGCCCCGCCGGCGCGGGTCTACCGGGCCTTCCTGGATCCCGGCGCCATGGCCAAGTGGCTTCCGCCCCACGGGTTCACCGGGGTCGTCCACCACCTGGACGCCCAGGTGGGCGGGACCTACCGGATGTCCTTCACGAATTTCTCGACCGGCAAGCAGGAGACCTTCGGCGGCACCTTCCTGGAGCTGGTGCCGGACACCCGCATCCGCCATACGGATGCCTTCGACGATGCGAACCTGCCGGGGAACATGACGACCACCATCGAGCTGCGCGCGGTCTTCTGCGGCACGGAGCTGAGCATCGCCCAGGAGGGCATCCCCGACGCCATCCCGCCGGAGGCCTGCCACCTGGGCTGGCAGGAGTCCCTGGCGCTCCTGGCGCTGCTGGTGGAAGCCGAGATCCCCGGCTGAGGTCCTTCCGGGAGAGGCCGCGCTGGCGTCCCGGACCGGCCCTTAGGCGCGGGGCAGGTGGCCGTGGAGCAGCATGGCGCCCGCCGCCAGGGCGCCGGCGAGGCCGAAGTAGAGGCCGGTGAAGGCGGCCCGGGCCGTGGGGGCGATGCGGTAGTAGGCCTGGGCCTCGTCCGGCTGGCGCCAGTGGGTCACGAGGCGGATGGCCCCGAGGATGATGAAGTAGATCAGGAAGGGATGGCGCCACATCACCGCCAGGGGGATGGCCACCGCGAGGCCCAGCACCCACAGCCAGCGGGAGATGGCCGCGGCCACGCGGCCGCCGTCCAGGGGCGGCACCGGCAGCAGGTTGAAGAGGTTCATGAAGCAGCCGGTGTAGGCCAGGGCCATCAGCAGGTCGGACCGCAGCAGCCAGCCGATGCCCGCCAGCAGGAAGGAGGCCGCGGCCCCGGCCAGGGGTCCGCCCAGGGCGATGACCGCCTCCTGGCGCGCATCCAGAGGCCGGTCCTTGAGGGCGATGACGGCGCCGAAGAAGGGGATGAAGACCGGCGCGCCGCTGGCGATGCCCTCCAGGCGCATGGCGGCGGCGTGGCCCAGCTCGTGCAGCAGGATGAGGACCACGAAGCCGAAGGCGAAGGGTAGGCCGAAGAACTTCGCGTAGACCCAGATGCTCAGGGCCATGGTCAGGGTGGTCAG
>DASTWQ010000195.1:0-22072 GCA_035758545.1 Holophagaceae bacterium | reverse complement strand
CCGCAGCACCGCCGGCGACACGCCGAGCTTCTGGAGCTGGTAGGGCTCCACCGTCAGGTAGGCGGTCATCCCGTCCACCCGGCCCTGGACCAGGTCCTGCAGGTCCCAGCTGTGCCGGACCAGACGGACGCCGGCGGGGTCGATGCCCTCCTTGAGCAGCATGGCCCGGATCTGGGCGGCGCCCTGGTCCTCCAGGGCCATCACCCGCTTCCCCACCAGGTCCGAGGGCCGGGCCAGCCGGGCGTTGCTGCGGGAGAGGATGATGTACGGCGAGTGCTGGAAGACCGCCGCCAGGACCACCAACGGCGCGCCCTTGGCCCGGGCCAGCAGCAGGTCCGAGTCGCCGATGCCGAACTGGGCGCGGCCCGACAGGACCTCCCGCACGGGGTCGAGGCCCCGTCCGCCGGGGCGCAGGGTCACGTCCAGGCCCGCGGCCCGGTAGAGGCCCTCCTGCTCGGCGGCGTAGTACCCGGCGAACTGGAACTGGTCATACCACTTCAGCTGGATGACCACCTGGCCCCGGACCGGGCCGGGCTCTGACCCGCTGGCCGCGGCCGCGGCCAGCGACCAGAGCGCCGCCCCGACCAGGGCCCGACGGAGGAGAGGGGGGAGGCGCAGCATGGGCGGGAGGGATCCGGGCCAAGCTTAGGGCAGGAAGGCGGATCCGCGCAGGGGGCCCCGCCGGCCCTTCCCCCGGCCGGGCTCAGTTCCCCGGAGGCGGGGGCGGGGGCGCCTGGCCCTGGGCGGCGGGGCTCGCGGCCAGGGTGGCGGGGGTCACCACCTGGCTCTTGGAGGCGTCCGCGGGGGCGGGCCCGCCCCGATGCAGCGCCTGGGCATGGAGCAGGTATTCGCCGAAGAAGACCGCCATGGTCTCGACGTGGTCCTTGAAGAAGGCGTAGCCGTGGTCCTGGCCGGGGAAGACCAGCTCGGAGACCCCGGGCACCGCCTTGACCGCCGTGGCCACCTTGGCGGCGTCCGCGTCGTCCTGGGCCACGAAGACCAGCGTCGCCGCGCCGCTCTTGCCGAGGGAGCTCCCCGCGGACTCCAGGGCGTGGTCCCCGAAGGCCTCGGAGCCCGCGGGGCTGAGGGCGAGGATGGCGAGGGGCTTCACCTTGCCCGCGGCCGCCAGCACCGAGAAACCGCCCAGGCTGGAGCCCGCCAGGGCCACCCGGCGGGGGTCCAGGGCCTTCTGCTTCCGGGCCCAGGCCGCCACCAGGGCCAGGTCCGCGGGGATCTGGTCGAAGCCCACGGCCTTGGCCGAGGCGGCGAAGTCGTCCGTCACCGCCACCGCCGCACCGGCCTTGTCGGTGCTCTCGCCGTGGCCCCGCAGGTCCAGGGCCAGGGTGGCGATCCCCCGGGCGTTCAGCCGTTCCGCCAGGGGCGCCCAGGCGGCGCGGTCGCTGTGGAACTGGTGGGCGAGGATCACCACCGGATGGCGCCTCGGCCCCGTCGCCGGCACCGTCAGGGTGCCGTGGAGGGTGAAACCGTCCGCCGTCTTGAAGGTCACGGGGGTGCTGACGGGCTCCGTGGCGGCCAGGGGCGCGGCCAGCAGAAGGGCAGGAAGGGGGGCCAGCAGGCGGAGCGCGCGCATGGGGACCTCGCTTGGGAATGGGCGGCCAGCCTATCAGCCTGGAGATTTCCGGCGCAACGGGATAAAACAGGAGATTCCAACGGGAGTGTCCATGAGCCTCGACCGCATCCTCGCCGACGCCAAGAAGAAGATGCACGCTTCGCTGGAGACGCTGAAGAAGGAGCTGGCCACCGTCCGCACCGGCCGCGCCAACGCCAGCCTCCTCGATACCGTGCAGGTGGAGTACTACGGGGCGACGGTGCCCCTCAACCAGATGGGGGCCGTGACCGTGCCCGACCCTTCCATGCTGCAGATCCAGCCCTTCGACAAGTCCGCCATCAAGGCCATCGAGACCGGCATCCTCCAGGCTCAGCTGGGCCTCAATCCGAGCAACGACGGCAACGTCATCCGCCTGCCCATCCCGCCCCTCAACGAGGAGCGGCGCAAGGAGCTGGTGAAGGCCACCCACAAGATGGCCGAGGACATCCGCACCGCCATCCGGAATGTCCGCCGCGACGCCAACGACGACGTGAAGAAGCTGGAGAAGGACAAGACCCAGGGGATCAGCGAGGACGCGGCCAAGAAGGCGCTGGAGGACATCCAGAAGCTCACCGACCAGCACATCAAGGAGGTCGAGGAGACCCTCAAGCACAAGGAAGCCGAGATCCTGAAGATCTGACCGCTCCGCGGCCTCCGGACCCCGCGGACCGATGCCGACTCCCGGCGCCCTGGCCCTCATGCTGCTCGCCGCCCTGGCGGGCGGCTTCATCGACGCGCTGGTGGGCGGCGGCGGCCTGCTCACCCTGCCCGCGATGCTGCTGGGGCTCCCGGCGGCCCCCTATCCGGTGATCCTGGGCACCAACAAGCTGCTGGCCCTGGGGGGCACCACCATGGCCGCGGGCACCTTCGTGCGGGCCCGGACCCTGGACTGGCGGGAGCTGGTGGGGCCCTCCCTCGCCTGCGCCGCGGGCGCCCTGGTGGGCAGCTCCCTCACCTACCGGGTGGGCCGCGCCTGGGTGGGCCCCATGGTGGTGGTCCTGCTGGTGGCCATGTTCCTCTGGACCCTGCTGCGGCCCAGCCTCGGGGAGCTGCACGCGCCCAAGCACCCGGTCCACCACCAGCGGGTCTACGCCGCCCTCATCGCCTTCGCCCTGGGGGCCTACGACGGCTTCTTCGGGCCGGGCTCGGGGTCCATGCTCATCTTCGCGTTCGTGGCGGTGCTGGGCTTCGACTTCCTCCGGGCCTCCGCCCTGGCCAAGGCCGCCAACTGGGCCTCGGACCTGGCCGCCCTGCTGCTCTTCCTGGCCCACGGCTCCTGGATGCCGGCCCTGGGGCTGACGCTGATGGCGGCCAACGCGGTGGGAGGCTTCCTCGGGGCCCGCGCCGCCCTCGCCCGGGGCGCCGCCTGGGTGCGGGGCTTCTTCCTCACGGTGGTCGGCGCGATGATCCTCCGCCTCGGATGGGTCTACCTCGCGGCCGGTTCCCGGTAGGCTGGTGCGAATGCCCGACCGCCGCCCCCATCCGGTGCTCGACCTCCTCGGCCGGTCGGCGCGCTTCCTCTACCTGCTCTGGGGGGGCATGTTCCTCCTGTCCATGAGCCTCTACGGCCGCCTCCGGCTGCCGGGGGTCTTCTGGCACTGGCCCGGCGTGGTGCGCTTCCTCCTGGGCCCCTGGGGCTACGGGCTGGCCCTCGGCATCGGCCTCGCCATGGCCACCGCGGCCCTGGTGGAGATCTGGGAGCTGGTGGACCGGCTCCTGGGCCGCCTGTTCGAGCAGGACGAGCGCTGAGGCGGGAGGGCCCTCCGGAAGGCTGCGCTTGGAGGGAGGGCCCCGCCTTTGCGATGCTGGAGGATTGAACCCTCGGGGCGCCTCGGAGCATCCCTAGGCGTTCCCAGGAGGGTTCCATGACCGTCAGCCCGCGCCGGAGCGGATCCGCGTTCTTCTTCGCGCTCGTGATGGGCGCCGCGCTCTCCGCCCAGACGCCGCAGGTCCCCGCCGCCGATGCCGTGGGCGTGGGCCGCGCCGGCGCGGGCGTCGCCTTCGGCCGGAGCCTGGAGGCCGCCAGCCTGAACCCCGCCCTCCTCCCCACGCTGCAGGACAACCTCTCGGTCTACGTCGCCGCGGGCCTGGAGCTGCAGTCCGCGGAGATCACCCTCCAGTCCAACGGCCTCGTCGCCCAGACTTCCGACCGCAACCGCTTCCTGGGCGGCTTCGGGATGGCCTGGAAGCCCGCGGCGGACTGGGGCCTCGGCCTGAAGCTGGACCAGCCCTGGTCCCGGCATGGCCTCCTGCCCTCCGACGCGCCCGGCCGCTTCTTCGGCCGCGAGCTGGACTTCTCCGCGCACCGCCTCGAGGCCCAGGTGGCCTACGAGCTGCCCTCCCACCCCGGCCTCAGCTTCGGCCTCGGGGCCGGGGTCACCCGGGTCACCTTCACGGGCATCAATGCCGTGCGGGCCCTCGTCCCCCAGGACGGCACCCAGCCCGCCTCCGGCGCCAACCCCGTCCTCGGCCTCGTCGAGCAGGGCCTCACCGAGACCGCCTCCGCCACCCGGCCCAGCTTCACCGCGGGCCTGCGCTGGGCGGTGAGCACCCGGTGGACCCTCGCCGCCACCTACCAGTCCGCCGTGACCGGCGACCTGGCGCCCGAGGCGGCCCTCTACGGCGGCCCCGCCTACGTGGGCACCAACGGCTACCCCCCGGCGCCCGCGGGGATCACCACCCAGGGCGCGGCGGTCCTCGCCGCCTCCACGCTCCGGCCCGGCGCGGGGACCTTCAAGCTGCCCGCCCGCGCCACCTTGGGCGTGCGCACCCGCGTGAACAACCTCTTCACCTGGGAATTCGACCTGCGCATGCAGGGCGCCGGCCTGCGGATGCCCGCCTGGGCCGGGCTCGCCACGCCGAGCGGCGCCGCCAGCGCCCCCGCGGACCTGCCCGAGTCCAAGCGCGCCTTCGGCTTCTCCGCCATGGGCGAGGTGGACCTCACCAAGCGGCTCCTCGTGCGCGGCGGCATCGCCTACGACGGCGCCTACCTGGCCGACGCCCAGGTCAACCCGGTGCTGGGCGGGCAGGCCAGCGCCCTCTTCTCCGTCGGCGCCACCTACCGAGTCTGGGGCGGCGAGCTGAGCGCGGCCTACGCCTACCGCCAGGCCCGGGACATCGTGGTGCAGGGCGGCCTGGACGGCGCCTGGGACCAGTCCGGCTTCAACCCCTCCCAGACGCCGACCCGCGTGGAGGGCATGGGCCACCTGATCTCCGTCGGCTACAAGATCGCCTTCTGATGCGCTTCCTGGGGCCCCACGCCTGCGAGGAGGCCCTGGCCCGCGGCGAGCTGCGCGCGCTCTGGGTGGCCGAGGCCGCCTGGGGCCGCGTCGGGAAGCTGCGGGAGGCCGCCCGGGCCGCGGGCGCCGTGGTCCACCGGGAGCCCATGGAGGCCCTCGACCGCCGGGCCCAGGGCCAGCGCCACCAGGGCGTGCTCGGGGAGGGCTCCGCCTTCGCCTACTCGGACTTCAACCGCCTGCTGGCGGCCGTGGAGTCCAAGGGGGCGGAGGCCCTGGTCCTGGCCCTGGACGGCGTCACCGACCCTCACAACCTCGGGGCCATCCTGCGCTCCGCGGCCGCGGCGGGCGTGGACGGCGTCGTGATCCCCGAGCGGCGCAGCGCCCAGGTGAACGAGACCGTGGTCCGCGCCAGCGCGGGCACCGCCGGACGCGTCCCCGTGGCCCGCGTCGTCAACCTGGGCCGGGCCCTGGACGACCTGAAGGCCGCCGGCGCCTGGCTCTACGGCCTCGCCGCAGGGCCCGGCTCCGTGGACTACCTCGATGAGCCCTTCGACCGCGCCGCGGTGCTCGTCATGGGCGCCGAGGGCGAGGGCCTGCACCAGAAGATCGCCGAGCGCTGCGACCGCCTGGTGCGGATCCCCATGCCGGGCCAGGTGGAGAGCCTGAACGTCTCCGCGGCGGCGGCGGTGGCCCTGTTCCGCGTGCTCGCGGTCCGGGGCGCGGCGCGCGGGGCGGGGCCGCGCTGAACTTTCCGCTTGAGGGCACCCCAACCGCGTGATACCTTGCGAGTTCCCTGTCAGGGAAGTTCTGCCCCGCAGACCCCCCCCGACGGAAGGCTCCGAGGAGCCTTCGGGAGCCGCGCCCTCGCGGGGGAGCGGTCCGTCTTTCAGCAAGCCGAGATGGCCGAGTGGTTAATGGCAGCAGACTGTAAATCTGCCGCGCTGACGCGCTACGGAGGTTCGAATCCTTCTCTCGGCACCACCTCGCAGCCCGCGCCCTCCGATCCGGAACCGGCGCCGGGCGGCAGGGCGGGAACAGCTCGCGCGGGAATAGCTCAGTTGGTAGAGCGTCAGCCTTCCAAGCTGAATGTCGCGGGTTCGAGCCCCGTTTCCCGCTCCACCCGCCGCCCCTGGCGGCGCGGAACGAAAGGCCCACATAGCTCAGTGGCAGAGCACTTCCTTGGTAAGGAAGAGGTCACCAGTTCAATCCTGGTTGTGGGCTCCAGTCCGAATCCAACTCCACCCTTTTCTCTTTCACTTTCATCCTTCAGGAGGTCCCCGTGGCCAAAGAGAAATTCGACCGCTCCAAACCCCACGTCAACATCGGCACCATCGGTCACGTGGACCACGGCAAGACCACGCTGACCGCCGCCATCGCGACCATCCTCTCCAAGAAGAGCGGCGGCGAGGCGAAGTCCTACGACCAGATCGACTCCGCGCCCGAGGAGAAGGCGCGCGGGATCACCATCAACACCGCCCACGTCGAGTACCAGACCGAGAAGCGCCACTACGCGCACGTCGACTGCCCCGGCCACGCGGACTACGTGAAGAACATGATCACCGGCGCGGCCCAGATGGACGGCGCGATCCTCGTGGTCGCCGCCACCGACGGCCCCATGCCCCAGACCCGCGAGCACATCCTGCTCTCCCGTCAGGTGGGCGTGCCCAAGATCGTGGTCTTCATGAACAAGATCGACATCGCCGACCCTGAGCTCGCCGAGCTGGTCGAGATGGAGATCCGCGACCTGCTGACCTCCTACGGCTTCCCCGGCGACGAGATCCCCATCATCAAGGGCTCCGCCAAGCAGGCCCTGGACGCCGCCAACCCCGACGCCCCCGAGGCGAAGTGCATCATGGAGCTGATGGACGCCGTCGACACCTACATCGACACGCCCGCCCGCGCCGTGGACAAGCCCTTCATCATGCCCGTCGAGGACGTGTTCACGATCACCGGCCGCGGCACCGTGGTGACCGGCCGCATCGAGCAGGGCATCGTGAAGGTGGGCGATGAGGTCGAGATCATCGGCATCCGCGACACCCAGAAGAAGGTCGTGACCGGCATCGAGATGTTCCGCAAGTCCCTCGACGAGGGCCAGGCGGGCGACAACGCGGGCATCCTGCTCCGCGGCATCGAGCGCAAGGACGTCGAGCGCGGCCAGGTCCTGGCCAAGCCCGGCAGCATCACGCCCCACACCAAGTTCACCGGCCAGGTCTACGTCCTGACCAAGGAGGAGGGCGGCCGCCACACGCCGTTCTTCAACAACTACCGCCCCCAGTTCTACTTCCGCACCACGGACGTGACCGGCTCCATCAAGCTCGAGGCCGGCCGCGAGATGGTGATGCCCGGCGACAACGTGACCCTCGAGGTCGAGCTGATCTGCCCCATCGCCATGGACAAGGGCCTCAAGTTCGCCATCCGCGAGGGCGGCCGCACTGTGGGCGCCGGTAACGTCAGCGACATCATCGCCTGACGATTTTCTGAAAGGATCACGCCATGCGCGAGATCATCACCCTTCAGTGCCAGGACTGTAAGCGCAAGAACTACAGCACCACCAAGAACAAGCGGACCACCACCGCCAAGCTGGAGTTCAACAAGTTCTGCCGCGCCTGCGGCGGCGTGAAGGTCCACCGCGAGGCCAAGGCCTAGCGTTCGGTCCAGGTTGCCGCCCGGCCAGGCCCTGCGAGGGGTTCCGGTCCGGGCGGTTTCCACAGGGGAGTAGCTCAGCTGGTAGAGCAGCGGACTCCAAATCCGCAGGTCGCGGGTTCGAACCCTGTCTCCCCTGCCACCCCTGGCCCCGGAATCCTCCCGGGGCCAGGCCTTTCTCAGAAGCGACCCCGAGGAGGGACCCTTGATCGGCACCATCAAGCGGCAGGCGAAGGACCTGATGGACGAGCTGAACCGGGTCGACTGGCCCGCGAAGCAGGCCGTCTTCAGCTCCGCCTGGACCACCGTCTTCATCTCGCTGTTCGTCGGCTGCTTCCTCTGGGCCTGCGACTGGGTGCTTTCCAAGGGGATCGGCGCCATCATCCCCGGTGGCCACTGAGTCCCGCCCGACGCTTCAGGAGCCTGCCATGAACGACACCCTGCAAGCCGCTCCCGCCGCCACCGGCCGGCGCCTCGCCTGGTTCATCATCCACACCTACTCCGGCTACGAGGCCAAGGTGATGGAGAGCCTCCGCCAGCGCATCAAGATGGAGGCGCGCGAGGACCACTTCGGGGACATCCAGATCCCCGAGGAGACCTACGAGGAGATGAAGCAGGACCCCAAGTCCGGCAAGAAGGAGCGGGTCCTCAAGAAGCGCAAGTCCTTCCCTGGCTACCTGCTGGTCCAGATCTCGGTGAACACCAACTCCGAGATGGAGGACACCGACTGGCACCTGGTCCGGAACACCCCGAAGGTGACGAGCTTCGTGGGCGCCAACAAGAAGCGCCCCACGCCCCTCACCGATGACGAGGTGCGCCAGATCATGAACCACCAGGAGGAGACCCAGGAGAAGCCCAAGCCGAAGTACCACTTCGAGAAGGGCGAGAAGGTCCGCATCATCGACGGCCCCTTCGCCAACTTCGAGGGCGAGGTGGAGGAGATCCACGAGGAGCGCTCCACCATCCGCGTCATGGTCACCGTCTTCGGCCGCTCCACCCCGGTCGAGCTCGACTTCATCCAGGTGGAGAAGCGCTAGCTTCCCCGCCCGCTAGACCGGGGGGAGGCAGCCCCTCCTCCCGGGCATCCGGCGGCAACGCGGACATCCTTCCGCCCCGCCCTACAAGGCAGAGTCGCCGGCATGCGCCGGAATCCCTGCGGAACAAGGAGCCAACATGGCCAAGAAGATCACCGGATACATCAAGCTTCAGCTGCCCGCCGGCGAGGCGACCCCCGCCCCCCCGGTCGGCCCCGCGCTGGGCCAGCACGGCGTCAACATCATGGAGTTCGTGAAGCAGTTCAACGCGAAGTCCGTGGGCTCCGTCGAGAAGGGCACCACCCTCCCCGTCGTCATCACCGTCTACGCCGACCGCAGCTTCTCCTTCATCCTCAAGACCCCTCCCGCGGCCGTCCTGATCAAGAAGAAGATCGGCCTGGACAAGGGCTCCGCGACCCCGAACAAGCAGAAGGTGGGCAAGATCACCCGCAAGCAGATCGAGGAGATCGCCAAGGTGAAGATGCCGGACCTGAACGCCGGCAGCCTCGAGACCGCCATGCGCTCCATCGAAGGCTCCGCCAAGTCCATGGGCGTCGAGGTCGTGGACTGACGTTTTAGCCCCTGGACAGGCTCCGGGGGCCTGATAAGCTGATTTGTTCTGGCGTCCCTCCGTCGCGGGGGGACCCCGGCCACCGCGGCCGCACCCGCGGGAGATCCAAGACAGGAGCCGATTAATGGCAAAAACCGGAAAGAAGTACCGGGCAGCCGCGGCCAAGATCGAAGATCGCCCCTACGAGCTGAAGGAGGCCCTCGCCGCCATCCACTCCGCGGCCTACGCGAAGTTCGATGAGACGGTCGAGGTCCACATGAGGCTCGGCGTCGACCCTCGCCACGCGGACCAGATGGTCCGCGGCACCATTGTCCTGCCGCACGGCACGGGCAAGAAGATGCGCGTGGCCGTCATCGCCCAGGGCGAGAAGATCAAGGAAGCGGAGGCCGCTGGCGCGGAGATCGTCGGAGGGGATGAGCTCGTCGAGAAGATCGCGGGCGGATTCCTCGACTTCGAGGCCCTCGTGGCGACCCCCGACATGATGAAGGGCGTCGGTCGTCTGGGTAAGGTGCTGGGCCCCCGCGGCCTGATGCCGAACCCCAAGACGGGCACCGTCACCTTCGACGTCGCCAAGGCCGTCAAGGACATCAAGGCGGGCAAGGTCGAGTACCGCGTGGACAAGACCGGCATCGTGCACGCCCCCGTGGGCAAGCTCTCCTTCGGCGTCGAGAAGCTCGAGGAGAACGCCAAGGCGCTGCTGGAGGCGGTCATCAAGGCCAAGCCCTCGGCCGCCAAGGGCAAGTACCTGAAGGCTGCCCACATGGCTTCCACCATGGGCCCGTCCGTCACCCTCGCGACCGCCAGCATCGAAGCGAAGTGAGGTGAGCGATGGAAAAGACTCTCAAGACCGCTGAAATCGCCGACCTCAAGGAGACCTTCTCCGGAGCCACCACCGCGGTGGTCCTGGAGTTCAAGGGTCTGACCGTCGAGAAGGACACCGCCTTCCGCAAGAGCATCCGCGAAGGCAAGGCGTCCTACCGCGTGGGGAAGAACACCCTCATGCGCCTCGCCGCGAAGGACACCCCGGTGGAGCCGCTCGCGGCCTCCTTCAAGGGGAACTCCTCCGTCGCCGTGACCAAGAGCGACGTGATCGCCCTGGCCAAGGCCCTCAACGACTTCCTGAAGGACAATCCCGCCGCCACCTTCAAGGCCGGCGTGATGGATGGCAAGCAGATCACGATGAAGGACATCGAGACGCTGGCGAACCTGCCCAGCCGCGATCAGCTCATCGCCAAGCTGCTCTACCTCATGAAGTACCCGATCTCCGGCCTCGCGGTCGCCCTCGAGGGTGTCCGCAAGCAGAAGGCCGGGGAGTAAAGCCCCGAACCCGAACCGAAACCGATCCGATTAGGAGAACAACATGGCTCTCACCGCTGAGCAGCTCATCACCGAGATCGAGTCCATGACCGTGCTCGATCTGGCCAACCTGGTCAAGGCCCTGGAGGAGCGCTTCGGCGTCTCCGCCGCCGCCATGGCCGTGGCCGCCCCCGCGGGCGGCGGCGCCGCCGCCGCTGCCGAGGAGCAGACCGAGTTCAACGTCGAGCTCACCGATGGTGGCGCGAACAAGCTGAACGTCATCAAGGCGATCCGCGAGGTCATCGCCGGCCTGGGCCTCAAGGAGGCCAAGGACCTGGTGGACGGCGCCCCCAAGATGGTCAAGGAGGGCGTGTCCAAGGACGAGGCCTCCAAGATCAAGGAGAAGCTCGAGGCCGCCGGCGCCAAGGTCACTCTCAAGTAGTAGCCGGTCCAGCAATTGCGCCAAGCGCGGGCGGGATTCCCGTCCAGCGCTTGGCGCCGTTGCCGCGAAAGTGGTATGTTTGTTCCTTGCGTCCGGCTTCGGCTGGGCGCATCCTGACCGCCGCTACGAAGGGCCCCGGTTGCACACACCCCGCACCATCATGCAGTCCCGGGTCGACCGCCCCGGCGTTGAAAAAAACGCCGCCGCGCAGGTCGGCCATCGGCCTGTCACCGCCCAGCCCTGAAGCGCGCGCCGCCACGGGACCCGTCCGGTCCCGGGGCTTCCTGTCCCCGCCAGTAGCCATTCCCGCAAGTTGACAAGCCAGCCGCAGTCCCGCCCGGAGCGAACCATGAGCGTGCAGCAGAACATCTACCGCCAGCGCCACGACTTCGCGGAGATCCCGTCCCTGGTGCCGATCCCGAACCTGATCGACATCCAGAAGCGCAGCTACGACGAGTTCCTCCAGATGAACCTCCTCCACGAGGAGCGGGAGGCCCGCGGCCTCAAGACCGTCTTCGAGGGCATGTTCCCCGTCCACAACGGCAAGAACCCCGACGGGTCCGACGCCACCCTCCAGGTCGAGTTCGTCGACTACACCGTGGGCCACTGGGCCTGCAAGTGCGAGAAGCTCCAGGGCCTGGAGCACCTGCGCACCACCTGCGGCAAGTGCGGCCACCACATCGTGTCCGAGCACCCCAAGGACCCGACGGTGGACTGCCCCAAGTGCGGCACCCGCAACAAGAACAAGGCCCAGATCTGCGACGTGTGCCAGGACCCCGTGGGCATGAAGCAGAAGATGAGCATGGAGGAGTGCGTCGAGCGCGGCCAGACCATGGCCGCCCCGCTCAAGATCCGCGTGCGCCTCAACCAGTTCGAGAAGGACGACAAGGGCAATCGGCGCTTCAAGCAGAGCCAGGAGTCCGAGGTCTACTTCGGCGACCTGCCGATCATGACCGACCGCGGCACCTTCATCATCAACGGCACCGAGCGCGTGATCGTGAGCCAGATGCACCGGTCCCCCGGCGTCTTCTTCTCCATCGCCTCGGACAAGAGCCTCTACAGCGCCCAGATCATCCCCTACCGCGGCAGCTGGATCGAGTTCGAGCTCGACACCAAGGGCCTGCTCTACGCCCGCATCGACCGCAAGCGCAAGTTCCTGGGCGCCACCTTCATGCGCGCGCTGGGCCTCTTCGACGAGGGCCTGAGCGACAACGCCAGCATGCTCGGCAAGTTCTACGCCCCCGCCGTCTTCCGCCTGGTGAAGGGCAAGCTCACCACCGAGCCCGGCGACCACCTCGTGGGCCGGAAGTCCGAGGAGGACATCAAGGACCCCAAGAGCAAGGAGGTCATCGCCAAGGCCGGCCGTGCCCTCTCCCGGCGCGTGGTGGACCAGCTGGCCAAGGCCGGCATCAAGGAGATGCCCGCCGACCGCGAGATGCTCGAGGGCGCCGTCCTGCTCGAGGACGTGGTGAACCTGAACACCGGCGAGGTCCTCCGCGAGGCCAACGAGGCCTTCCTGGCCACCGACCTGGAGATGTTCCAGGCCAACCACATCGAGCGCTTCGTCGTCTGCTTCCCCGAGAGTGATCCCACCGGCAAGATCTTCAGCGAGACCCTCGCCAAGGACCACACCGAGGATCCCGAGGAGGCGGCCAAGGAGCTGTTCCGCAAGATCCGCCCGGGCGAGCCCGCCACCCTGGAGTCGAGCAAGAAGCTCCTCCACGGCATGTTCTTCGACGGCCAGAAGTACGACCTCTCCAAGGTCGGCCGCCACAAGATCAACGCCAAGCTCGGCATGGCCACGGACCTCGACGTCCGCACCCTGGACGCCAACGACTTCATCCAGACGGTCCACTACCTGCTCCGCCTGAAGAAGTACGACACCACCCGCCAGGACTTCCGCGAGGTGGCCCCCGTCCGCGCCGACGACATCGACCACCTGGGCAACCGCCGCGTGCGGTCCGTGGGCGAGCTCCTGGAGAACAGCTTCCGCGTGGGCCTCGTCCGCGTGCAGCGCGCCATCAAGGAGAAGTTCTCCATGGCCCAGGACCCGAACAACCCGGTCCAGGCCCACGACCTCATCAACTCCAAGCCGGTGATCGCCTCCATCAAGGAGTTCTTCGGGTCCAGCCAGCTGTCCCAGTTCATGGACCAGACCAACCCGCTGTCGGAGATCACCCACAAGCGCCGCCTCTCGGCCCTCGGACCCGGCGGCCTCAGCCGCGACCGCGCCGGCTTCGAGGTGCGCGACGTGCACACCTCGCACTACGGCCGCATCTGCCCCATCGAGACGCCTGAAGGTCCGAACATCGGCCTCATCTCCTCGCTGAGCTGCTACGCCCGCATCAACGAGTTCGGCTTCATCGAGAGCCCCTACCTCAAGGTCGAGAACGGCAAGGTCGTCCAGTTCGCCCGCATCACCAGCGTGGGGGACGTGAAGCTGGAGGACCTCACCGTCTCCCACGCGAAGACCGGCAACCCGCTGACCGCCGCCGAGCAGAAGGCCCTCACCAGCCCCTACCAGCAGGTGGTGCCCCTCGCCGAGCTCGAGGCCCTCAACAAGAAGCTCGAGAAGGGCGGCAAGCGCCCGGCCAAGTTCGAGATCCACGCCTTCTACCTCTCCGCGTGGGAGGAGGACGAGCACGTCATCGCCCAGGCCAACGTGAACCTGGACGACAAGGGCCAGATCCACGACGAGTTCGTCACCGCCCGGCACGCCGGCGAGACGAAGATCGTCGAGCGCGGCGTCGTCACCCTCATGGACGTGTCGCCCAAGCAGGTGGTCTCCGTGGCCGCCTCCCTGATCCCCTTCCTTGAGAACGACGACGCGAACCGGGCCCTGATGGGCGCCAACATGCAGCGCCAGGCCGTGCCCCTCATCCGCACCGAGGCCCCCATCGTGGGCACCGGCATGGAGTACGTGGCCGCCAAGGATTCCGGCGCCTGTGTCGTCTGCCGCCGCGCCGGCATCGTCGAGACCGTCGACGCCAACCGCATCGTGGTCCGCGTCGAGGACGACCCGGAGACCGAGGGCGAGGAGTCCGGCGTGGACATCTACACGCTGGTCAAGTTCGCCCGCTCCAACCAGAACACCTGCCTCAACCAGCGCCCGCTGGTGAAGAAGGGCGAGTACGTCTCCATGGGCCAGATCCTGGCCGACGGCCCCTGCACCGACCACGGCGAGCTCGCCCTGGGCCGGAACCTGGTCGTCGCCTACATGCCCTGGCGCGGCTACAACTTCGAGGACGCGATCCTGATCAGCGAGCGCGTCGTGAAGGAGGACCTCTACACCACGATCCACATCGAGGAGTTCGAGGTCCACGCCCGCGACACCAAGCTCGGCCCCGAGGAGATCACCCGCGACATCCCCCAGGTCCGCGAGGAAGCCCTCCGGAACCTGGATGACAGCGGCATCATCCGCATCGGCGCCACCGTCCGCCACGGCGACATCCTCGTCGGCAAGGTCACGCCCAAGGGCGAGACCATCCTCAGCCCCGAGGAGAAGCTGCTCCGCGCGATCTTCGGCGAGAAGGCCTCCGACGTGAAGGACGCCTCCCTCACCGTGCCCCCCGGCATCGAGGGCACCGTCGTGGACGTCAAGGTCTTCACCCGCAAGGGCCAGGAGAAGGACCTCCGCACCCTCGAGATCGAGCGTGAGCAGATCAGCAAGTGGGAGAAGGACCTCGCCGACGAGCAGCGCATCGTCCGCGCCGAGGCCAAGAAGAAGATCATCGGCATCCTCAAGGGCAAGGAGCTCTCCGAGCCCCTGAACGACAGCAAGGGCAAGGAGCTGCTGGGCAAGGGCAAGAAGCTCACCCAGAACATGCTGGAGGCCGTGCCCTACGACCGCTTCCGCCAGGTGAGCGTCGCCGCCGGCAAGCAGCGCATCGAGAAGGACATCATCGACATCCTCGACAAGACCGAGAGCCAGCTCAAGGTCCTGCGGGACATCCTGAACGAGCGCATCGACCGCCTGACCAAGGGCGACGAGCTCATGCCCGGCGTCCTCAAGACCGTGAAGTGCTACGTCGCCGTGAAGCGCAAGCTGCAGGTCGGCGACAAGATGGCCGGCCGCCACGGCAACAAGGGCGTCGTCAGCCGCATCCTCCCTGCGGAGGACATGCCCTACCTGCCTGACGGCAGCCCCGTGGACATCGTGCTGAACCCCCTCGGCGTGCCTTCCCGTATGAACATCGGCCAGGTGCTCGAGTGCCACCTCGGCTGGGCCGGCAAGGTGCTGGGCGTCCACTTCGCGACCCCGGTCTTCGACGGCGCCCGCGAGCACGAGATCAAGGACCAGCTGAAGAAGGCCCACCACAAGAACCCCATGGGCCCCGACGAGAGCGGCAAGGTGAAGCTCTACGACGGCATGACCGGCGAGGCCTTCGAGCAGCCCGTCGTGGTCGGCTGCGTCTACATGCTCAAGCTGCACCACCTCGTGGACAACAAGATCCACGCCCGGAGCATTGGACCCTACAGCCTCATCACCCAGCAGCCCCTGGGCGGCAAGGCCCAGTTCGGCGGCCAGCGGTTCGGTGAGATGGAAGTGTGGGCCCTCGAGGCCTACGGCGCGAGCCACGTCCTGCAGGAGCTCCTGACCTACAAGTCGGACGACATGCACGGCCGCACCCACATCTACCAGGCCATCATCAAGGGCGAGCCCATCAAGGATCCGGGCCTCCCCGAGAGCTTCAACGTGGTTCGCAAGGAGCTGAACGCCCTCTGCATCGAGGTCGAGATGCTCACCCGCGACCAGCTGGAGCCCTCCGAGGCCGCGGAGGAGCCCAACGCCTTCTCCATCGAAGGCTGAAGCCCCCCCGACCTGTCCGAAGCGTCCGAATCCCTGATTGAGAAGCGAGGCACCCATGTTCCCCGAGCAGCAGAACATCAACGCCTATGAGTGCATCCGCGTCACCCTGGCCTCCCCGGACGTGATCCGGTCCTGGTCCCGGGGCGAGGTGACGAAGCCCGAGACCATCAACTACCGCAGCCTCAAGCCCGAGCGCGACGGCCTGTTCTGTGCCCGCATCTTCGGCCCCGTCAACGACTGGGAATGCCTGTGCGGCAAGTACAAGCGCCAGAAGTTCAAGGGCGTGATCTGCGACAAGTGCGGCGTCGAGGTCACCAAGAAGTCCGTGCGCCGCGAGCGCATGGGCCACATCCAGCTGGCGAGCCCCGTCAGCCATGTGTGGTTCTTCAAGGGCGTCCCCAGCCGCATCGGCTACCTGCTGGACATCCCCCTCAAGGACCTCGAGCGCGTCCTCTACTTCGAGGCGTACACCGTCACTGAGCCCGGGGCGACCCAGCTCAAGCTCGGCGAGATCCTGGGCGAGGACAAGTACCGCGAGTACAAGTCCCAGTTCGGCGAGACCTCCTTCAAGGCCCAGATGGGCGCCGAAGGCATCAAGGAGCTGCTCAAGCAGGTGGACGTCGAGGCGCTCGCCATCGAGCTCCGCGACACCATGCGCAAGGAGACCTCCAGCCAGAAGCGCAGCAAGATCGCCAAGCGCCTCAAGGTCGCCGAGGCCTTCGTCCGCTCCTCCAACAAGCCGGAGTGGATGATCCTCGACGTGGTCCCCGTGCTGCCCCCCGAGCTGCGCCCCCTGGTGCCCCTCGATGGCGGCCGCTTCGCGACCTCCGACCTGAACGACCTCTACCGCCGCGTCATCAACCGCAACAACCGCCTCAAGAAGCTCCTGGAGCTCAAGGCCCCCGACGTCATCGTGCGCAACGAGAAGCGCATGCTGCAGGAGGCCGTGGATGCCCTCTTCGAGAACGGCAAGCGCGGCCGCCTCCTCCGCGGCGTCTCCAACCGCCCGCTGAAGTCCCTCTCCGACGCCCTCAAGGGCAAGCAGGGCCGGTTCCGCCAGAACCTGCTCGGCAAGCGCGTGGACTACTCCGGCCGTTCCGTCATCGTGGTGGGCCCCGAGCTCAAGCTGCACCAGTGCGGCCTGCCCAAGAAGATGGCCCTGGAGCTGTTCAAGCCCTTCATCTTCAACCGCCTCGAGCACAAGGGCTACGCGGCCACCATCCGCCAGGCCAAGGAGATGGTCGAGGAAGGCCGCCCCGAGGTGTGGGACGTCCTCGAGGAGTGCATCAAGGACCACCCCGTCCTGCTGAACCGCGCCCCGACCCTGCACCGCCTGGGCATCCAGGCCTTCCAGCCCGTGCTGGTCGAGGGCAAGGCCATCCGCCTGCACCCCCTCGTCTGCACCGCCTTCAACGCCGACTTCGACGGCGACCAGATGGCCGTGCACGTGCCCCTCAGCCCCATGGCCCAGATCGAGGCCAAGGTGCTGATGATGTCCACCCAGAACATCCTCAACCCCGCCAACGGCAAGCCGAACGTGGTGCCCTCCCAGGACATCGTGCTGGGCGCCTACTACCTCACCAAGAAGCGCCTCGGCCGCAAGGGCGAGGGCATGACCTTCGCCAACATGGACGAGGTCATCTCCGCCCACGGCGCCGGCGTCGTGGACACCCACGCCATCATCAGGGTCCGCTACAGCGGCGAGCTGGTGGACACCGAGGCCTGGCACGCCAAGGACCCCAAGAAGAACTCCGAGCAGGAGGTCTTCGAGTGCCCCAGCCAGGACGTGAAGCACGAGCTGCTGACCACCACCGTCGGCCGCGTCATCTTCAACCGCGCCCTGCCTGACGCGGTGCCCTTCGTGAACGGCGTGATCAAGAAGGAGGGCCTGCTCTCCCTCGTGGTCCGCGCCTACAAGACCAAGGGCCCCGAGGTCACCATCCAGATGCTGGACGCCATGAAGGACACCGGCTTCCAGTGGGCCATGAAGGCCGGCGTCTCCGTGGGCATCGACGACCTCGTCGTGCCGAAGTCGAAGCAGAAGCTCATCGACCAGGCCTCCGAGGACGTCCGCGGCATCGAGCGCGAGGCCTACGAGGGCCGGCTGGACGCGGCCACCCGCTACAACCGCATCCTCGAAGTCTGGGGCAAGACCTCCGACCAGGTCGCCACGGACATGATGAAGACCCTCGAGAAGCAGAACGAGGAGGGCAAGCACCTCAACTCGATCTACATCATGGCCGACTCCGGCGCCCGCGGTTCCAAGACCCAGATCCGTCAGGTCGCCGGCATGCGAGGCCTGATGGCCAAGCCCAGCGGCGACATCATCGAGACGCCCATCAAGTCCAACTTCAAGGAAGGCCTCTCGGTGCTCGAGTACTTCGTGTCCACCCACGGCGCCCGCAAGGGCCTCGCGGACACGGCGCTCAAGACCGCCGACTCCGGCTACCTGACCCGCAAGCTCGTGGATGTGGCGCAGGACGTCATCGTCAACGAGGATGACTGCGGCACCCTGGACGGCATCGAGGTGGCGGCCATCGTGAACAGCGACGGCACCATCCGCGCCCGCCTGCGCGACCGCATCATGGGCCGCGTGGTGCTCGAGGAGGTCACGGACCCGTACTCCAAGGAGGTCATCGCCCCCAGCGGTGAGCTGATCAGCGAGGAGCTCGCGTTCAAGATCGAGACCAGCGGCATCGCCAAGGTCAAGATCCGCTCCGTGCTCACCTGCGAGGCCCGCCGCGGCGTCTGCGCCAAGTGCTACGGCCTGAACCTGTCCTCCGGCCGGCCCGTGGACCTCGGCGAGGCCGTGGGCGTCATCGCCGCCCAGTCCATCGGCGAGCCCGGCACCCAGCTGACCATGCGTACCTTCCACGTGGGCGGCGCCGCCTCCCGCGCCACCGAGAAGAGCACCCACGAGGCCCAGATCGCCGGCATCGTGAGGTACGAGGGCCTGGAAGGCCGGACCGTCAAGAACCGCAAGGGCGAGCTCGTCTCCCTCACCCGCAACGGCTACCTGCTGGTGACCGACGCGGACGGCCACGAGCGCGAGCGCTACAAGATCACCTCCGGCGCGGTCCTCCGCGTCAAGGACGGCGAGAAGGTGGAGCCCCGCACCCTCCTGGCGGAGTGGGACCCCTACAACGACGTGGTGCTGGCCGAGGTCGCCGGCGCCGCCGACTTCAAGGAGTTCGAGCTCAACGTCAGCTACCAGGAGGAGAAGGACCCGATCAGCGGCAACTTCCGCAAGAAGGTCATCGACCCCACCGACGACAAGATCCACCCCCACATCAACATCAAGGGGGACAACCACAAGGTCCTCAAGCGCTACAACATCCCCACCGGCGCCTACGTGGAGGTCGAGGAGGGCCAGGATCTCCTGCCCGGCGACGTCCTCGCCAAGACCCCCCGCCAGCAGGCCAAGACCAGCGACATCACGGGCGGCCTGCCGCGCGTGACCGAGCTGTTCGAGGGCCGGCGCCCCAAGGAGCCCGCGATCATCACGGAGATCTCCGGCACGGTGAAGTACGGCAACCGCGTCCGCGGCAGCCAGAAGGTCACCATCGAGTCCGCCGACGCCCAGGAGAAGCGGGAGTACCTCATCCCCCGCGGCAAGCACATCCTGGCCCAGGACGGCGACGAGATCCGCGCCGGCGAGAAGCTCACCGAAGGCGCCGTGTCGCCCCACGACCTGCTCAAGGTCCAGGGCGAGAAGGCCCTCCAGGCCTTCCTCGTCAACGAGGTCCAGGAGGTCTACCGCGCCCAGGGCGTGACCATCAACGACAAGCACATCGAGACGATCATCCGCCAGATGATGCGCTGGGTCATGGTCACCGAGGTCGGCGACACCCCGCTGATCGTCGAGGAGAAGATCGACAAGTACCGGTTCAAGGAGATCAACGAGGCCACGCTCTCCCAGTCCGGCCAGCCGGCCGCCTGCGAGCCCCTGCTCCTCGGCATCACGAAGGCCGCCCTCACCAGCGAGTCCTTCATCTCCGCCGCCTCCTTCCAGGAGACCACCCGCGTCCTCACCGAGGCCGCGCTGGAAGGCCGCGTGGACTACCTCCGCGGCCTGAAGGAGAACGTGATCCTGGGCCGCCTGATCCCGGCCGGCACCGGCACCGCCGCCTACCGGAACATCCAGACGGAGGAGGGCCAGTACCCCGAGATCCAGCCCAGCATGTTCGGCCTCGACGCCGACATCGACGACGAGTACAGCCGCCTGGCCGCCCACGTCGAAGAGATGCAGGGCATGACTGAGATCGACGGCGAGGACCTGTAAGGGCCTCCGCAGCACCCCCGAACGACCGAGGGAAGGGCCCGCGCGAGCGGGCCCTTTCCTTGTCCGGCCGCGCCCCCGCCTTGCTAGGCTGGAGGCCGATGCCCCAGGCCAGCGCCTCGCCCCTCGCCCCGATCCTGACCGCGCTCCGCGGCCGCTGGCCCGCGTGGAAGGCGCCCCTGCGCGCCGGGTTCCTCGCCGCCCTGGTCGCGGCGGTCTTCGTCCTCTTCCTCCCCAACCGCTACACCTCCACCGCCCGGATCCTGCCGGGGGAGAGCCCCGGCAACGGCCTCGGCGCCCTGTCAGCCCTCGCCGGCGCCGCCGGCCTCTCCCTGCCCGGGGCGGACAGCTCCGACGCCGCCTACGTGGACATCCTCAACAGCCGCTCCCTGCGGGAGGCCCTGCTCCAGACCCGGTTCCGGTTCCACCAGCGGAGCTGGCGCTTCGGCGCCGAGCAGGCGAAGGACGAGACCCTCCAGGCTTATCTGGACCAGCCGAATCTGGATGGTGCCGTGGCCGCCCTGGGGGAGCACGTCACCGTCACCCGGGACCTCAAGACCCGCCTCCTCACCGTCGCCGTGGAGACGAAGAGTCCCGAGCTGAGCCAGGCCGCCGTCCAGCGGCTCGTGGCCCTCCTCAACGACTTCGTGACCGCCAAGGCCCGCACCCGGGGCAGCGAGAAGGCCGCCTTCGCCGAGGCCCGCCTGAAGGACGCCCGGGCGGAGCTGGACCGGGCCCAGGCCGCCTTCCAGCGCTTCCTCGAGGCGAACCGGAACTACGCCCTCAGCGCCGATCCCACCGTGAAGCTGGAGGGCGCCCGCCTGGAGATGGAGTACCGCCTGCAGCAGCAGCTGGTGGGCGTCCTGGCCCAGAACCGGGAGCAGGCCCTGCTGGAAGCCAAGAACGACCTGCCCATCCTGAACGTCCTCGACCCCGGGAACCTGCCCATCGACAAGAGCGGGCCCGCGAGGACGCCCATCGTGTTGTTCTTCCTCCTCTTTGTGACCGTGGGGACATACCTGCTTCAGGCCTGGACCGTTCCGGGCGCTTCGCGCCGGTAACTCAAGAGATGGATGCCATCCCGCAAGGACCGCCCGCGCCGGACAGCCGTTCAGGGGCGATAGGCGCCTGGGCGGGGCTTTCGCTGCTTGTGGTCCTGATGTCCTACCTCACACCCTCGCCGGCTCTGCTCCCCAACCGGGTCTTCTTCGCGGTGGCCCTGAGCTTGCCGATCCTAGCTATCGCGCGGCTCGGCCACTTCGGAGCCGGGCAGTGGTCCTTCCCGACCGTACCGGGACAGATCTACCTCATCTGGAACCTGGGCCTGTTGCCTTCGCTAGCGGCCGCCGCGTCCCATTCCCGGGGTGTATATCCCTACGAGAGCGCTGCGAAATGGGTCGGCGCCTCCGGCTTCCTTATCTGGTTCCTGGCCTTCTCAATCGGCGCAGGAAGGGCCCGACGGAACCACGACAGGAGTGGAGTAGGAATGGACCGGCTGCAGACCTGGAGTCGATCAGACGCCCTAGGACTGGTCGTCCTGACGGCGGTCTGGCTTGGATGCGGGGTTGTCGCAGCCAGGTTGAACGCGCTCTCCAGTTGGACCCAGATCAACATCGCGGACCTACAGGGATCAGCCCAAGGCGCCGCCATGATTTTCTACTGGGCGTTCATTCCAGTCATACCGGTGCTTGGGCTCACCCTTCTTCAGAGAGCGAGAGGGAAATGGCGAGGGACCGGCATAGCCATTCTCACGCTCGGCTCCGCCGCGCTCGTGGCCTTCTCCAATCGAAGGCTCATCGTCTACTTAGTGGTACTGATCCTCTTCCTGTTTTATCGGAATGGACTTCGGGTCTCCTTCAAACGTGTCCTGGTCCTCGGCCTAGCAGCGGGAACCTTGATGGGACCGCTACTCTGGCCCATTCGAATCGCTGCCACGCATCCAGAATTGTTCAGATCTGACGGGCATCCAGTGCAGATGCTGGGAGAGGCGGTCACCCGGTACGTGGGCGATCCGCAGTTCCGGAAGCTCGTTTCCGAGACAGGAAGTGAAAATCTTCAGGAAGGGCGATTCAACTACGCGGACACCTACCTTGCGGGAGTCCAGTGGACCCTCGATCATGGGGCCTCCCACTCACCGAGCTTCTTCTAC
>DASTWQ010000194.1:0-24593 GCA_035758545.1 Holophagaceae bacterium | reverse complement strand
CCGGGCCGTGGCCTACGACCTCGTGCTGAACGGCTACGAGGTGGGCGGCGGCTCCATCCGCATCCACGACGCCGCCACCCAGACGCGCATGTTCCGCGCCCTCGGCATCGGCGAGCAGGAGGCCCGGGCGAAGTTCGGCTTCCTCCTGGACGCCCTCGCCTTCGGGGCCCCGCCCATGGGCGGCCTCGCCCTGGGCCTGGACCGCCTGGCCATGCTGCTGGCGGGCGAGACCAGCATCCGCGAGGTCATCGCCTTCCCCAAGACCGCCCAGGCCCGCTGCCTCATGACTGACGCGCCGAGCCCCGTGGATCCGCGCCAGCTGAAGGAGCTCCACCTGCTGGAGGAGAAGGCCCAGACCTACCGCGTCGGCGCCGTCTTCTTCGAGTCCGCGGAGGGCGGCAATCCTTCGCTCCGGGCGGAGGCCGTCCAGCACCTCAGCCAGATGACGCCCCGGCAGGCCAGCGGCCTCGTCACCCTCGACGAGCAGGGCCGCATCCTGGACGCCCAGAGCCTCGGCGGGCCCACCTTCGAGTTCTGAGGCGCGGAACGGCTTGACCTCAATCAAGAGGTGGCCGGGCCGGGGCCCCTAGGGTAGGGTTCGGGGGTTCCCCCAGCCTGAGAGGTGCCCATGTCCCTGGATCCCGCCATCCACGACGAAGGTCCGCTGTCGCCCTGGTGGCGCCGGGCGGTGCTGCTCGTCATGCTCATCGGCTTCTCGCTGCTGGGCCTGGTCACCGTGAAGACCTACCAGGGGGCGCCGCCCATCCCGGCCCAGGTGGTGGATCCCGCCGGCCGGACGCTGTTCACCGGCGACGACATCCGCCACGGGCAGGAGGTCTTCCTCAAGTACGGCCTCATGGAGCACGGCACCCTCTGGGGCCACGGCGCCTACCTGGGGCCGGACTACTCGGCGGAGTACCTGCACCGCACGGTGGAGATCGGGCGCGAGGCCCTGGCCCAGGCCCGCCACGGGAGCGCCTTCGCGGCGCTGCCCGCGGAGCAGGCCGCCGCCGTGGAAGCGGAGCTGAAGGACCAGCTCAAGCGGAACCGCTACGACGCGGGGACCGGCACCCTCGCCTTCTCTGAGGCGGAGGCCGCCTCCTACGAGGCCCAGGGCGCGGAATGGACGGCCTACTTCGACGGCGCCACGCCGGCGCCGGGACAGCCCAAGGGCTTCATCTCGGACCCGAAGGAGCTGAAGGACCTCACCGCCTACTTCGCCTGGGCCGCCTGGGCCACCACCGCGCTGCGCCCGGGGACGGGCTACTCCTACACCAACAACTGGCCCTATGATCCCGGCGCCGGCAACGTGCCCACGGCCTCCGCCTACTTCTGGAGCGCCATGAGCCTGCTGGCGCTGCTGGGCGGCCTCGGGCTCATCCTCTTCGTCTTCGGCAAGTTCGAGTTCCTGGGCTGGGGCGGCGAACGCGCGGCCCACGCCCATGAGGGCCGGCTCAGCGCCTGGACGCCCACCCCCAGCCAGCGGGTCCTCGGCCTCTACTTCGCGGTGGTGGCGATCCTCTTCCTCGCCCAGGCGGCCCTTGGCGGCGTCATCGCCCACTACCGCGTGGAGCCCGGCGCCTTCTACGGCTTCGACCTGGCGAAGCTGCTGCCCTACAACCTGGCCCGCACCTGGCACCTTCAGACCGCCATCTTCTGGATCGCCACCTCCTGGGTGGCCGGCGGCCTCTTCCTCGCCCCCCTGGTGGGCGGCGCGGAGCCCAAGGGTCAGCGGGCGGGCGTCATCGCCCTGCTGGCGGCGCTGGCGGTGGTGGTCTTCGGCAGCCTCTTCGGCGAGATGGCCGGCATCAACGGCAAGCTCGGCCGGCTCTGGTTCTGGTTCGGCCACCAGGGCAGCGAGTACCTGGACCTGGGCCGCTTCTGGCAGCTTCTCCTGGCGGCGGGCCTGGCCTTCTGGCTCTTCCTCATGTGGCGGGCCCTGCGCCCGGCCCTCAAGGAGGGGAACAACCGGGAGCTGACCAAGCTCTTCCTGCTCTCCGCCGTCGCCATCCCCCTCTTCTACGTGCCCGCCCTCTTCTACGGGCCCCACACCAACTACGCGGTGATCGACAACTGGCGCTTCTGGATCATCCACCTCTGGGTGGAGGGCTTCTTCGAGCTCTTCGCGACGGTGCTGGTGGGCGTGATGTTCTTCCAGATGGGCCTGGTCACGGCGAAATCCGCCACGCGCCTCATCTACCTGGACGCCATCCTCTACCTCACCGGCGGCCTGGTGGGCACGGGCCACCACTGGTACTTCACGGGCCAGAGCACGCTCAACATGGGCCTGGCCTCCTGCTTCAGCGCCCTGGAGGTGGTGCCCCTCACCCTGCTCACCCTGGACGCCTGGGACTTCATCCGCCTGAAGGACCGCGCCTGCTCCGACTGCGGCCAGCCCCTCGTGGGCGGCCAGATGTGGGCCATCAAGTTCCTCATCGCCGTCGGCGTCTGGAACTTCGTCGGGGCCGGCGTCTTCGGCTTCCTCATCAACCTGCCCATCGTGTCCTACTTCGAGATGGGCACCACGCTGACGCCCAACCATGGCCATGCCTCCATGTTCGGCGTGTTCGGGATGCTGGCCCTGGGCGTGCTGGTGTTCTGCCTCCGGGCCATCAGCACGGACGAGGCCTGGTCGCGGTCCGAGAAGCTCATCAAGCGCGGCTTCTGGGGCCTCAACATCGGCCTGGGCCTGATGATCCTGCTCGACCTGTTCCCCGCTGGCGTCCTGCAGCTCTGGGACGTGCTGACGAACGGCTACTGGCACGCCCGGCGGCTGTCCTACCTCATGGGCGGCACCTACCACACCCTGGAGTGGATCCGCATCGTGGCGGACCTGGTGTTCCTGCTACTGGGCGCCCTGCCCATCGCCCTGGCCACGCTGAAGCTGGCCCTGGCGCCGAAGCGGGACGCGGCCTGACCGCAGGCCCGCGCGGGATGGCCTTCTTCAGCGCCCTGCGGAAGAAGGCCATCCCGCCGGTGCCCCCTTGGGGCGGCCGGTATGCTGGAGCATGCGCGCGCCTGCCAGCCTGGTCCTGATCCTCTCCGCCGGCACGGCCCTCGCCGCGACCCCACCCTTCCGGCCCTCCCCGGTGCCCGGCGGCGTGGCGCTCGTGTCCCTTCCTGGCGCGGAACCGCGCGAGGCGCGGTTCAACGGCGAGCGCGTGCTGCTCTGGCGGCAGGGCGACGGCTGGGCAGCGGTGGTGGGCATCCCGCTCAGCGCGAAGCCCGGAACCGCCTTCCTCAACGTCGATGGGCGGAAGGTCGCCTTCACCATCCATCCCGCGCGCTATCCCGTGCAGCGGATCACGCTGAAGAACCCCCACCAGGTGAACCCCGACCCTGAGGAGCTGGCCCGCATCGCGCGCGAGCAGGCCCTCATGGCGCCCGTCTGGGAGGCCTGGCCCGAGGGCCTGGCCACGGATCTGCGGTTCCGGCAGCCCACGCCAGGCCGCCTCACCTCCTCCTTCGGCCTCCGCCGCATCTTCAACGGCGAGGCCCGGGCGCCCCACTCCGGCCTCGACATCGCCGCGCCCGCGGGCCAGGACGTGCAGGCCCCGGCGGACGGCACCGTGATGCTCACGGGCGACTTCTTCTTCAGCGGCAACACCGTCCTCATCGCCCACGGCGAAGGGGTCGTGAGCCTGCTCTGCCACCTGCAGGACCTCGCGGTGAGACAGGGCCAGAGGGTGAAGGCCGGGGACCTCATCGGCCACGTGGGCATGACCGGCCGGGCCACGGGCCCGCATCTCCACTGGAGCCTCAGCCTCAATGACGCCCGCGTGGACCCTCGGCTGTTCCTTCACGGGGCGGCGGCACGTTGAGTCCGGGACCGCGCCCGGGAGGCCCCAGGCGCAGAGAGGCGTCGCGTTCCCTGCCGCTTCACGTTGAAATGGAGCCATGTCCACCACCCGCGCCCGCGCCGCCGGGATCCTGAAGGCCGCCGGCTGGGACCTGGATCCCCCGCCGGTGGTCTGGTCGCCGCGGATGACGCGCTGCGCGGGGCTCTTCGTCATCGAGAAGGACTCCCGGGGGCTCTGGCGGCCGGAGATCCGCCTCAGCATCCCGCTCTTGCGGCGCCGGGACTGGCCCTGGCCCATGGAGGTCTGCGGCCTGCGCTGCCACGATCCCGAGGCGGTGCAGCGGCGCATCCTGGAGCACGAGCTGCTGCACTACGCGCTCTGGGCCTGGGAACGGAAGGACTGGGGGCACACCGAGGAGTTCCGCCGCCTGGCCTTCGACCGCTTCGGCCATCAGGGCATCACCCACGGCATCGGCGTCGAATCCGTCTAGGCTGGTGCCATGACGAAGCTCGACCCCAAGCTCCTGCCCGCGCCCCGCTCCTGGGACGAGGGCGCCCAGGACCGCCTGCCGGCGGCGAAGAAGATCTTCGCGCTGCGCAACCTGCCCCTGGGGGAGATCCGGGCGGTGGGCTTCGACATGGACTACACCCTGGCCCGCTACCGCAGCCCGGAGATCGACGAGCTGGCCTTCCGGAAGTCCATCCGCCTCCTCGTGCGGGAGCGGGACTATCCGCTCTGGCTGCTGGAGGCGCCCTACGATCCCGACTTCGCCGTGCGGGGCCTCGTGCTGGACGGCCTGCGGGGCAACCTGCTGAAGGTGGACCGGGAGCGCCAGGTGGTGCGCGGCAGCCATGGCAGCCGGGAGATGGCGCCGGGGGAGCTGGACGGAGCCTACGGGCGCCGCCGCCTCGGCGCCTCCGCCAAGGGCTTCCGCAGCATCGACACCCTCTTCGAGATCCCGGAGTGCTCGCTCTTCGCGCTGCTGGTGGACGCCCTGGATGGGGGTCGCATCCCCGGCGCCAAGACCTACCTGGACCTGTTCCAGGACGTGCGCTGGGCCATCGACACCGTGCACCGCCAGGGCGAGATGAAGGAGGAGATCCTCGCCCACCGGGACTTCTTCATCCCCCAGCAGCCGGGGCTCGCCCCCGCGCTGGAGCGCCTCAAGCGCGCCGGCAAGCGCCTCTTCCTCCTCACCAACAGCGAGTGGAGCTTCACCAACGGCGTGCTCTCCCACCTGCTGGACGGCCAGGACGAGGCCCACCCCAAGTGGTGGGACTACTTCTCCGTCGTCGTGGTGTCCGCCCGCAAGCCGCTGTATTACGGCGAGGGCACGCCCCGCACGGCCGCGGGCCCGGACGCGCCGCCCCACGCGGTGGCCGGCGGCAACGTGGCCTGGCTGGAGGAGCGGCTGGGGGCCTCCGGGCTCGAGCTGCTCTATGTGGGCGACCACATCTACGGCGACATCATGCGCTCCACCAAGGCCTCCTCCTGGCGCACCCTGCTGCTCATCCCCGAACTGGAGCGGGAGCTGGGCCTGCTGGAGGAGAAGGGGCCCCAGCTGCGGCGGCTGGTGCAGCTGGAGGCCTCCCGCCGGCGGACCCTGCGCCGGGCCTCCATCGTGGCGGACCAGGCCGCCCGGGCCCGGGACCACCGCCAGGTGCTGGCGGCGCGCCTCTCGCCGGAGGCGCTGGCGGCCTTGGACCGGGAGCGCGACCGGCTCGCCGCCGAGGCCGCGGAGCTGGCCCGGCGGGGCGCGGTCCAGAGCCAGGAGATGGACCGGCTGCTGGAAGAGGTGGAGGCCGCCTACAACCCGCACTGGGGGCCGATGTTCCGGGAGGGCGACGCCCAGACCCGCTTCGCGGACCAGATCCAGCAGTACGCCTGGGCCTATACCGGGGCCATCGCAAACTTCTACGCCTACGACCCGGGAGGCACCGTCTTCGCGCCCCTCCCGGCCCTGCCCCACGAGCAGGTCTGAGGAACCTTGGAAGGCGATCCAGTTTCTTGCGGATTTTTCCTTCCTGGGGAGTAGCATGGGGGCAGTTTTGCTCGCCTTAACCGGCCTTAACCGACCACTGGCCCGCCCATGCTCAGCTTCTGGGAACAGGATGCCGCTCCCCTCTACGACGCGTTGATCGTCGGCGGCGGGCTCATCGGCCTGTCCACGGCGATCCAGGTCAAGCGGCGCAAGCCCCAGTGGCGGGTGGCGGTCCTGGAGCGGGGGCTCATGCCCAGCGGCGCCTCCACGCGGAACGCCGGCTTCGCCTGCTTCGGCAGCCTGACGGAGATCCTCTCTGACATCGACCGCATGGGGCGGGACGCGGCGCTCGCCCTGGTGGAGCGGCGCTTCCGGGGCCTCCACAAGCTGCGGGAGACCCTGGGGGACGGCGCCATCGGCTATGAGCACCACGGCGGCTTCGAGCTCTTCATGGACGCCCAGATGGAGGCGCTCCACGGCCTGCCGAGCCTCAACGTCTGGCTGCGCCCCATCTTCAAGACCGAGGTCTTCCAGCTCATGAAGGACCGCAACGGCCAGAGCGCCGCGGCGGCGCTGGGTTTCAACGTCCGCCAGGTGCGCGCCATCGTGCGCAACCCCTTCGAGGGGCAGCTGCATTCGGGCCGACTCATGGCGGCGCTGGAGACCCGGGCCCGGGAGACGGGCGTGGAGCTCCGCACCGGCGCCGAGGTGGTGGACTTCGACGAGAACGACGCCCTGGCCACCCTCTGGGCTCGGCAGCCCGGCTCCAAGGACCGCATCCCCTTCCGCGCCGCCCAGGTGGTCTTCTGCGCCAACGGCTTCACCCACCGCCTGCTGCCGAGCCTCGGCATCGCGCCGGCCCGGGGCCAGATCCTCGTCACGGAGCCCGTGTCCGACCTGAAGTGGAAGGGCTGCTTCCATCTCGACGAGGGCTTCGTCTACTTCCGGGACCTGGCCACGCCGGAGGGGACCCGCATCCTGCTCGGGGGCGCGCGGAACCTCGCCTTCGAGGCCGAGGCCACGGACGAGATGGCGGTGACGCCCACCATCCAGGGCCGGCTCGAGCAGCTCCTCCAGCACACCATCCTGCCGGGCAAGCCGGTCCGGGTCGCCAAGCGCTGGTCCGGCATCATGGGCTTCGGCCCGGAGAAGAAGCCCATCGTGAAGCGCCTCGGACCCCGGACCCTCATCGCCTTCGGCTGCAACGGCATGGGCGTCGCGCTGGGCAGCCTCATCGGCGAGGAGGCCGCGCTGCTGGCGCTGGAGTAGCGCGTCAGGCCTTGGCCAGGGCCTCCATCGCCGCCTCCCAGGCGCCCAGGGCGATGGCCTGGGACGTGCCCATGCGGGTGAGGGTCAGGCCGGCGCGCTTGCAGAGGTCGTGGTGGAGGATCCGGCCCGAGCCCGGCACGGCGAGGTCCCGAGGTGACTCGACGAGGAAGGCCGCGCGCCGCTCCGAATCCTCGAGGTTGAAGACTTCCAGCTCCAGCCGTGGCAGGGCGCGGCCCTCCGCGGTGGCGAGGGATCCGCCGAGCTCGGCCATCAGGGCCGGCAGGAAGAGGTCCGCCGCGCCCGCGAGGCCGCCGCCGATCACCACCAGGCCATCCACCAGGGTCAGGGCCTGGGCGATGGCGTCGCCCGCCGCCTCCCCGAAGGCGCGGAAGGCCTCCCGCGCGGCGTCCCGGGGGCCCGGCGCCCCGGCCCGGGCGAGGTCGGCGATGACCCTGGGCTCCGGCGCCTCCGGGAGCGGGAGCCCGGCGGCCTCGGCGTAGGCGCGGCGCAGGCCGCGGATGGAGACGCCCTCCTCGGCGAAGCAGCCCGGGCGGACCTTGCTCCGCAGCAGCCAGATCTCCGCAGCGGCGCCGTTGTCCCCCCGCAGCAGGCGGCCCTCGGAGACGATGCCGGCGCCGAACCCCGTGCCGAGGGTGAGGCCCAGCAGGTTCCGATGCCGGAACCGGCAGCCGGCGGCAGCCAGCTCGGCGTTCACCTCCGGCAGCCGGCCATGGCGCGCCTCGCCGAGGGCGAAGAGGTCGCCGTCGTTGTGGATGAAGACCGGCAGGCCGAAGGCCTCCTCCAGCAAGGGCCCGAGGGGCACGCCGCCGCGGAATCCGGGCAGGTTCTCCAGGTCGCCGATGATCCCCGCGGCGTAGTCCGCGGGCCCCGGAAAGCCGAAGGAGAGCGCCCGGGCCCGGCGCCCGGTGGCCTCGTGCACGGCCCGGAACCCGGCCCGGAGCTGGCCCAGGCAGGCCTCCAGGTCCTGGCCCAGCGGCGGCAGGACCACCGTCTCCGCCGCGGGCCGCCCCGCCTCCACCGCCGAGAACCGGAAGGAAGTCCCGCCGGCGTCGAGGGTGAGGACGAGGCTGCCGCCGGCCATCCCGGATCCCGGGCTAGACCACCACGCGGCTCTTGGCCCGCGCGGCGGCGAAGACGTCCTTCATCACCGCGACGACCAGGTCCTGGTCCTCCTCCGCGAGGCCGGGCCAGAGCGGCAGGCTGCAGAGGCGGTCGCCGCTCCAGTCCGTATGGGGCAGGCCGTCCTTGGGCAGGGCGTGGGGGCGCTTCTCGTAGAAGGCCCGGTAGAAGGAGTGCTGGTGGCTCGGCTTGTAGTGGATGCCCGTGCCGATGTTGCGCGCCTTCATCTCGGTGACGAAGGTGTCCCGGTCGAGGCCGGCCTTCTCCGGCAGGATCCGGGCGATGAAGAGGTGGAAGCAGTGGCCGAGATCGCCGTCGCCCTCCCAGGGCAGCATCACCTCGTCCATGCCCTTCATGAGCTCCAGGTAGCGGCGGAAGAGCTGGCCGCGGCGGGCGTTGAAGCCGTCCAGCTTCTTGATCTGGTGCAGGCCCATGGCGGCCTGGAGGTCCATGAAGTTGGCCTTGCGGGCGGGCTCCTCCACGTCGATGTGGACGCTGCCCTCCTTGCTCTGGCGCTTCCAGGCGTCCCGCTCGATGCCGTGGAAGCGCAGGCGCTGGATGCGGGAGAGCCGGTGCGGGTCGTGGAAGGCGATGGCGCCGCCCTCGCCGGTGGTCATGTTCTTGTTGGGGTGGAAGCTGTAGACGGTCATGGCCGAGCGAGGGTCGCTGCCGATCTTCTTCCCCTTGTAGTGCGCGCCCATGGCCTGGGCGGCATCCTCCACCACCCAGAGGTGGTGCTTCTTCGCGACCGCCCAGACGGCGTCCAGATCGACGGGGAGGCCCGTGAGGTGCACGGGGATGATGCCCTTGGTGCGGGGCGTGATCGCCGCCTCGAGCTTCGCGGGATCCAGGTTCAGGGTCTTCGGGTCGATGTCCACGAGGACCGGCACGCCGCCCTGGAGCACCACCGTCGAGAGCGTGCTCACCCAGGTGAGGGAGGTCGTGATGACCTCGTCCCCGGGCTGCAGGCCCAGCACCTGCATCGTGATCTCCTGGGCGGTCGTCGCGCTGTTCATGGCGAGGACGTGGGGCACGCCGTTGTAGGCGGCCAGGGCCTCCTCGAACTTCGCGGCCTTGGGGCCCGTGGTGAGCCACCCGCTCTGGATGGAGTCGATCATCTCGGCGATCTCCTCGTCGCCGATCATGGGGCGGGTGAAGGGCAGGAAGGTCTCGCGGCGGATCATCGGGTCTCCGGATCGGAAGGGCGATTGTCCCACTTCAGGCGGGCGCCAGGGCCAGGTCCACACAGACCACGCTGCCGCGGCCCTCGGGTTCCACCCTCAGCTCGCCGCCCAGGTCCCGCAGGAGCTGGCGGGAGACGACGAGGGCCAGGGCCGGGCCGCCGGTGCCGCCGGGATCAGGGCCCTCGGGATGGTCGCCGTCCAGGGCCCCTACCACCGGCCCCAGGTCGAAGCTGGGGAAGGGGAAGCGCAGGCGCAGGGTCTGGGCGCTTATCTCCAGGCGGAGGGCCTCCTGGGGGCTGCGGGCGTGGAAGGCCTGGAGCCCCAGCAGGGTGGCGAAGACCTCCTGGAGGATGGCCGCGTCGCCCAGCACCTTCGGGAGGGCCACCCAGAGGTTGGGCCACTGCAGGGCCTCCCCACCCTGCCGCTCGAAGGTCTCCTTCGCCTGGCGCAGGACCGGCGAGGGATCGAGGGGCATGAGGTTCACCGTGCGCTCGGCGGTCTCGGTGCAGCGTTCGACCTCCGCCAGCAGGGCCCGGAGGTGGTGCGCGATCCGCATGGCGCTCTGGAAGGCGCCGCCGGCCTCCTCCTCGCTGTAGGCGCCATCCACGCCGAGCTTGAGGAGCACCAGCAGCTCCGAGAGTCCCTGGCTCAGGGAGCGGCTGGCGAACCGGAGGAACTCCAGCCGCACCCGGTCCCCCTGGGTGACGCCCCAACGGGTCTCTTCCAGGGCCTTGGCGTAGCGGCGCTGCTCGGAGACCTCCGCCGCCAGGGCCTCCCGCCGGGCGGTGAGGTCCTCGAGCTCCCACTGCTGGTGGAGGGCCTGCGCGCCCATGGCCAGGAGGGGCTCGAGGGCCTCCAGGACCGGGGGCTCCACTTTCTTCGCCGCCGGGAGCGCCAGGATCGCGAAGCCCAGCAGGAGCAGCTGGCGCTCGAAGGGCACGAAGTAGAGCTTTTCGCCGGGACGGCGCAGGAGCAGCAGCTCCGCGGGCAACCCCTCCTCCGTCAGCCAGCCCCGGGGGGGGATCACGGGCCTGCCGAAGGGATGGGGCGCGGAGAACTTCAGTCGGAGGGCCGCCACACCGAGGGCCCCGGCGGGGTTGAAGCTGGCGGCGCCCAGGCGCCAGAGCCCGGAACGGGAGGCGCCGAGCCGGCGGGCCAGGATCTCGAGCAGGGCCGATCCGGGGGATTCGGCCTGGGCGATGGCCGCCACGCTCTGGCGGAGCTCCGTCAGCTCGGTCTCGGCGCCCATCGCCCGCTGCTCGGCCCGGAGCACCTCGCGGAACGCCTCCTTCGCGGCCTCGTGGGAGCCGCTGGGGGGGACGGGCGGGCGCTCCGGCATCCGTCGCTCAGGCGATGGGGACGGTGATGGTCATGGTGGTGCCCTTGCCCTGGCCCTCGCTGTAGAGCCCGATGGCGCCGCCCATCATCTCGATGAGGTGCTTGCAGATCACGAGGCCGAGGCCCGTGCCGCCGTATTCCCGGGAATGGCCGCCTTCGGCCTGGACGAACTTCTGGAAGAGCTTGGCCTGGGCCTCGGGGCTGACGCCGATGCCGGTGTCCACCACGCGGATCACCACCAGCCCGATGCCCCGCTCCATCTGGAGAGAGACGGAGCCCTCCTTGGTGAACTTGAGGGCGTTGCTGATGAGGTTGAGGAGCACCTGCTTGAGGCGGCCCGGATCCACCACCACCTCGGGCATCTCGGCCAGGTTCTCGGGCCATATGAGCGCGACGCCAGGGCGGCGGGGATAGGCCTCGGCCACCGGCTTCACCTCGTCCACCACGGACTGGAGGGTGCAGGGCTGGGACTGGACCTCCAGGCGCCCGCTCTCGATCTTGGCCAGGTCCAGGATGTCGTTGAGCAGGTTGAGGAGATGCTGGCCGGAGGCGTAGCTGTCCTGCAGCATCTGACGCATGTCCTCTTCGCCATCGTAGAGGCCGTCGAGGACGAGCCGCGTGAAGCCGAGGATGCCCGTGAGGGGCGTGCGCAGCTCGTGGCTGGTGAGGGCGAGGAATTCACTCTTCAGGCGGTCCGCCTCCCGCAGCGCGGTGTTCACCCGCTCCAGCTCCACGGCCTGGGACTGGAGCGTGTTGCGCTGGTCCTGCAGGTCCCGGAAGAGCCAGGCGTTGTAGAGGGTCACCGCCGTCTGGCGCTGGAGGATTGCGATGGAGTCCAGGTCCTCGGACTCCAGCTCCCGGTCCTTGGGCACCTCGATGAGCGCGAATCCCAGCAGCAGCAACTGGTACTCGAAGGGCACGAAGTAGAGCCCCGAATCCCCCTGGGCCGGCAGCTTCTGGATGGCCCCGGGCAGCTGGGCGCGGTCCAGCCACTGGCCCTGGAAGAGGAGGAGGGGCTGCTCCGGAAAGGGATTCGGCGCCGGCAACCGCATGGCGGACCAGGCGGCCCGGTCCAGGCCGAGGCCTTCCCGGGGCGCGAACTCCCCGCCGCCGTCCTCCAGGGTCCAGGCCACCCCGCGGGGGCAGCCGTACTCCTGGGCCAGCACCTCGAGGATGACGCTCGCCACCTGGCCGCCCTTGGAGGTCGCGGCGAGGATCTCGCTGACCCGCTGCAGCAACTGCATCTGGTGGGTGCGCCGCGCCAGCCGGTCCCGCAGGTCCCGCACCTCCTGAGTCGCCTGGCCCAGCTGGCGCTGGGTCTTGAGCAGGTCCGCCAGAGCCTCCGCCCCCGGCACCCGGTGGGCGCCGGTGGGGCCGCCGCCGGGTTCGCGGCCGGGCGGATGGGGAGGCTGGGTCATGGACCCAGGATGCCCTCCTGGAGGGGTTTGCGCCACACTGGGGGTCCGCCTATGCCCGCCCCCTCCCGCCTCCAGCGGACCTCCGGACAACGCCTGATCTATCTGGCGGTGGCGGCGCTCCTGTTCCTTCAGGTGGGCTGGTGGCTCTCCATCCAGATCCGCATGTCCCGGCAGCTGGAGGAGGCCCAGGTGGAGACCCTGAAGGCCGCCCGCGCCGAGGCCTGGCAGATGGACTCCTTCGTCGTGCTGCCCTTCTACTACCAGCAGGACGTGACCCCCAGGCCGGGCGGACGGGGGATCGTGATCCAGGGAACCCTCCCCACCAAGCTTCCGAGCCTGGAGGAACGCAAGGCGGCGATCGAGTCCCGGTTCCCCCAGGTGGCCGTCGTGCCCGCGCCGGTGGCTCCGGACGACCCCCACCTGGTGGACCACCTGGACGCCTACCTCACCCTGCGCCCCGAACCCCTTCGCCAGATGGAGCGGGAGCGGCGGATGGCGCTCTGGCAGGCGGCGGGGGAGGCCATCTTCCTGGCGGCGGCGACCCTCGGCGGCTTCACCCTCATCTACCGCAAGCTCACCGAGGAGATGGACCTGAAGCTCCGCCAGCGGAATTTCACCGCCTCGGTCACCCACGAGCTGAAGACCCCCATCGCCTCCCTCCGGGTCTGGATGGAGACGCTCTTCGACCGGCCTCTCAGCCAGGAGCAGCGCGCCAAGATCCGCACCCGGATGGACCAGGACCTGGAGCGCCTCGCGGAGCTGGTGAACAACCTCCTCGACGTGGCCCGCTCCGAGTCCGGGAGCATGGAGATCCACCCCATCCCCCTGGAGCTGGGGCCCTGGATGCGCACCGTGGCCGAAGGCATGGACCAGCGGCTGGGACCGGGCTCCCTGGGGCTCCGGGTGGAGGCCGAGCCCGGGCTGTGGGCCTATGCCGATCCCAAGGCCCTCGGCATGGTGCTGGAGAACCTGCTCTCCAACGCCTTCAAGTACGCCGAGCCCCCCCGGACCACCACCCTCAGCCTCTCCGCCGCCGGGGATGAAGTCCTCATCACCGTCCGCGACCGCGGGGTCGGGATCCCGACCAAGGAGCTCCCCCGGGTGTTCCAGCGCTTCTACCGGGTGGGCGACGAGATGACCCGGGCGGTCCCGGGCACGGGCCTCGGCCTCTTCCTGGCCCGGGAGATCGTCCAGCGGCATGGCGGCGACATCCGCGCGTCCTCCCGGGGCCCCGGCTCCGGATCCACCTTCACCCTCCGGCTGGCCCGCATCGATCCGCCCCCCGCCTCCGGCCCCTTCGAGCCCTACCGTGACGCCTGATCCGGACAGCCAGCGCCTGCTTCGCGCCGCCCAGGGCGGCGACGCCCAGGCCTTCGACGACCTGGTGCGCCCCCACCTGGGGCTCTTCTTCCGGGTGATCGTCCGGATCCTGGGGAACGAGGCCGAGGCCCAGGACGCCCTCCAGGACGCCCTCCTGGCCATGTACCGGGAGCTGGGCAGCTTCGCCGGCAACAGCCGGTTCAGCACCTGGGGCTACCGGGTCTGCGCCAACCAGGCCCTCATGCACCGCCGGAAGCGGGTCCGGCGCCGGGAAGACGCCATCGAGGACCTGATGCCACGATTCGGCGACGACGGGCATCAGATGGAGGACGGGCTCCTCGAATGGAGCCAGGAGGCCGAAGCCTTGGACCATGTCGCCACGAACGAGCTGAGGGCCCGGATCGCCACCGGGCTGGAGCGGCTCTCCGACGAGCAGCGCGCGGTCTTCGTGCTCCGGGACCTGGAGGGCTGGGACACGGATGAGATCGCCGAGCGGCTTGGGATTTCCCGCGACCTGGTCCGCCAACGCCTCCACCGGGCCCGCCTCGCCCTGCGGTCCCTCCTTTCCGATTTCATGGGCAGCCTCGGCAAGGGGGGGCGGGCATGATCCTCTTCAACTGCGAACACGCCACCGATCGGATGACGGACTACATGGAGGGCGCCCTGCCCTGGCGGGAGCGTCTGGCCCTCCGGGTCCACCTCCTGGCCTGCCGTACCTGCCCGGGCTTCCTCCGGAGCCTCCGCCAGGTACCGGTCCTGGCCCGGCAGGCCTACCAGGAGCCTCTGCCGGCCTCCGCCGTCGGCTGCTCCGCCCTGGACGCGGTCCTGGGCCGCATCCGCGCCGGCGAGGGCCGGACGCCCCAATTCCACCCGGATCCGATCCAGTGGCAGCTCCTGGCGGAAGGCCGCCTGGACCTGCCCATGAAGCTCCTGCTGGAGACCCACCTGGGGGCCTGCGCCGCCTGCCGGGCCGCCCATCCCGGGGCCACCCCGGCCAGCCCCGTGCCCGAGGCCGTCCAGGGCCAGCCGCCCCTGCCCCGGCGCATCCTGGAGCAGCTCCCGGACCCCAAGGCCTGGACCTGGTACAACCACCTCCTCAACGGCGCCCGCTCCTCGCGGCTCTGGGAGGACCCCGCCACCGGCGTGGGCCTCTGGCTGACCTACGTCCCCAGCGGCCGGCGCTTCCCCCACCACGAGCACACGGGCCAGGAGGCCGCGGTGCTCCTGGCGGGCTGGGTGCAGGACGGCCCGGACCTGGCGGGCCCCGGTGACTACGTCCAGCGGGAGGGCGGCAGCCACCACGCTCCCTCCGCCACCGGCCAGGACGGCTGCTGGATCTTCGCCCGGGTGGGCCCCGGCGGCCTCCACTTCAGGGGCTGGCGGCGGATCTTCGGGTAGGGCCGCGGAGGGGACGGCCGAAGGCCAGCGCGGCCAGGCCGTCCGCGAGGAGCAGGGCCAGGACCACCAGCGCCGCCACCGCCATGCGGTAGCTCCAGAGCCCCGGGAAGACCGCCGCCAACTGGGGAACCCGGGCCTGGGCGAAGTTCACGTTCAGCTCCGGCGGGGCGAGGGCCCGACCCGCCGCCACCAGCGCCAGGGTCAGGCCCATGGCCGCGGCGGCGCTCCCCCGCGGCAGGCCCGACCGGCGGAGGTAGGGGATGGCCAGGAGGGTCGGCACCACGTGCACGAAGGCCGTGGTCCAGAGGTAGGGGCTGCCGGACCAGAGCCCCGCCAGGAAGCCGGGCTCCCCCAGGGCCGCCCGCCAGAGGAAGGCCGTGCCCACCGCCAGGGGCCACTCGAAGGCGAAGCCCACCACCACCAGCAGCGCGGTCACGTTGCAGCCCCAGAGGAGCTCCGGCAGGGTGCCGGTCCCGGCCTTCAGGGCCGCGTGGAGGAGGAAGGCCCCGAGACCCGCCGCCGCCAGCAGCCGGTGCCGCCGGCGCAGCGCGGGATCGGGGGGCGCCGGCATCCGCCCCTCAGCGCTCCGCGGCGAGCCGGTAGAGCTCCGAGGCGCTCGCGCCCAGGTGCTTGGCCAGGGGCTTCACCGCCTCCCGCAGGGTCATGCCCCCTTCCCGGGCGGCGTCCAGGTAGCGCTGGGCCCAGTCCGGCAGGGCGCCGTCGAAGGCGGCCTCCGCCTCCGTCACCGTGCGCTTGGCCGCGGCGCCGGCGATCACCAGCACCATCTCGCCCCGGTCCTCGCCGCCCAGGGCCGCCGCGACCTCGGCGGGCGTGCCGCGGTACCAGGTCTCGTGGAGCTTGGTGAGCTCCCGGCCCAGGGCGATCTCGCGCTCCGGCAGCAGCTCGGCGAGCTCCGAAAGGGTCTCGTGGATGCGGTGGGGCGTCTCGAAGACGACGCTGGTCTCCTCCCGGCCGGCGACGGCCTTGAGGAAGGTGCGCCGGGGCTCGGAGCGGGAAGGCAGGTAGCCCAGGAAGCTGAAGGCATGGCAGGGCAGGCCCGAGGCCACCACCGCCAGCAGCACGGCGCTGGCACCCGGCAGCACCATCACCTCCGCGCCCGCCGCCCGGGCGGCCCGGGCGATCTCGAAGCCTGGATCGTTGATGCCCGGCATGCCCGCGTCCGAGCAGTAGGCGACGGTGCGGCCCGAAGCCAGTTCCGCCGCCACCCGCTCGAAGGCCCCCTGCCCCGCGTGATCGTCGAAGCGCAGCAGCGGCTTCTCGATCCCCAGGTGCTTGAGCAGCCCGCCGGTGCGGCGGGTGTCCTCGCAGGCCACGAGATCCGCCGAGGCCAGGGCCTCCTTCGCCCGCTCCGTCAGGTCGCCGAGGTTGCCGATGGGCGTGGGGACAAGGACGAGGTGGCCGCGCATGGGACCAGTATCCCACCGGGGCCGATGCCCGGGCGGCTCAGGGTGCGGGCGGGACCTTCAGGGCGCCCCGGTCGAAGGCGTGGGTGCCGCTCTCGTAGTAGGCGATGGCCTCCTGCAGCAACTCCGGGTCCGGGGGCGCGGGCGTGGCGGCGTAGGTCGCGGGGTTGATGCGGTAGGTCGCCACGCCGCGCTTGGGCTTGAGCACCGTGAGGAGCCCCCGCTTGTAGTAGCCCAGGTCCTGATAGTTGGCGATGAGGGCCCGGGGCTCGCTGAGCATGGGCCCGAAGAGGGAGCGCCCGAAGAAGCCGTCCTGGCCCGGGAGGCCCAGCAGGTCGAGGACCGTGGGCGGCAGGTCCATCTGGCTGGCGACGGTGGCGTCCTCGCCAGGGCGGATCAGGCCGGGCCCGTAGAGGATCAGCGGAATGTGGAAGCCCGCCACCGGGACGCTGGTCTTGCCGGCGGCGGAGGCGCAGTGGTCCGCCACCAGGACGAAGACCGTGTCCTTGAACCAGGGCCGGGTCCGGGCCTGGTCGATGAACCGCCCGAGGGCCCAGTCGGTGTACTTCACCGATCCCTTCCGCCCGCCGGGAGAGGGGATGTCGATTCGGCCGTCGGGGTAGGTGAAGGGCCGGTGGTTGGAGGTGGTCATGATGTGCGCGAAGAAGCGCCGGCCCTGCCTCGCCTCCCGGTCGATGGCCGCCAGGGCGTTGTCGAGGAGCTGCTCGTCCGCGACGCCCCAGGCGTTGGCGAAGGCGCCCTTCACCTCCGGGAAATCGGTGCGGTCCACCACTCGATACGCGTTGCCCGCGAAGTAGGCGTTCATGTTGTCGAAGTAGCCGTAGCCGCCGTAGAGAAAGAGGGGCTGGACGCCCTGGCGGGCGGCGAACTCGCCCACGGTGCTGAGGCCCTCGTTGCCGGGGCGACGGACGATGGCCTGGCCCGGGATCGGCGGCGTGCCCAGGGAGAGGGCCTCCAGGCCCCGCACGGTGCGGGTGCCGGTGGCGAAGAACTGCGTGAAGCGCAGGCCCTCCCTGGCGATCCGGTCCAGGTTCGGGGTGAGGCCCCGGGTGTCGCCGTAACAGCCGAGGAACTCCGCGGAGAGGCTCTCCACCGAGACCAGCACGATGTTGCGGGGGCGGGCCAGCAGGTCCGCCGCGGCGGGCGGCAGGGGGTCGGGCTGGGAGGCCGCGGCCGGCACGGGCCCCGCCAAGGGCGGCCGCCGCACGCCGAGCCCCGCGAGGATCCGGTCGCAATCGGCCTGGGGCAGGGTGCGGTAGAAGCGGTCGTAATCCAGGCCGTTCCGGCGGAAGGCGGCGAAGAAGCAGTAGGGGCCGTTGCCCGAGAGCTCGTCCGCGTAGGTGTTCCCCAGCCCATCCATCTGGTCCACGCTGCTCAGGCCCAGGCTGGCCAGTGGCAGGGCGAAAGCCAGGGCCAGGGCGCCCAGGCGGCGGCGCCCGCTGCGAGGAGCCGGCTCCGCCAGCCAGCGCCGGGCCGCGACCCAGGCGAGCGCGGCGGCCACCAGCCCGATCCCCCCGAAGATGAGCCCGGTGGGATAGGACTGCCGGATGTTGTCCATCACCTCCTGGGTGTAGACCAGGTAATCCACGGCGATGAAGTTCAGGCGGGTGGAGAATTCCTGCCAGAAGGCGATCTCCGAGGCGGCGATGGAGAGGATCAGGCCCAGGAGGGCCCACATCGCCGCAATCCGGAGGACCCGCCCAGGCCGGGAGAGCCTCCAGCGGTCAGGCACCAGGGCCCCCAGTAGGAGGAGCGGCGCCGCCAGCCAGACCCCGGCGGCCAGGTCGAACCAGAGGCCCTTGACCAGGATCAGGGGGAGCTGGCCCCAGCCCGCCAGGGCGGGGCCCGTCATCGCGAAGAGTCCCAGCCGCAGGAGGGTCCAGAGACCCATCGCCATCACCAGCACCAGCCAGGGAAGGCTGAGGCCTCGGTGGGGGCGGCCCCCTTCGGGGCGGGGTCCTTCGGTCGTCATGGGGGCACTCCTCCCGGCCGGTCCGGAATCCCCAGGAATACCATTGATGTGAAGAAACTGAAACCTTGCCGGAAATTCCTCAAGTCACCCGCTCCAGCTGGCGGCGGGACCCGATGAGTCGGCTGTAGGCCAGGCCGGTCCGGTACCAGTGCAGGAGGAAGGCTTCGGACAGGGCCCGCTTCCACCAGCCGAAGGTGCCCCGGGCCGGGGGGCAGGCCGGCGCCGGGGAGGGCCGCACCGGCAGACCCAGGCCCCGGGCCAGAGCCGAGGCCCGGGCCAGGTGCAGGGGGTCCGAGACCAGCAGGAGCGTGGACCAGCCTTCGGCCCGCAGCGTCTCCCGGACGAAGAAGAGGTTCTCCAGGGTGTGCTGGCTGTTGGCCTCCTGGAGGATCGCCACCTCCGGCACGCCCCGGGCCCGGAGCCAGGCGGCGCCGGCCTCGGCCTCGCTGCGGGTGGCCCGGCCCGTCAGGCCGCCGGCGACGAGGATGCGCGGCGCGAAGCCGCCCCGCCACAGGGCCTCCGCGTGGGCCAGCCGGGCCTGGAAGACCGCCGTCGGCGCATCGCCCTCCAGGCGGCGGCCCAGTACCAGGACCGCGTCCGCGGCACCGGGTTCCGATCCCGCCGCGCCGAGGAGGACCTGCCGCAGGGCCCAGACCACCGGCAGGCCCAGGAGGCAGACCGCCCCCGCCCCGGCCAGGAGGAAGGAGGCCGCGCCGCCCGGACCCAGCTTCTGCCAGAAGCTGGAGCGGGGCGGCGCGGTGTAGACGGCCATCGTCCCGGGGCTAGACCAGGGCGCGCTTCTCCGCCTTCTTGCGCTCGTTCTCGTCGAGGATGCGCTTGCGCATGCGGATGAAGTTCGGCGTGACCTCCACCAGCTCGTCGTTCTCGATGTACTCGAGGGCCTGCTCCAGGGTGAACTCCTTGGGCGGGGTGAGCCGGGTGGCGTCGTCGCTCCCGCTGGCGCGCATGTTCGTCAGCTTCTTGCCCTTGGCGATGTTCACGACGAGGTCGTTCTCGCGGGCGTGCTCGCCCACGATCATGCCCTCGTAGCACTTCGTCTGGGGGTGGATGAAGATGATGCCCCGGTCCTCCAGGTTCATCAGCGCGAAGCCCACGCTCTCCGCGGTCTCCATGGAGATGAGCACGCCGTTCTTGCGGCCCGGCAGCTCGCCCTTGTAGGGCCCGTAGTGGCTGAAGAGGGTGTTGAGGATGCCCTCGCCCCGGGTGTCGGTCATGAACTCGGAGCGGTAGCCGATGAGGCCGCGGCTGGGGATCTTGAAGTGCAGGCGCACGCGCCCGCCCTCGTTGGCCATGTCCTGCATCTCCGCCTTGCGCTGGCCGAGCTTGTCCATGACCACGCCCATGTAGGCGTCCGGCACGTCCACGGTGAGGTCCTCATAGGGCTCCTCCCGCTCTCCGGTCTCGGGATTGGTATGGATGATCACCTCGGGGCGGCTCACGCAGAGCTCGAAGCCCTCGCGGCGCATGGTCTCGATCAGCACGGAGAGGTGCAGCTCGCCGCGGCCCGAGACCTTGAAGGCGTCCGGGGTCTCGGTGTCCTCCACCCGCAGCGCGACGTTGTGCTGCAGCTCCTTCATGAGGCGCTCGCGGATGCGGCGGCTCTGGACGTGCTTGCCGTCCTGGCCGGCGAAGGGGCCGTTGTTCACCATGAACATCATGGAGATCGTGGGCTCGTCGATGTCCACATAGGGCAGCGGCTGTGGGTTCTCCTGGCTGGCGATGGTCTCGCCCACCCGGATGTCGGGGATGCCCGCCAGGGCGATGATCTCGCCGGCCTGGGCCTCCTGCATGGGCACGCGGGTCAGGCCTTCGAACCCGTAGAGCTGGGTCACCCGGTGCTGCTGGACGGAGCCGTCGCGCTTCACCAGGGACACGGTCTCGCCGACCTTGATGGTGCCGTTCACGACTCGGCCGATGCCGATCTGGCCCACGAAGTCGTTGTAGTCCATGAGGGTGACGAGCATCTGGAGCGGGGCCGAGGCGCTGCCCTTGGGGTGGGGGCAGTGCTTGACGATGGTGTCGAAGAGCGGGTCCAGGTTGTCGCTCGGATGGTCGGTGTCGAGCATGGCGTAGCCGTTCTTCGCGGACGCGAAGACGCAGGGGAAGTCCAGCTGCTCGTCCGTGGCGCCGAGCTCGATGAGCAGGTCGAAGACCTGGTCCTGGGCCCAGTGGGGCCGGGCGCCGGGGCGGTCCACCTTGTTGATGACCACGATGGGCCGGAGGCCCAGGGCCAGGGCCTTGCGGGTCACGAACTTGGTCTGGGGCATGGGGCCGTCGAAGGCGTCCACCACCAGCAGCACGGAATCCACCATGCTGAGCACCCGCTCCACCTCGCCGCCGAAGTCGGCGTGGCCGGGGGTGTCCACGATGTTGAAGCGGTACCCGTTCCACTGGAGGGACGTGGTCTTGGCGAGGATGGTGATGCCGCGCTCCCGCTCCTGGTCGTTGGAGTCCATGGCGCGCTCCTGGACCTTCTGGTTGTCCCGGAAGGTGTGCGCGCCCTTGAAGAGCGCGTCCACCAGCGTGGTCTTGCCGTGGTCCACGTGGGCGATGATGGCGATGTTCCGGATCTGGTCGATGGCGGGCATGGGCGTCCTGGAAGGGCGGCCGGGGTGGCTGGGCAGCCGTTGGCCGAACCCTTTAATTTACCACCAAGGAGTGAATTCCCAGAGGCTTATCCCGCTGCCCCCTTCCTTTCCTCGTGCAGGGGACTAAGATAGGCCCACTCCACACCTTGGGAGCGGCCCCATGCACATCAACGAACTGCTCACGGTCGTCTGCGAGCAGGGCGGCTCTGACCTCCACCTGAAGGTCGGCAACTACCCCGTCGCCCGCATCCGGGGCAAGCTCACCCCCTTGTCCCAGTTCAAGCGGCTGGTGCAGGAGGACACCATCGCCATGGCCTACACGATCCTGGCCAGCGAGAAGCAGAAGCAGAAGTTCAAGGAAAGCCTGGACATCGACATCGCCTACTCGGTTCCGTCCCTGGGCCGGTTCCGCTGCAACATCTTCAACCAGCGCGGGACCGTGGGCCTGGTGCTCCGCGTCATCCCGAGGAAGATCTTCAGCATCGACGACCTGATGCTGCCCAAGGTCCTCTACAAGATCAGCGAGGAGCAGCGCGGCATGGTGCTGGTGACCGGCACCACCGGCTCCGGCAAGTCCACGACCCTCGCGGCGATGATCGACTACATCAACGCCACCCGGACCGAGCACATCCTCACCATCGAGGACCCCATCGAGTACCTGCACCGGGACAACAAGAGCATCCTCAACCAGCGCGAGGTCGGGGCCGACTGCCAGAGCTTCGCCATGGCGCTCCGGGCCGCCCTCCGCCAGGACCCGGACGTCATCCTCGTGGGCGAGATGCGCGACCTGGAGACCATCGAGACGGCCCTCCACGCCGCCGAGACGGGCCACCTGGTCTTCTCCACCCTGCATACCCTGGACGCCACGGAGACCATCAACCGCGTCATCTCGGTCTTCCCGCCCCACCACCAGAAGCAGATCCGCCTGCAGCTGGCCTCGGTGCTCAAGGGCGTCATCTCCCAGCGCCTGGTGCCCCGGGCCGACGGCCAGGGCCGCGTCCCCGCCTGCGAGGTCATGGTGGCCACGGAGACGGTCCGCTCCTGCATCGAGGACAAGGACAAGACCAAGCAGCTCCGGGACGTCATCGCCGCGGGCACGAGCCAGTACGGCATGCAGACCTTCGACCAGAGCCTCTACTTCCTGCTCCGGCAGGGGATGATCACCGAGGAGGAGGCCCTCCTCCGCGCCACCAACGTCGGCGAGTTCAAGCTCAAGCTGGAGGGCATCGCCTCCACCTCCGACATGGCCAAGGCCAACATGGAGCGCGGCATGACCATCGCCCAGGGCGCCGGCCGGGAGGCCGGCGGGCCGCCCTCCTCCCCCGCCATGCCCGCCGCGCCGACCACCTTCTCCCCGAATCCCCAGGGGCAGAAGATGCCCGAGCCCGCTCCCTTCAACCCCGATATCAAGATCAGCTTGGGCCGGTAGGCGGCCGCCCCTGGCCTCCCCGGCCCGGACCTGCTAGAACGGTTCCACTTCCACAGAGCCCGACATGATCAAGATCGACATCGCCAACGCGGTCATGAAGGTCCACCCCTGCAGCCGCGCGACGGCCCTCCAGATCGTGGACCTCCTCACGGACCGCATGAAGCAGGCCCTCCTGGACAACCACCGCATCGAGATCCGTGGCTTCGGCGTCTTCGAGCCCCGGCCCCGCAAGCGGGGCATGGGCCGGAACATCAAGACCGGCACCTCCGTCGAGATCCCCAAGGGCAAGAGCATCCGCTTCAAGCCCGGCAAGGACCTGCGGGACCTCGAGGTCGTCTGAGGCCGTTCGGCCAGCCTCCAGGACCCAGCTTCCAGGGCTAGGCCAGCTGCAGCGCCAGTTCCCGGAGCAGGGGCTCCGGAGCCGGGTTGCGCCCCAGGCTCTGGAGGGCCCGGGACAGGACCTCCAGGGGCGCCCGCAGGTCCAGGGGCCGGCCAGCGAGTCGCGCCAGGGGTTCCTGCCAGGGCGCCAGAGCCGGCGGACGGCCGGCCCGAAGCCGGCCCAGGTCCGCGAGGATCCGGAGCAGCAGCTCCAGGGCGGGCCGCAGCTGTTCGCTCTGGCCCGTGGCGGCGTCCTTCTCCGGGAGCAGCGGCTCCGCCGCCTGCTCGAAGGCCGCGCCGGCCCCCAGGGCCAACCAGGCGTCCACCTGGGCCCGGGCCCGGGCGTAGGCCGCCTCGTCCAGGACCCGGAGCGTGCCCTCCGACAGGGCCAGCCAGGCTTCCCGCTCGGGCGCCGGCCACCCGGCGTTCACCGCCACGGCCCAGGCCTCCTCCGGCGCCAGGGGCGCGAAGGCCACCCGCTGGGCCCGGGAGCGGATGGTCTGGAGGACCGCCTCGGGACGGTGGGAGACCAGCAGGAAGTGGGTGCCCGGGGGGGGCTCCTCCAGGGTCTTGAGCAGCATGTTGGCGGCGGCGCCGTTGAGCCGGTGGGCGTCCTCCACGAGGACCCAGCGATGGCAGCCCAGGGCTGGCGCCAGGGCCGCCCAGCGGATGACGCCGCCTTCCACGAGCTCCGAGTCCCGCACGGCGCCGACCTTGATGAGGCCCGCCTTCCCTTCGGGCGCGATGCGGAGCAGGTTCGGCAGCTCCACCGGCAGGTCCTCGCCCCGGAAGAGGCGGCAGGCCTCGCAGGCGCCGCAGGCGGTCTTCCGGAAGCAGAGCTCGCGCTGGGCCAGCTCCAGGGCCACCCGTCGCTTGCCCACGGCCTCGGGGCCGGTGAAGAGCAGCGTGCCCGGCAGGCGCCCCGCCTGGAGCCGTTCCAGGAGCCGGGCCCGGATGGCCTGGTGGCCGCGCAGGGCGGGATCGAACATCAGGCCTCCCCCATCAGTCGACCTCGAAGCCCGCGCTGCGCAGCAGGGGCGCCACCACCCGCCAGACGCCGGCCTCCACAGCCCCGGGCTCGTCCTTCGCCGGGACGATGTGGACCCGCTGGGGCTCATCCTTGGCGATCTGCAGGAACCGCTGGCGCACCCGGCGATGGAAGTCCACGGCGGCGTCGTCGAAGCGGGTCTCCTGGAAGCCCGGCAGCGCCTCGTTGCGGGCCCCGGCCCGGGTGAGGCCCTGTTCCGGATCCAGGTCCAGGAGCACCGTGAGCTGGGGCCGCAGGCGCTGGAGCACCAGGTCCCGCAGGTGGTTGAGGGCGTCATCGCCCACGCCGCTGGCCCCCTGGTAGGCCCGGGTGGAGTCCTCGAACCGGTCCACCAGGACCACCTGCCCCGCCTCCAGGGCGGGGCGGATGACCGTCCGAAGGTGCTGGGCGCGATCCGCGTAGAAGAGCAGCAGCTCCGCTTCGGGGGCCCAGGCCTCCCCGCTGGGGTGCCGGGTGAGCAGCAGCCGCCGGATCTCGGCCCCCAGGGCCGTGCCGCCGGGCTCCTTGGTCACGAGGTGATCCACCCCCAGGTGGCGCAGCCGCTCCGACAGGCGCAGGAGCTGGGTGGACTTCCCGGAGCCCTCGATGCCTTCGAATGTCACCAGCACGCCGCGCAAACCGACTCCGGAGGGGGGAACTTCGAGCATAGCGGGAACGATCCCGCCCCCCACCCCATCCCTGGGGAGAGGCGTTATCCTGCTGGCATTCCCCAGGAGCCACGCATGGTCGAAGCCATCCAGTGCCCCAGCTGCCAGACCCGCTACGGTCTGAAGCCGGCCCGCGTGCGGACGGGACTCCGCCGCGCCCAGTGCTACCGCTGCGGGGACGTCTTCCACATCGAGGCCGAGGTGCGGCGCCTCCTGG
>DASTWQ010000163.1:0-6261 GCA_035758545.1 Holophagaceae bacterium | reverse complement strand
GGAAGGTCGTGGACCAGGGCCGCCCGGCTGCGCGTGAGCCGGTTGAAGAGGGTGGACTTGCCCACATTGGGGCGTCCGCAGAGGGCGACGCGGGGAAGTTTCATCTGAGTGATGGAGGTCTCCCGGGATCGCGGGAGCCCTCCAGGATACCGGGAGATGCCGGGATCCGCCTCCTCACATTCCGTGAGTGGGGAGCTCCTTCACCGGCTTGGGATCCAGGTCAGCCCCGGAATCCTTCAGGCGCTGCTCGAGATCCATCCGGGTCCGGGTGATCTCGTCCGGATCCTCCACGAGGGTGGGCGTGAGGAAGATGGCCAGTTCCGTGTGCGTCTTCGACTTCTCCTTCTTGGTGAAGAGGTTGCCGAGGAGGGGCAGCTTCCGGAGCCAGGGCACGCCGCGGTCCGTGTCGTTCTCCCGGGTCTTGATGATGCCCGCCAGGACCAGGGTCTGGCCGCTGTGGAGCTTCACCACGGTGTCCAGGTCCCGGCGGTCCACCACCGGCAGGGTCGCGGAGGCCTGGGCCAGGGTGAGGGAGTTCACCCCCACGACCTCGGAGACGCTGGGGTTCACGGACAGCGTGATGGTCCCGTCGTCGCCGATCTGGGGCTGGATGTCGAGGATGATGCCCACGGGCACGATCAGCGGGGTGATGGTGGTGGTGACGATGGGGTTGGTCCCCGCCCCGCCGGGCACGATCTGGGTGTTCTGGAGGAAGTAGGCCTCTTCCCGGACCACGCGCAGGATGGCCTTCTCGTTGTTGAGGGTGGAGATCCTGGGGGCGCTCAGCACCTTCAGCTTGCCGTCCGAAGCCAGCGCGGAGAGCGTGGCCGAGAGCCGGGCGTTCTGCAGGACGAACTGGAAGAGCCCCTGGTCGCTGGTGACGTTGGTGTTCAAGGTGTTGCCGGAGGTGAACCCGCTGGAGATGTCCGTGCCGGTGCCGCCGCTGGCGGCGCCCTTGGAGAGGACGGCGCTCCAGTCCACGCCCACCTGGCTGTCGGCGCCGAGGGTGACCTCCACGATCCGGGCCTCCAGTAGCACCTGGCGGCTGGCGCGGCGGCGGAACTCGTCGAGGAACTGCTCGACCCGTCGCTGGGTGGTCGGGTCGGCGCCCACCATGACCAGGCCGGTGTCGGGCTGGATCACGAGCGTCTTGCCGCCCTTGGCCAGGGAGAGCGCCGCGGGGGGGGCGACCGCGCCCGTGGAGGTCGGCGCCGCGCCCGGCGCCAGGGGCTCGCCGAAGATCAGGATGGAGAGGCCCGACTCCAGCTCCTGCCAGGGATCGTAGGCGTTCGCGGACTTGAGGGAGGAGGTGTAGGCGCTGGCATTCGTGCCGCTGGAGGCCGCGCCCATGCTGGCGCCCCCGCCGGCGCTGGAACTCCCGCCGGCCGCCCCGGTGGCCTGGATGAGCTGTCCCGAAGCGTCCACCTGGAAGTCCTTGGAGCCCTCCCGGCGCAGGCTCAGGAGATCCATGTGGTAGTAGCGGAGCCCGGCGTCGGATTTCATGATGTGCAACGTCCGCCCGGTCCGCGTGTAGGTGAGGTTCAGGGTCGGCAGCACCTGGTCCAGCAGCTCCTGCAGGGACACGGCCTTGAGATCGAGCCCAGAGACCCGGGTGTCGATGTCCGGATCGAAGATGAGGTTGAAGTCCGTCCCCTCGGTGGCCGCGCGGAGCAGATCCTTCAGATCCGCCTCCCGGATGGAGAGGGAGATGCGGCCGGGCGCGGCGGCGCGGCCAGCGGGCGGCGCCGCCGCCGGAGCCGGCGCCTGGGACCAGGCGGGGAGGGCGCATGCCAGCGCGGCCAGGAAGGGGGCGGGCGTTCTCATGGCGTCTCCGGGGCGGTCGCGGGGCGTTCGAGGTGGATGGTGGACTGGACCACGGGCCCGGCGGGCCCCTCGAGGACGACCCGCGGGGGGTGGATCTCGCGGATGCGGTAGCCGGTGCCGAGAATCGTCTCGCCGGCCCGGAAGCCCAGCCCCTGGTACCAGGCCCGCAGGCCTTCCGGGGTGCGGCTGATGAAGTCCAGTTCCGGCGGCGGCGTGGCCTCGCCGGCCCCGGTCTGGGGCAGGACCAGCAGGGACGGGGCGTCCAGCCGGAGCGGGGCCCCGGTGGAGCGGGGCGGCGCCAGCTGGTCCGGGTCCAAGGGGCGGGTGGAGCGGGCGGCGAGATCTGAGGACGGTCCCAGCGCCCCGGGCACGGTATTGAGGTACCTCAGGTCCGCCCAGGCGTCGGGTCCGAGGGGCGGCCGGGACGGCGCGGGGGGAACGGCGGCTCCGGCGGCAGTGTCCGCCGAAGACGGCTGAGGAGCTGCCGGCGCTGGAACGCCTGCGGAGGCGGCCGATGCGGGAGGTTGGGCCGCCGATGGCGCGCCAAGGCTCCCGAGGTCGTACCAGATCACCGCGCCGACCCCCGCCCCGAGCAGCGGGAGGAGCCAGGTCTTGTGACGTTCGATGAAGGACACGGCGGACTCAGGGGTGGGCGGGGTTGGCGTCGGGGACCGGCGGCGCCGGTGAGAGGAAGAGGTCGCGCAGGACCAGGGCCTGGAAGGGCCTGCCCTCCCGGGCCTCCCAGCGCAGGCCCACAGGGATCATCAAGGGCTCCAGGCGGGGAAGCGCGTCGAGCGCCGCGCCCAGGGCGGCGGGACGGCCGGCGAGCTGGACCTCCAGGGCCCAGGCGCCCACGGCGGCGTCCGCGGGCTGGGGGGAGGCTCCCCCGGGCCGGGCGGCCGGGAGCGGTCCGGGGCTCGTGAAATCCGCCTGGATGGGATCCCAGCTCGACCGCAGCCCCTCGACCCTGGCACCGGCGGCGGCGCACCCGGATTGCAGGGCCGTCACCACGGCGGCGTAGTGGTCCAGGCGCGCGGCATCCCCCTGGAGGAGGGGCATGCGACGCCGCCAGCCGGCGCTCGGATCCTCCAGGACCTGCCGCTCCTGGGAGGTCAGCGGCGTGACGTGGCTGATGGTTTCGAGCTGGGCGTCGGCGGCTTCGATGCGGGCCCGGGCGGCGGACATGCGCCGCTGGGCCGGGAGCACCACGCCCCAGACGAGGGCGGCGGGGACGAGGAGGAAGAGGGGGACCAGGACGTACCGGTCCCGCTGGGGCGGGCGCTCGTTCGGATAGGTCATGGCACCGTCCCCCGGAGGGTGAAGCGGGCGGCGGCGCGCTGGGCCGGGGCCTGGTCAGGCGGCGCGCCCTCGGCGCTGAGATCCTCCACCTGGACGGTATCCAGGGGGGCCAGGGCTGCGCCGGGCAGCGCCTGGATGCCGTCCAGGTAGCGGGCCAGGGGCGCCGTGGAGAGGGCGCCTTCGCTGAGGGCCGTCCCGGAGACGAGGAACTCGAGGCGGGAGGGATCGGCGGCTTCCCGCACCTCCACCGTGTCCAGGGTCACGCCCCGGGGCGCGGCGAAGAGCGCCGCAGCGAGCCGGCCCAGGCTGCGGGCACGGGTCCGCTGGAGCGCCTCGGCATCCCGGAGCCGGAGCAGCGGGAGGCGGGCCCGGGCCACCTGGTCGGATTCCTGGAGGAGCCGCTGGCGGATCTGCAGGTTGGCTTCGGCCTGGGCGGCCTCCTGGTCCAGCTGGGACGCCTGGAACCGCACCACCACCGCCGCGGCGAGACAGAGGAGCACCAGCAGGCCCGCGGCGGTCCAGGTGAGGATCCGGAACAGCTGGCGCTTGCGGGTATCCAGGATGTGCTGCGGGACGAGGTTCATCCCGCCGGCCTCGGCCCGCTCCGCCCGGGCGCCGGCCAGGATGAAGGTGGCCGCGGCGGGCGCGAGCTCCTTCACCGCGAGGCCAGGGGACCGCTGCAGCCGGTCCTTGAGGGCCGGGTCGAGGCGCCCGATGCCGACGGCGTGGAGGACCGAGGGCGGCGCGGTGCGCTGGCGCTGCTTGATGAACTGGAGGGTGCGGATGATCTCCTCGGCGAGCACCTCCTCCTGGAGCCCGTCCCCCTCCGGCAGGCGGAAGGTGCGCAGCAGGCCGAGGCTGCGCCCGCGGAAGTAGGCGATGCGACCCTGCTGGTGCTCCACCGCGAGCAGCAGGCGGTCCCCCGGCGCGGCGCCCGCCTGGTCCAGGGCCCTGAGGAAGAGCCGCTGGACCGGAGCCGCGTAGACGATGCGCCCCCCCGCCCCCTCGATGGCGGAGATGGCGTCGTACATGTCATGGGCCGGATAGGTGGCCACCCACATCACGTGGCCCCCCTTCGCCGCGGGGTCGGGATCCAGCGCCACGCCCAGGGCGGGGCGGGAAAGGTCGGTGTCCGAGGCGAGCAGCAGGTTCAGGGCCGCGTCCCGCCGCTCACGGGGCGGCAGGTAGGGGACCTCGTGGCAGGCCACCTCCAGGTCCCCGTGGGCGAAGAGGACCTGGATCTCGGGCTTCGCGGGGCCGTTCTCCCGGATCGCCTCCGCCCAGGCCCTCCGTCGCTCGGGGCCGGGTGGGAGCGCCGGCAGCGTGGCGAGGGTGTTGCCGGCCCCATCCCAGAGGAAGGTCCCCCGGTCCTCAAAGACCAGGGAGCAGAGGTTGCGGGAGCCGAGCAGCGGCACGGATTCGCCTTTGAGGTCAGAAGTAGAAGTCCAGGGTAACCGTTCCCCCCTGGAGCAGATTCACCGCCTGGGACTGGGACGTGTAGCCCGGCACGGAGGCGGACACGATCACCGGGCCCGAGGGCACCGCCGAGCTGTAGAAGAGTCCCGGCGAAGCCTGGGTCAGCACCAGGGTGACGGGGGCCGCGACGGCGCTCGGGGCGTAGACGGTCACGGATCCGTTGGCGGGAGGCTGACCGCCGCCGGTGCCGCCACCGGTACCGCCACCCGTGCCTCCGCCGGTGCCTCCGCCGGTGCCGCCACCGTTCCCGCCACCGTTCCCGTTGTTGCCCCCGCCGTTGCCACCACCCTTGCCGTTGTTGCCGCCGCCCTTGCCGTTCCCGCCGCCCTTCGCCGCGGGCGGCAGGAGGGGCACGGGTCCGGTGCCGCCGCCGGTTCCGCCGCTCACCTGATGGAGGTTCACCTGGACGGTGGTGACCGGAAGGGGGATCGGCGTGGTGGGATAGACGAGGTCATCCCCCTGGGGCGCGGCCGTCGGCGACTCCAGGACGCCATTGGCCCCCAGACTCAGGAGCTGGTAGCCCCCGCCGATGGCCCGGAGCTGGTAACGGCGCCCCCAGGCATCCACAGGGAAGCCGTTGGGGTCCTGGGAGCCGGTCCAGTAGGGGCCGTTCCATCCGCCGGTGAGGGCGGGCTGGGAGGCGTAGGGGCCGTAGGCCCGGACGGCGCCCGCGGCCGTCATCTGGCTCAGAGCCCCGGTGCCGTTGTAGCCGAAGTCCGCCCGCATGTTGGCCACGCGCCGGTCCCGGGCGCCGAAGATCGCCTCGTAGCCGGTCCTGAGCTCGTCCCGGGTGCGCCGCTCCCGGGCCTGGTTGAGGGCCTTGAGGGCGAGGGGCGCCATGGCCCCCGCGATGATGGCCACGATGGCCAGGGCCACCACGACCTCGATGAGGCTGAAGCCCGCCCCGCGGCTATTGGCTGGCCGTTCCACTGATGCCTCCGATGAGCGTGTAGATGGGGAGCAGGATCGAGACCGCCACGAAGATCACGATGGCCGCCAGCACGACGAGGAGCGCCGGCTCCAGCAGCTGGAAGAAGCGCTTCACCTCGGCCCGCACCTCCGCGTCGAAATAGGCGGACACCTTGCCGAGGGTGCGCTCCAGCTGGCCGGTCTCCTCGCCGATGGCCAGCATGCGCACCACGAGGGGCGGGAAGTGGCCCACGGTAGCGGCCATGGCCGCGATGCGCTCGCCGGACTCGACGCCCTCCCGGATGGCCCGCACCGAGACGCCGAGCCGGGCGTTGCCCGTCACGCCTTCGCACTCCCGCAGGAGCTGGATGATGGGCACGCCGGCCCGGTACTGGGCGGCGAAGAAGGCCGCGAAGCGGGACATGCCCAGCTTGGTGGCCAGCGCACCCGCCACCGGCATCGCCAGCACCCGCGTGTCCCACCAGAGACGCACGGCTGGGCGCTTCAGGGCCTGGCGGAACAGCAGCACCGCCGCCGTCGGCGCCAGCACCACCAGCCAGCCCCAGGCGGCGAGGAAGCCGCCGAGGCCCATGAAGATCCGGGTCGGCAGCGGGAGGGGGACGTGGAACTCCTCCAGCAGCTTGAGGATCCCTGGCAACGCGAAGACCGAGACCACCACGACGATGAGGCCGATCATCCCGAGGACGATGAGCGGATAGGTGGAGGCCTGCTTCACCTGGCCGGCGAAGTCCT
>DASTWQ010000153.1:0-2783 GCA_035758545.1 Holophagaceae bacterium | reverse complement strand
AGCCTCGACGAAGTCGCCATCCGCGCCGTCGAGGACCGCCTGGCCTACTTCAAGGACCTGCTGGACCGCCGGGCCACCGTGCTCAAGTCCATCGAGGAGCAGGGCAAGCTCAGCCCGGAGCTGAAGGCCAAGATCGAGGCCACCTGGGTCAAGACCGAGCTGGAGGACCTCTACCTCCCCTACAAGCCCAAGAAGCGCACCAAGGCCTCCGTGGCCAGGGAGCGGGGCCTGGAGCCCCTGCTGGACCAGCTGCTGGCGGACGCCAGCGGCGCCGACCCGCTGCTGCTGGCCGCGCCCTTCGTGAAGGAGGGCGAGGAGGGGCTCGGCACCCCGTCCGAGTGCCTGGAGGGCGCGGGCCACATCCTGGCCGAGCGCCTCAACGAGGACGCGGAGCTCCGCGCCCGGCTGCGGCAGCTCCTCCATGACACCGGCGTCCTGGTCTCCGCGATCCGCGAGGATAAGAAGGAGGACAAGGGCGCGCTGCGCTTCAAGCCCTACTGGGCCTTCAGCGAGCCCCTCCGCAAGATCCCCAGCCACCGCCTGCTGGCCCTGCGCCGCGGCGAGAAGGAGGACATCCTCACGGTGAAGCTGGAGGTGGAGCGGGAGAAGCTCGTCTCCGAGGCGGCCCTGCGGATCCCCGTGAATCCCGCCAGCGGCTACCGGAAGCTGATCTCCGCCGTCGCCGCCGACGCCTTCGACCGGTTGCTCTTCCCGAGCCTGGAGGTCGAGGTCCGCATGGAGGCCAAGCGCAAGGCCGACGGCGAGGCCATCAAGGTCTTCCAGTCCAACCTGGACCACCTCCTGCTCGCGCCCCCCGCGGGCCAGCGCTGCACCCTGGGCGTGGATCCCGGCATCCGCACCGGCTGCAAGCTGGCGGTGCTGAACCGCCTGGGCCAGTTCGTCCATACCGACGTCATGTACCCCCTGGAGCCCAAGCGGGATCTGGAGGGCTCCGCCGCGGTGCTGGAGCAGATCTTCACCAAGTTCCCCGTGGAGGCCATCGCCATCGGGAACGGCACCGGCGGCCGGGAGGCCGAGGCCTTCATCCGCCAGTGGCTGAAGGACACCGGCCGCAAGGAGGTCATCTGCCTCGCCGTGAGCGAGAGCGGGGCCTCGGTCTACAGCGCCTCGGACATCGCCCGGGAGGAGTTCCCGGACCAGGACGTCACCGTGCGCGGCGCCATCAGCATCGCCCGCCGGTTCCAGGATCCCCTCGCGGAACTGGTGAAGGTGGACCCCAAGTCCATCGGCGTGGGCCAGTACCAGCACGACGTGAACCAGACCGCCTTGAAGAAGGGGCTCGATGACGTGGTCGAGTCCTGCGTGAACCGCGTGGGCGTGGACCTGAACACCGCCAGCTACAAGCTGCTGGCCTACGTGGCCGGCGTCGGCGAGCAGCTCGCGAAGAACATCGTGCAGCACCGCTTCGAGCATGGCGCCTTCAAGCGCCGGGATCAGCTCAAGGAGGTCTCCCGCTTCGGCGAGAAGGCCTTCCAGCAGGCGGCGGGCTTCCTCCGCATCCGCGACGGCGAGGATCCCCTGGACGCCTCCGCGGTGCACCCGGAGAGCTATCCCGTGGTGCAGCGCATCTGCCAGCTCACCGGGAAGACGGTGCCGGAACTCGTCGGCAACGACGCGGTGCTGGACGGCCTGGACCTGAAGCTCTTCGTGGACGACCAGTTCGGCGTGGAGACGGTGAAGGACATCGTCGCCGAGCTGAAGAAGCCCGGCCGCGATCCCCGCGCCTCCTTCGAGGCCGTCCAGTTCGCCGAGGGCATCCACAAGCCCGAGGATCTGGCGGTGGGCATGGAGCTGCCGGGCGTGGTGACCAACGTCGCCGCCTTCGGAGCCTTCGTGGACATCGGCGTGCACCAGGACGGCCTGGTCCACCTCTCGGAGATCAGCCATCGCTACATCAAGGACGCTTCCGAGGCCCTCAGCGTGGGCCAGGTGGTGAAGGTGAAGGTCATGAGCCTGGACCTCGCCGCCAAGCGCATCGGGCTGTCCATCAAGGCGCTGCTGCCGGCCCCCGCCGGTGAGCCGCACCGCCACCAGCCACGCCAGCCCCGGGGCCCCCGGCCGGAGCGCGGTCCCCGGGCCCCCCAGCGGGACGGCCGCCCGGAGGCCCGCGGGCCGAAGCCCGGCGGCCCCCGACCCGAAGGCGCGTCCCGCGGGCCGCGGCCCGGCGGCAAGGGACCGCGGCCTGAGGCGGCGCCCCGGGGCGGGACTTTCGGCCCCAAGACCGAGGCCCCGAAGCCCGGCGCCTCCCTGACGGACCTGCTCGCCAAGTTCAGCAAGGGGCCCAAGTGACGCGACACGCCCTCCTTCCTGCCACCCTCCTCCTTGGCCTCGCGGCCTGCCGCCAACCGGGGCCCCAGATCCCTCGCCCCTACACCGCCGCGGAGGAAGGCCTCACCCTCGTCTACCTGAATCCCTCCCTGCCGGGAGCGGAGCAGGCGGCCCGCCGCCTCCAGGTGCGGGTGGACAAGGTGGTGGACCGGGAAGACGGCGCGCTGGTGATCTTCAAGTCCTTCACCGTGGGCACCCAGCCCCCCTTCCAGGCCACCTTCGTGGTGAAGGGGGACGGCGTCGGCCTGCTGAGCGCGGACGGGAGGACGGAGACCGCGATCCTGCCGGCGGGGTTCCCCGACGGCCCGCAGACCTGGACCCGCGGCGACGTGGCCTACCGGATCCTGGGCCGCGCAGCCTGGTCCGGGGCCGCCTCCGTGCTGCCCGAGGACCGGCGCGCCGAGGGCGGTGTCGGGACCTGGGTCGAGGCCCGG
>DASTWQ010000111.1:0-2727 GCA_035758545.1 Holophagaceae bacterium | reverse complement strand
GAATCTCCCCGGTGCGCTGCCATGGGAATCCGTGTTTGAGCAGGTCGCCATTCCTGCCTTCAAGGAGAACAGGACGATCCTCTTCGAGCGTCGAATCGATGTGTTGCCCAGTCCCGGTTCGACCGGAGGGCGGTCCCCGGGCTAGACTGGGGATCGCCGCGCCCCGCGCGGCCTTTTTGTCGAGCGGACCATGGCCAAGCAAGGGAACGAGCAGCCCGAGATCATCTTCTCGATGCACCGGGTGTCGAAGATCTACAACAACAAGCCGGTGATCAAGGACATCTCCCTGTCCTACTTCCTCGGCGCGAAGATCGGCGTGCTCGGCCTCAACGGCTCCGGCAAGTCCACGGTGCTGCGGATCATGGCCGGCGTGGACCGGGACTTCAACGGCGAGGCCACCCTCTCCAAGGGCTACACCACGGGCCTCCTGGAGCAGGAGCCCCAGCTGGATCCCGAGAAGACCGTCCGCGAGGTCGTCGAGGAGGCCGCCGCCGAGAAGGTGGCCTGGCTCCGGGAGTACAACGAGATCAACGACAAGTTCGCCGATCCCGACGCGGACATGGACGCGCTGCTGGCCCGCCAGGGCGAGCTGCAGGAGAAGATCGACGCCCACGACTGCTGGGACCTGGACAGCCAGCTGGAGCAGGCCATGGACGCGCTCCGCTGCCCCGACGGCGACGCCCTCATCAAGGTCCTCTCCGGCGGTGAGCGCCGCCGGGTGGCCCTCTGCCGCCTGCTGCTCCAGAAGCCCGACATCCTCCTGCTGGACGAGCCCACCAACCACCTGGACGCGGAGACCGTGGCCTGGCTGGAGCGTCATCTGAAGGACTACGCGGGCACCGTCATCGCCATCACCCACGACCGCTTCTTCCTGGACAACGTGGCGGAGTGGATCCTGGAGCTGGACCGCGGCGAGGGCATCCCCTGGAAGGGCAACTACTCCAGCTGGCTGGAGCAGAAGCAGGGTCGCCTCGCCCAGGAGGAGAAGTCCGACAAGAAGCGGCAGAAGACCCTCGAGCGGGAGCTGGAGTGGATCCGCATGTCCCCCAAGGGCCAGCACGCCAAGAGCAAGGCCCGCATCGCCAACTACGAGAAGCTGGCGGGTGAGGAGGGCCGGCAGAAGGAGCAGGAACTGGAGATCTACATCCCCAGCGGCCCGCGGCTGGGCGACCTCGTGGTGGAGGCCGATGGCCTCGCCAAGGGCTTCGGCGACAAGGTGCTCTTCGACGGGCTCAGCTTCGCCATCCCCCGGGGCGGCATCCTCGGCGTCATCGGCCCCAACGGCGCCGGCAAGACGACGCTCATCCGCCTCCTCACCGGCCAGGAGACGCCGGACGGCGGCGCCATCAAGGTGGGCGAGACCGTGAAGATGGCCACCGTGGACCAGCTCCGGGAGGGCCTCAACCCCGACAAGACCGTCTTCGAGGCCATCTCGGGGGGCTACGAGCAGATCGAGCTGGGGGGCAAGCTGGTGAACGCCCGGGCCTGGCTGAGCCGCTTCGGCTTCACCGGCGAGGCCCAGCAGAAGAAGGTCCGGGAGCTCAGCGGCGGCCAGCAGAACCGCCTCAACCTCGCCCTCACGCTCAAGAGCGAGGCCAACCTCCTCTTCTTCGACGAGCCCACCAACGACCTGGACGTGAACACCATGCGCGCCCTGGAGGAGGCCATCGAGGGCTTCGCCGGCAGCGCCGTGGTGGTGAGCCACGACCGCTGGTTCCTGGACCGCGTCGCCACCCACATCCTTGCCTTCGAGGGCGAGTCCCGCGTGGAGTTCTTCGACGGGAACTACTCCCAGTACGAGGCGTACCGCAAGGACGTCCTGGGCCTGAAGCCCTTCGATCCCCACCGCATCAAGTACCGGAAGCTCACCCGCTCCTGAGGGGCCGGCCATGCGGGTCCTCGAGCTCTTCTCCGGCCTCGGCGGGTGGCGCTATGCCCTCGGCGACCGGGGCCGGGTGGCGGCGGCCTACGACATCAGCCCCGCCGCCAACGCCACCTACGCCCTGAACCACGGCGAGGCGCCGGTCCCCCGGGAGCTGGCCACGGTGCCCGCGGCGGAGCTGGCGCGGCACGGCGCGGACACCTGGCTCCTGAGCCCGCCCTGCCAGCCCTTCTGCCGCATGGGCCGCAAGCGCGACCTGGAGGATCCCCGGTCCCGGGCCTTCCTGAACCTGCTGCGGATCCTGGAGGCCGCGCCGCCGGCGCGCCTCGCCCTGGAGAACGTGGAGGGCTTCCTGGGCTCCGAGGCCCACGGGCGGCTGCGGGAGCTCCTGGACCGCCAGGGCTTCGAGGTGGCGGAGCGGCGCCTCTGCCCCACGCGCCTGGGCGTCCCGAACCTGCGGCCGCGGGTCTACTTGGTGGCCTCCCGGCAGGGACTCCTCCATCCGCCCCTTCCGGAGGTGGCGCCCGCGCCGCTTGCGGGCTACCTCGATCCGGAGCCGGACCCGGCGCTGGAATTGGCGCCAGAGCTCTTCGCCAGGCACGGCCCCGGGCTAGACCTGGTGGAGGCCGGGGCCACCCGCTCCGCCTGCTTCATCGGCGGCTACGGCCAGCGCCTGGTGGGCAGCGGCTCCTTCCTGCGCACGGCCCTACCCGCGGGCCGGGGCGCGCGCCGCTTCTCGTCCGGCGAGATCGCCCGCCTGTTGGGCCTGCCGCCGGGCTTCCGCTTTCCGCCAGAGGTCAGCCTCGAGAAGCGCTACAAGCTGCTGGGCAACGGCCTCTCGATCC
>DASTWQ010000101.1:0-3415 GCA_035758545.1 Holophagaceae bacterium | reverse complement strand
CTGGCGGGAGCTGCCGGGCCTCGGCTTCACCTTCGATTCCAGCCGGGCGCCGCTGCCGGTGCTCGGCGAGCCCGCCTGGTCCACGCGGCCTCACCGGCTGGAGGCGGGCTTCTGGGAGCTGCCCCCGGCGACCATGGACTTCCTCAAGTGGCGCGCGCCGCTCTGGGGCTGGGGGATGCGGATCCTGCCCCGGCCCTCCCTGCGCCGGGCCCTGCACGCCCTCGCCTCCGAGGACGCCGGCACGCCCCTGGTGCTCCATCCCTGGGAGCTGGACGAAGGCCAGCCGCCCCTGCCGGTGGCCACCCGGGGCCACCGCTTCGCCCACAGCGCCGGGCTGAGAGGTTACGGCGCCCGCCTGCGGACCCTCTGGCGCGGCATCTCACTGGTGAGCCTGGAGGACTGGGTGGCGGATCAGGAGCAGGGATCGATGGGAGGGACGGCATGCAGCCGCTGATCCTGTTGGCGCCGTCGGAGGAGAAGGCCGCAGGCGGCAAGGCCGGGCGCCTGCCGGAGAGCCCCGCCCAGCGCTGGGTGCGGGAGCGGCTGGCGGACCTGGCGGTGCACGGCACGCCGGAGGCCCAGCGCAAGGCCTTCGAGGTGAAGGACGCCGCTCTGGAGAAGGCCCGGGCCGAGGCCCTGGCCCTCAAGGGTTCCGTGAAGCTGCTGCCGGCCCTCGCCCGCTACCAGGGCGTGGCCTTCGGCGCCCTCGACGCCGCCACCCTGCCGGCGGAGGCCTGGGCGCGGACCTACATCCTGTCCAACCTGCGCGGGCTCGTGCGCGGCGACGAGCCGGTGCCGCCCTACAAGCTCAAGCTGGGGGGCCTGCCGGGTCTCAAGGCCCATTGGAAGAAGGCCCTGGCCCCTCAGTTGGCCGCCCTTCCCGAGGGCGAGGTCTGGGCCCTCCTGCCCAAGGACCACGCCGACCTGCTCGGTGCCTGGGACCGGCCCCGGCACACGGTGGAGATCGTGGACGGGGAGGGCCGCACCATCAGCCACTGGTCCAAGCTCTACCGGGGCCTGCTGGCCCGCTGGATCCTCCAGCACGGCCAGGGCGACCCGAAGAAGGTGGCGAAGGCGACGCTGGAGGCCTGCCGCGTGGCGGGCTCGGAGCCCAATGCCGTCGGCGGGACGCAGCTTACCCTGGTGGTGGCGCCCCAGGTGAAACCGAGGGGGAAGGGATGACCGGCGTGCACCACCTCGAGACTCCTTTCTTCCAGCGCCAGCCCCTGCTGCCGCTGCCGGTGCAGCGCTTCCTGCGGGCCCGCCTGGAGGCCGCCCTGCACGATCCCGAGGCCCGGGCCCACCTGGTCTGGCCCACGGTCCTCGGCGCGCCCCGGCTGCGGGAACTGCATCCGGAGGGCCTGCCGGAGCCGGAGCTGCTGGCCCACGCCGCCCGCATGCTCGCCGCCCTGGGGGTCCAGGATCCGGCGGAGGCCTGGGCCGCGGCCCGGGCCCTGCACCCCGACACGGCGGCGGCCGCCGCCACGGGCTGGCGGCCCCATCCCGCCTGGGGCGCCTTCGGGCCCCTGGTGAGCCTTCGGAGCGGCTGGCAGCTGGCGGCCCTCACGCCCCTGCCGCGGGATGACCGCTACGGCCTCGCCGCCGGCGTGAGCCTCTTCAACCACGGCCTCTTCCACGAGTGCCACGACGCGCTGGAGCCCCTCTGGATCGAGGCGGCCGGGGACCTGAAGGGCGGCCTTCAGGGCCTGATCCTGATGACCGCCGGGCACCACCACCTCCAGCTCCAGAACGCCGCCGGTCTCCGGGCCGTGTGGGAGGAGGCCCTGGGTCGCCTCGCGCCGTTCGAGGGCCGGCTCCCGACGCCCTGGGGCACCGTGGACTTCGCCGAGGCCGCCCGGCTGACGGCGGCGCGGCTGGCCCTGGCGGCCGGCGAACCGGACTGGACCGCCCTCTGGCGGCTGGAGCGGCCGGTGTGGACACTGGAGGGCGCATGAACGGAACCGACCTCCTCGTCCTTGGCGGCGGCATCGCCGGCTGCGCGGCCGCCCTGAAGGCCGCGGATCTGGGCCTGTCGGTGGTCCTCGTGGCCAAGGACGACCTGGGGCTCAGCAACACCGGCTGGGCCCAGGGCGGCATCATCGGCCTGCCCGGCGAGGAGGAGGGCGACAGCCCGGCCCTGCTGGCGGAGGACATCCTCAAGGCCGGCGCGGGGCTCTGCCGCCCGGAGGCCGTGCAGCTGCTGGCGGAGCAGGGCCCGCCCCTCTGCCGGGCCTTCCTGTGGGAGCGGCTGGGGGTGCCCTTCGACACCGATAGTGACGGCGATCCCGCGCCCACGGCGGAGGCCGCTCACAGCGCCCGCCGCATCTACCACGCCAAGGACGCCACCGGCGCGGCCATCCAGCAGCGCCTCAGCGAGGCGGTGAAGACCCACCCGAAGATCACCGTCCGGGAGGGGCTCTGCCTGGTGGACCTGCTCACGAGCCCCCACCACTCGGTGGACGTGCGGCGCATGTACGAGCCGCTGCGGGTCCACGGCGCCTATCTCTTCGATCCCGCCACCGGCGCGGTGGAGGCGGTCCTCGCCACCCGGACCCTGCTGGCCACCGGCGGCCTGGGCTACCTCTACCAGCACACGACGAACCCCCCGAGCGCCACCGGCGACGGTCTCGCGGCGGCCTACCGCGCCAACGCGCGGATCCTCAACTGCGAGTTCGTCCAGTTCCACCCCACGGCCCTCTACATCCCCGGCAAGCCCCGGCAGCTGCTGACGGAGGCCCTGCGGGGCGAGGGCGGCATCCTCCTGAACAAGAAGGGCGAGCGGTTCATGCGGCGCCTGGCCCCGGAGCAGCTGGAGCTGGCCCCCCGCGACGTGGTCAGCCGGGCCATCTTCCAGGAGATGGCGGAGACCGGGGAGCCCTGCGTCTTCCTGGACCTGAAGCCCGTGGCCGCCAAGCTCGACCTGGAGGCCCACTTCCCCAACATCCTCGCCGCCTGCCGGGCCGAGGGCATCGAGCCCCTGAAGCAGCCCATCCCCGTCGTGCCCGCCGCCCACTACTTCTGCGGCGGCGTGCTGGTGGACCTGGAGGGCCGCACGAGCCTCGAGGGCCTCTTCGCCGCCGGCGAGGTGGCCTGCACGGGCCTCCACGGCGCCAACCGCCTGGCCTCCACCAGCCTGCTGGAGGGCCTGCTCTGGGGCACCCGCGCCGCCGAGGCCGCCGCCGCGGACCTGGCCGCCGGCGCCCGGCGCCCGGATCCGGCGGACTTCCACGCCTGGGAGGGCCCCGGCGCCCCCGAGGACACGGACCCCCTGCTCATCGAGCAGGACTGGAACCTCATGCGCACCACCCTCTGGAACTACGCCGGCATTGTCCGCTCCAAGGACCGCCTCGAACGCGCCTACAACGATTTCGGCTACCTGGGCCACCGCATCGAGACCTTCTACCGCCAGGCCCGC
>DASTWQ010000087.1:0-16996 GCA_035758545.1 Holophagaceae bacterium | reverse complement strand
GATCGCGTCCTCGATCGGGTGGGCGTAGTCGTACATGGGGTAGACGCACCAGGCGTCCCCGGTGCGGTGGTGGGCCGCGTGGCGGATGCGGTAGAGCAGCGGATCCCGCAGGTTCATGTTGCCGCTCTGCATGTCGATCTTCGCCCGCAGCACCCGCGCTCCCTCGGGGAAATCGCCGGCCTTCATGCGGCGGAAGAGGTCCAGGTTCTCCTCCACGCTCCGGTCCCGGTAGGGGCTCTCCTTGCCCGGCACGTGGAAGTTGCCGCGGTATTCGCGGATCTCCGCCTCCGCCAGGTCGCAGACGTAGGCCTTGCCCTTCTGGATCAGGTATTCGGCGTAGTCGTACATCGTCTGGAAGTAGTCCGAGGCGAAGAGCACCGCCGTCCACTCGAAGCCCAGCCAGCGCACGTCGGCCTCGATGGCGTCCACGTACTCCTGCTCCTCCTTCGTCGGGTTGGTGTCGTCGAAGCGCAGGTTGGTGCCGCCGCCGTACTTCAGCCCCAGGCCGAAGTTCAGGCAGATGCTCTTCGCGTGCCCGATATGCAGGTAGCCGTTCGGCTCCGGCGGGAAACGCGTGAGCACCCGCCCCCCGTGCCGGCCGGACGCCAGGTCCGCCTCGACGAGCTCTTCGAGGAAGTTGAGGGAGTGGGGTTCGTCGGACATGGGGCTCGTCAGGAAGATTTCACCGCGGAGGCACGGAGGACGCAGAGGAAAAAGGTTCAATCCTCGGCGCGCTCTGCGCCTCGGCGGTGAATGGGTTTCACATCCATCTTGCCAACCGCGCGCGGACCTCGTCCGGGCCCAGCAGGAAGAGGGTGTCGAAGATCGGCGGGCTGACGGGCTTGCCGCAGAGGGCGACGCGGAGGGCCTGGGCGAGGTCCTTGAGCTTGAGGCCATGGTGCTCGAGGAGGGCGTTGAAGGCGGCCTCCAGGGCGTCGTGGGCGTAGTCCTCCAGGGCCGCGACCTCCCGGAGGGCGGGCTTCACGGCGTCCGTCATGAACTTGGCCACGGCGGCCTCGTCGAAGCCCGCGGGGGCCTCCCAGATGAAGGCCAGGGCCTCGGCCATCTCCTTCAGGCCCTTGCCCTTCTGGGTGGCGGTGATGGCCACGCGCTTGAAGGCGTCGGACCTGGTCTTCCAAGCCTCCGGCAGGAAGGGGGCGAGGTGGGGCTCCAGCTCCTGCCAGGTGGCGCGCTGGATGAGCTTCTGGTTGATCCAGGCGAGCTTGTCCAGGTCGAAGCGGGCGGCGCTCTTCTGGCAGTCGGCGAGGTCGAAGAGGCGGATCATCTCCTCGTCCGTGAGCAGCTCCTCCTCGGCGGTCTCCACCGCGTGGCCGTTGATCTTGGGCGTCCAGGAGAGCCGCGCCAGGGCCAGGCGCACGGCGGAGGGCAGGAAGCCCATGGCCTGGTATTCGGTGATGCTGGTGGCGCCGTGGCGCTTGCTGAGCTTGGCGCCGTCCTTGCCGAGGATCATGGGGACGTGGGCGAAGACTGGCAGCTCGGCGCCGAAGGCGGCGAAGAGCGGGAGCTGCTTGGGGGTGTTGTTCACGTGGTCGTCGCCCCGGATGACGTGGCTGACCTCCATGTGCACGTCGTCCACCACCACGCAGAAGTTGTAGGTGGGCACGCCGATCTCGCCGGGGGCCTCACCGGTGCGGGCGAGGATCCAGTCGTCCAGGCTCTCGGCGGGGAAGCGGATCTCGCCCTTGATCTGGTCCCTGAGGACGATGTCGCCGTCCTCGAGCAGCGGGTCCCCCGCGAGGGGCATCCTGAACCGGATGGCCGCGGGCTCGGAGGCGTCGTGGCCCTTGTCCCGGCAGCCCCGGCCGGCGTCCAGGCCGCGGTTGTACTGGAAGACCTTGCCGGCGGCCTCCACCTCGGCCCGGCGGGCCTCCAGGGCCTCCTTGGAGCAGCGGCAGCGGTAGGCCAGGCCCTGGTCCAGGAGCTCCTGGATCTTCGCGCGGTAGAGGTCCATGCGCTGCATCTGGCGGTAGGGGCCGTGGGGGCCCACCCAACGGGAGGGATCGCCCACCACCGGGCCCTCATCCCAGCCCAGCCCGCACCAGGCCATGCCTTCCTCGATGATGCGGATATTGTCGTCGGTGCTGCGGCTGAGGTCCGTGTCCTCGATGCGGAGGATGAAGCGCCCGCCGTGCTTCTTCGCGAAGAGCCAGCAGAAGAGCGCCGTCCGCACGCCGCCGATGTGCAGCATGCCGGTGGGCGAGGGGGCGAAGCGGGTGACGACGGGGCGGGACATCCGGGCCTCAGGGCTAATCAGCTAGTGTGCCTGAAGACGGCCGGGGCCTGGAGCCCGATGGCGCCCCAGCCTCCAGCCTCCAGCCTCCAGCCCGAAAGCCTACCGGATGTACAGCTTCAGCTTGATCTCCACCGGGGTGTCGCCGGAGAAGAGGCTCCGGTCCAGCACCACGGGCACCTCCACCACGGAGGCGTGGGGCAGCTTGTAGGCGCCGCTCTGGCGGACGGCCTCGGGGACCGTCGGCTGGGCGTGCTCGGCCTCCAGCTCCTCGATCTCCTCCAGGGCGTCGGAGATGGCGATCTCCTCCACCTCCATGGGCCGGGAGGACGGGGGCGCCACCACCGGCGGCGGAACGGGGGCCGGGCGTGTCGGCGCGGCGATGACCGGCGGGGCCTCGATGGTGCCGCCGCCGTACTTGTCCGCCAGGGACTTCAGGACCAGCTTGGACACCCCCGCCAGGGTCTCCTTCACGCCCTCGCCCTTCATGGCGCAGGCCTCGAAGGTGGGGGCATGGAACCGGTTCAACTCCTGGTCCAGGGTCCCCACTGGCAGGGCGTTGGGCGTGTCCCGCTTGTTCCACTGGAGGACGTGGGGGATCGCCGAGAGATCCGCCCCCTGCTCCTTCAGGTTGTCGATGAGGTTCTGGAAGCTCTCCTTGTTGGACTCCAGGGCCGGGGCCTGCGAATCCGCCACGAAGACCACCGCGTCCGCGCCCCGCAGCACCAGCTTGCGGGTGGCGTCGTAGAACACCTGGCCCGGCACCGTGTAGAGCTGGATGCGGGTCTTCATGCCGCGGATCGTGCCCAGGTCGATGGGCAGGAAGTCGAAGAACAGCGTGCGGTCCGTCTGGGTCGCGAGGGATAGCATCTTGCCCCGCCCGTCGCCCGGCAGGGTGTCGTAGATGTGCTGGAGGTTCGTGGTCTTGCCGCAGAGACCGGGGCCGTAATAGACGATCTTGGCCGTCAGTTCCTTGGTGGCCGCGTTGAAGAGGACCATTCCGTCTCCGCCGGGGCAGGCCCGGATTGCGTGTTGCCGCTAGGATTCGCCACCTTCCGGGCCCCGGTCAAGGAATAAACCGGGCCGCTCCCCTCTTTGCGGACCCGTTCTGCAGGGCTACACTGCCTCAACCCAATCCGTCAGACCCGAGGGAGCCATGGCCAAACTGCTGGTCCAGGAGAGCGGAGCAGAGCCCCGCGAATTCGAGCTCGTGGACGCCGAGGTGCACATCGGCCGCGAGCTGGACAACGCCCTGAGGATCCCCGATCCCAGCATCTCCCGTCACCACTGCGTGATCCGCAAGGGCGCCACGGGCTACGAGGTCCAGGACCTCCAGAGCTCCAACGGCGTGCTGGTGAACGGGAACCGCGTCCAGGCCTCGCCCCTCAAGCACGGGGACCGCATCACCCTGGGCCAGATCCACCTCACCTTCATGGATCCCGACGCCGGAGCGGACGCCGGGGCCACCGTCGCCATCCAGGCCATGGCCGCGGAGAACCCCGCGGGCACCGTGCGGATGAGCGCCGAGCAGATGGCCGCCATCCACGCCGCGGGCCCCAAGCCGGAGCCCGAGCCCGCCAAGCCGGCCGTGCCCCCCGTGGCCCCGCCCCCGGCTGTCCCCGCGAAGGGCGCCCCCCAGTTCGGCCAGTTCACCGATCCCGGCCAGCGGCCGGCCCCAGGAGCCCTCATGAGCGATGGAACCACCCCCGCCCAGCCCTTCCACGAGGAGGACAAGATCCACCTCTTCCTCGCCTATTTCGGCATCCTCTCCCTGATCCCCTTCCTGATGTTCAAGGACAAGCAGGCGGATCCCCAGAAGGCCTACGTCTACTGGCACGCCCGCCAGGGCCTGGCGCTGGCCATCACGGTCATCGTGCTGATCATCCCGACCATGATCATCATGATGATCCCCTTCATCGGCTGGGTGATCGGCTGCCTGGGCTGGGTCGCCATCCTCGTCCTCTCCCTCGGCGGCTCGATCATGGGCTGGATCAAGGCCTTCGGTGGCGAGAAGTGGCCCCTCCCCCTGATCTCCAAGCTCGCCGGCATGCTCGGCTGACCCTTTTCCACCCGATTCCCCAGGAGCCTCCATGAGCGACACCCCCCAGCAGCAGGTCAACGGCCCGGCCATCGGCCTCCAGGTCACCGCCGGCATCAGCATCCTCTTTCAGCTCTTCGGGCTCCTTCTGAGCCTCGGCATCTTCGGCGCGGGCCTCGCCGGGGGTGGCCTGCCCGGCGCGGACAAGGGCGTCGCCGCCCTGGTCATGGGCGGCAGCATGATCCTGCGCATCCTCGGCATCGTCATCAGCGCCGTCATCTTCATCGGCGCCACCAAGATGAAGAACCTCCAGAGCTGGGGCTTCGCCATGGCCGCGGCGATCCTGGCCTTGATCCCCTGCTTCGCCTGCTGCCTGCTCGGCTGGCCCATCGGCATCTGGGCGATCATCGTCCTCGTGAAGCCCGAGGTGAAGGCCGCTTTCACCCAGCAGTGACGCGCCCGAGCGACTGACCCCGAGCGCCCGCCCCCGCGCGGGCGCTCGCCTTTCCGGAGCCCCCATGATCCTCACCGGCAAGCAGATCCTGGCCGCCCGGGACGAGGGGAAGGTCGTCATCACCCCCTGGGACGACGGCCGCCTGAACCCCAACAGCTACAACCTCAGCCTCGCCGAGGACCTGGCGGTCTACACGCCCGAGGTCCTCGACATGGCCAAGCCGAACGCCATCGAGCACCTGAAGATCCCCAAGGAGGGCCTGGTGCTCCAGCCGGGCCGCCTCTACCTGGGGCGCACCCAGGAGTACACCGAGACCCACGGCATGGTGCCCATGCTGGAGGGCCGCAGCTCCGTGGGGCGGCTCGGGCTCTTCGTCCACGTGACCGCGGGCTTCGGCGACATCGGCTTCTGCGGCTACTGGACCCTGGAGATCAGCTGCATCCAGCCCATCCGCATCTACGCCGGGGTGGAGATCTGCCAGATCTTCTACCACACGGTCACCGGCGAGTACGACAGCTACGACGCCAAGGGCAAGTACCAGCGCAACTCCGGCATCCAGCCCTCCATGCTCTGGCGCGATTTCGTGAAGGAGTGACCCATGCTTCCATTCGCCCTCCTCGGCCCCGATGACTCCGCCGCCGCCGCGGGCATCATGGCCTTCGGCTGCTTCCTCTGGGCGATCATCGCCCTGGTGGGTCTGGCCCTCATCGCCTTCCAGGTCTGGCTCTTCTGGCGCATCTTCGCCAAGGCCGGCTACAACGGCGCCCTGGGCCTGCTGATCCTGCTGCCGGGGATCGGCATCCTGATCGCGCTCTGCATCCTGGCCTTCGGGAACTGGCCCATCCACCAGCGCCGGGACTGATCCGGCGCCGGGCGGCCCCTACTGGGCGGCCGTGGACTCGTGGTCCCAGAGCACTTCCTGGGGCTCCACGTCGTGCTCGATGCCCTTCAGGCTCGCGGGGGGCAGGGGCCGCAGGGCCACCGACTTCAGCCGTGCGGAGGTGGCGGGGCCCACGACGATCATGCCGGGCTTGGCGACGCTGCTCTCCAAGCGGGAGGCCAGGTTCACCGTGGCCCCCATGACCGTGTAGTCCATGCGCTTCTCGCTGCCGATGTCGCCGGCGAAGGCCTCGCCGCTGTTGATGCCAATGCGCATCCGCAGCTCCGGGAAGCCCTCGGGCCGCTGGGCGTTCAGCTCCCGCAGCACCTCCTGCATGGCCACGGCGGCCTCGACGGCGTGCTGGGCATGGTCCGGATCGGGATTCGGCGCGCCGAAGAAGGCCATGATGGCGTCGCCGATGTACTTGTCGAGGGTGCCGCCCCGCACGAAGATCTGCTCCGTCAGCGCCTCGAAGGTGCGGTTCAGGATGCCCGCCAGCTGCAGCGGCTCCAGGCCCTCGCTCATGCGGGTGAAGCCGGAGATGTCCGCGAAGAGCGCCGTGATCTCGCAGCGGGTGGCCTGGAGGCCCGGGGCCTCCTTGCTCTGGGAGGACTTCAGGATCTGGTCCACCACCGCCGGGGAATGGTAGCGCTCAAGGCGCTGCCGGAACCGCGCCTCCCGCTCCCGCTGGATGCCCACGGCGGCGAAGTTCGCCATGGCGCTCAGCAGGTGCTCGTCGTCCCGGGTGAAGCCGCCCTTGGCGACGCTGGCCTCCAGGTAGATCACGCCCAGGGCCTGGTCCTCCACGATGAGCGGCGCGCAGAGGGCGCTGGTGATGCCGTGCAGCTTGATGCTGTCCCCGGAAGAGAACCGCGGGTCCAGACGGGCGTCCATGGTGAGGATGGCCACCCGGTCCTTCATGGCCGTATGGGCGATGGTCCGGCTGATGGGGCTGGAGGTGGCGCCGGCCTTCTCCTCCCAGACCAGCTCCGGCACCAGCTCCCCGGCGCCGTCCACCAGCAGGATGGAGGCGCGCTGGCATCGGATCTGCTCCGTCACCACGCTCATCACGCTGCCCAGCAGCTCCTGGAGGCTGGTGGCCCGCAGCAGCGTGCCCGCCATGGCCGCCAGGCGCTGGAGGAAGTCCTGCCGGTCGCCGGTGGCCTTGGCCGGAGGCTCCGCGAGCATCTTCTCCAGGCTGGCGTGGGGGATGAAGATGGAGCCGGAGGCGTCGAAGGCCCGGTCCTCCATGGCCACCTTGGCGGGGTTCGTGCCCTTGGCGCCGCCCTTCAGCGCCGCGCTGACGGTGCCCGAGGTCTCCGCCGGGGGCGCCGGGGCCTGGCTCTCCGGGCCCTCCACCCACTTCACGAGGATCTCGCCCAGGAGGATCCGGTCGCCCTTCTGGAAGGGCTTGGGGTCAACGGCCGGCTCGCCGTTCACGGTGGTGCCGTTGAGGCTCTTCATGTCGACGACGTGAGGCCGGCCCTCCTTCAGGAAGAACCGGGCGTGGACGCGGCTCACGGCGTTCACCGGGAGCCTCAGGTCCGCGGCCTCGCCGCGGCCCACGGTCACCCCGGCCTCGGTGAGGTCCACCGTGTGAAGGGCTCCGTCGACGGAAAGGCTGATGCGCATGGGACCTGGGCGTAGAGCCCTGAGTCTACCAGAGGGGGCGGGACAAGCCCCCCATCCCGCGATAACCTAGAGGGTTCCCCGCCCCCGCGGGGGGAGGCGCCATGACGAAGGTCGGCTTCATGTCCCTGGGATGCCCGAAGAACCTCGTGGATAGCGAGGTCATGCTGGGGCACCTGCGGCTCAAGGGCTACCAGATCACGAACGCCATGGACGAGGCCGAGGTGCTGGTGGTGAACACCTGCGGCTTCATCGACGCCGCCAAGAAGGAGAGCGTGGACGCCATCCTGGAGGCCGCCTCCATGAAGGAGAAGGGCGCCTGCCGGAAGCTGGTGGTCGCCGGCTGCCTGGTGGAGCGCTACCGGGACGAGCTGCTGGCCGGCATGCCCGAGATCGACGCCTGCCTGGGCACCCGGGACATCGAGCAGATCGCCGAGGTCATCGGCGGCGCCGGCTGGGAGGAGCTGGAGCGGGATCCGGCCTACCTCTACGACGAGGCCTCGCCCCGGCTGCGGACCACGCCCAAGGCAAGCGCCTACCTGAAGATCAGCGAGGGCTGCGACCACGCCTGCGCCTTCTGCGTCATCCCCAAGCTCCGGGGCGGCCAGCGGAGCCGGCCCGTGGCCAGCGTCGTGGCCGAGGCCGAGCGCCTGGTGGCCGAGGGCGTCCTGGAGATCAGCCTGGTGGCCCAGGACACCACGGACTACGGCCGGGACTTCGGCGACCCCGACGCCCTGGAGAAGCTCGTGCGGGCCCTGGGCCAGGTGAAGGGCCTGCGCTGGTTCCGCATCCACTACGCCTATCCCAACCGCCTCACCGAGGGCCTCATGCGGGCCATCGCCGAGACCCCGAACTGCGCCAAGTACCTCGACATGCCCCTCCAGCACGCGGACGCCGGCATCCTCAAGGCCATGGCCCGGGGCGGCAGCCGGGCTTCCTTCCTGAAGCTGCTGGAGAAGCTGCGGTCCATCTGCCCCGAGATCGCCCTCCGCTCCAACTTCATCGTCGGCTTCCCCGGCGAGGACGAGGCCGCCTTCGAGGAGCTGAAGGCCTTCGTCCAGGAGGCCCGCTTCGACCACGTGGGCGTCTTCACCTACTCGCCGGAGGAGGGCACCTCCGCCTTCCCCCTCGGCGACCCCGTGCCCGAGCGCACCAAGCAGAGCCGCAAGCGCAAGCTGCTGGAGGTCCAGCAGAGGATCGCCCGGGAGAAGAACGAGGCCCGGGTGGGCCAGATCCTCGAGGTCCTGGTGGAGGGGGCCCACGAGGAGACGGACCTGATCGTGAAGGGCCGCTGGCAGGGCCAGGCCCCTGAGGTGGACGGCAACGTCCTCATCGTGGACGGCACCCCCCAGGTGAACACCATCCAGCGGGTGAAGATCGTCAAAGGCCACGCCTACGACCTCGTCGGGGAGATCGTCGAGGGCGGCCTGGAGGCCACGACCAAGGCCTACGAGGCCGCGACCGTGGCCCGTCTGAATGCTCCAGGTCACTGAGCCTGGATGCTGGCATCAACCGGCTCCGGGCAGGTCACTTGGCGCCGGACTGGTGCGCGGGCACAGGCACCCTCCGGCGCAAGCTAGAGCCGAAGGCCAAGAGCCTATAGCCTAGAGAACATGCTCCAGCTGCGTGAGGTGAGCCGGGCCTACGAACTCGGCGGCGAGAAGGCCGGCGTGTTCGCCGTGAGCCTGGACGCGCCCGCCGGCGCCCTCACGGTGCTGGCGGGGCCCTCGGGCTCCGGCAAGAGCACCCTGCTGAACCTGGCGGGGCTGCTGGATGAGCCGGATGAGGGCGAGGTGCTCCTCGAGGGCGAGGCGGTCTCCCGCCTGCCGGAGCGGGCCCGCTGCGACCTGCGCCTGCGCCGGCTGGGCTTCGTCTTCCAGGCCCACAACCTCGTGCCGGTGCTCAGCGCCCTGGAGAACGTCATGCTGCCCCTCCAGCTCCAGGGGGCGTCTGAAAGCGAAGCCCGGCGCCGGGCCGCCGAGGCCCTGGACCGGGTGGACCTGACGGCCCGCCTCGACCACCGCCCCGGCCAGCTCAGCGGCGGCCAGCAGCAGCGGGTGGCCATCGCCCGGGCCCTGGCGCCGAAGCCCAAGGTCATCCTCGCCGACGAGCCCACGGCAGCCCTGGACCACGCCCATGGCGGTCCCCTGGTGGCCCTGCTGAAGGCCCTGGCCCGGGAGGAGGGCGCCGCCATCCTGGCCGCCAGCCACGACCCCGCGGTCATCGCCCAGGCGGACCGCGTCGCGCGGCTGGCGGACGGACGCCTCGTCGGCGTCGAGGTGGGCGCGTGATCGGCTCCCGGCTGATCCCCGCCCGGTGGATCCTCGCCCGCCTCGCCCTCCGCAGCGTGGCCCGCAACCGGCGGCGCACGGCGCTGACGGTGCTCGTCGTCGCCGCGGGCTTCCTCGCCATGGCCCTGGCGGGGGGGTTCATGGCCCAGACCTTCTCGGCCCTCTCGGACGCCGCCATCCGCGGCGGCCTCGGCCATCTGCAGGTCATGGACGCCAAGGCCCTCCAGGACCAGGAGGACGCCAGCCTCCAGTTCGCCCTGCCGGACGGCGAGGCCCTCGCCGGGAAGCTCCGGGCCCTGCCGGAGGTGGCGGAGGTGCTGCCCCGCATCCAGTTCATGGGCCTGCTCACCAACGGCAGCCGCAGCGTGGCCTACCTGGGCACGGCGGTGGATCCCGCCCGGGAGCCCCGCTTCATGGCGGTGGCGGACCAGGTGAAGGACGCCGCGGCCCTGCCCGGCGGCGCCGGCTCCCGCTGGCTGGCGGCGGATCCCACGGCCCGGGAGGTGGTCCTGGGCCCCGGCCTCGCCAAGGCCCTGGGCGCCTCCGTGGGCTCCAGCCTGACCCTGATGGCCACCACCAAGGACGGCGCCCTCAACGCCGTGGACGTCACCGTCGTGGGCCTCGTGGACCAGGGCGTGAAGGAGCTCAACGACCGGGCCCTGCTCACGAGCCTCGCCACCGCCGAGGCCCTGCTGGACGCCGGCGGCGCCCGGTCCCGGCTCTCGGTGGTGCTGAAGGAGCCCGGCCGCCTGGCCGAGGGCCTCGCCGCCGTGCGGGGCGCCCTGGACCCCGGCGAGACCGCCCTGCCCTGGACGGACCTGGCGGCCTTCTTCAAGCAGGTGCGCCTGCTCTACCTCTTCATCTTCGGGTTCATGGGCCTGGTGCTCTTCCTCGTGGTCTGGCTCGCCACCGCCAACACCCTGCTCATGAGCGTCATGGAGCGGGTGCGGGAGTTCGGCGTGCTCAGGGCCGTGGGCCTCCGGCCCGGTCAGCTGGTTCGCCTCCTGCAGTGGGAGGGCGCCACCCTCGGCGCGATCGGCGGCCTGCTGGGCCTGGCCGCGACCCTGGCGCTCCGGGCCGCCGCCAACGCCGCCCGCATCCAGATGCCCGCGCCTCCCGGCAGCGCCCACGGCTATCCCCTGCACATCGAGGCGGTGCCCCTGGTCTACCTCGGCACCTTCCTGTTCCTCCAGCTCACCCTCCAGGTGGCCGCGCTCTACCCCGGCCTCAAGGCGGCGAAGCTGCGCATCGTGGAGGCGCTCCGACATGTCTGATCAGGCTGGAGGCCGGGGACTGGAGGCTGGAGGCGCGAAGGCGCCCCGCTGGGCCTGGTGGGTGGCGACGGGGTTCGGGAGCGGCTACCTCAAGCCGGCGCCAGGCACCTGGGGGAGCCTGGCGGCGCTGGTCGCCTGGATCCTGGTCATGCAGGTCCTGACGTGGTTGACCTCCGCGATGGGCGGGGACGCCCTGACCAGCGCAGGACAGCTGGCCCATCCGTTCCTCTCCTTCCTGCCCCTCCTCGCCACCCTGGCCGGAGCCTGGGCCTGGATCAGGTTCGGCATCCCAGCATCAACCCTCTGCGCCCACGAACTGGGTCAAGAGGATCCAGGCCTCATCGTCATCGACGAGTGGGCTGGGCTCTGGATCAGCCTGGTCCCTGTCGCAGGCGCCCTACCCTTCTCCAATCCCCTGACGACGTTGCGCCATTGGGCGGATCTCGGCCAGTTGGGCTATTCCCCTTGGGAATTCCTCGCCCCCGTCCTGCTGGCTTTTCTGGCCTTCCGGCTCTTGGATATCTGGAAACCCTGGCCCTGCCGGGAGATCCAGATCCTTCCGGACGGCGAGGGCATCATGGCCGATGACGTGGTGGCCGGCCTTTACGCCGCGATCCCCGTCCTGGTCCTTCTCCAGCTCTCGAAATGGCACCTCATCCCGTGGCCCATCCCAAGGATGTTCTGGCACCACTGAAGGCCTTCCGAAACCGGATCGGATGACATCCTTACTAGGCAGTGGAACGGCTGATCAGCCGCCGGTCTCCGCCAGCAGCTGCTTCCACACCTTGGGCTCGCTCAGGGCGCCGTTCGCTTCGAAGTGGCGGCTCTCGATGAGGTAGCGGTAGCCCTGCTCGGTGAGGAAGAGCTGGCGGTTGCGGGCGAACTCCTGCTCGGTGCTGTCCTTGCTGATGAGGCTGTAGAAGTAGCTCACGTTCCGGTCGCCCTTGGGGCGGAGGATTCGGCCCAGGCGCTGGGCTTCCTCCTGCCGGGAGCCGAAGGTGCCGCTCACCTGGATGGCCACGGAGGCGTCCGGCAGGTCGATGGCGAAGTTGGCCACCTTGCTGACGATCAGCACCCGCAGCTCGCCGGTGCGGAACTGCTTGAAGAGGGCCTCGCGCTCCTTCTCCGGGGTCTGGCCCGTGAGCACCGGCGCCTTCAGCCGCTCGCCGAGGATGCGGAGCTGCTCCAGGTACTGGCCGATGATGAGGATGCTGTCCTTCGGGTGGCCGGCGATCAGCTCGTCCACGAGGGCCAGCTTGAGGCTGTTCTCGGAGGCGATGCGGAAGCGCAGGCGCTGGTCGGCGACGGCGTACTCCATGCGCTCGTCCGTGGGTAGGGGCACACGGATCTCGAGGCAGTGGGCCGTCGCGATGAAACCCTCCTTCTCGAGCATCTTCCATGGCACGTCCACCCGCTTGGGGCCGATGAGGGAGAAGACGTCCTCCTCCTTGCCGTCCTCCCGCACCAGGGTCGCGGTGAGGCCCAGGCGGCGCTTGGCCTGGAGATCCGCCACGGCCCGGAAGACCGGCGCCGGGAGCATGTGCACCTCGTCGTAGATGACCAGGCCCCAGTTGGCCGCCTCGAAGAGCTTGAAGTGCTCGAAGGGGGCGTCCTTGCTCTTGCGGTAGGTGAGGATCTGGTAGGTGGCGATGGTGACCGGCTTGATCTCCTTGGTGTCGCCCGTGTAGAGCCCCACCTGCTCCTCGGTCAGCGAGGTCTTGTCCAGCAGCTCCTGCTTCCACTGCTTCACCGCGGTGCCGTTGGTGGTGAGCACCAGGGTGTGGGTCTTGAGGCGGTCCATGCAGCCGATGCCGATGACGGTCTTGCCCGCGCCGCAGGGCAGCACCAGCACGCCGGCGCCGCCCTCGGGCCCGCCGCCGGCGTGGAAGACGTCCACGGCGGCCTTCTGGTAGGGCCGCAGGTCGAAGGGCTTGTGGCTGGCCTTCAGCTCCGGACTGAGCTCGAAGGGCAGCGGGTCGCCGGGCTTGTAGCCGGCGAGGTCCTGGACCGGATGGCCCAGACGGATGAGGTGCAGCTTCACCTCGCCCCGGCTGCCGGGCTGGAGGTAGATGCCCCGCTCATCGGGGTAGGGCTCGGCGAGGAAGCCCTGGAGGACCTTCTGGTGCTCGATCTCCCAGAAGAGGCCGCGGTCGTCCATCTCCAGGGCCAGCCGGTCGCCCTTCTGGACCAGCCGCAGCTTGCCGTAGCGGGTGCCGTGGTCCTGGATCTCCTGGATGAGGTTCTGGGGCACCGGGTACTTCGACCAGCGCTCCAGGGTGGCGATCATCTCTTCGCAGGGGACGCCGGAGGCCGAGGCGTTCCAGAGGCTCAGGGGCGTCACCCGGAAGGTGTGGATGTGCTCGGGGCTCTTCACCAGCTCCGCGAACCGGGCCAGCTCGTCGCGCACCTGCTCGAAGGCCGGGTGGGCGACCTCCAGAAGGAGGGTCCGGTCCGACTGGACGATCAGGGGGTTCTCGGGGCGCAGGGCGATCACGGGGATCCGGCTAAATCTCTGACCCTAGAACCGATGGCAGGCGGGGTCAACGCGGAAGGAGGACTTCCCTACCCGGGGTCCGACCTCAGCCTTGACGAAAATTAATGGGGCCATGGCTTAGGGTCGCCCTCAAAATGGCCGATTGATATGTCACCGGGGCCCCTGGGGCCCCGCCTTCGTCTCTACCCCCGGGATGCCCATGCCGCGCCTCCGCTCCATCCTCGCCGCCCTCCTGCTCCTCGCCCTCGCGAGCCCCCTGTCCGCCCAGGTGGCCCGCCAGGATCCCGATGATCCCGGCGGCCGCGCCGCCTGGAACCTCACCTGGTTCGGCGAGGTGACCCCCCAGTACCTGGCCTACAAGAACGCCGCCGCGGCCCGGGAAGTGGCCAAGTGGCCCGGCTCCTTCCCCCGCACCGGCCTGCGGCCCTCGGCCCTGGCGGCCCCCCTCGCCGGTGGCGCTCCGGGCACCTGGACGAACCTGGGGCCCTTCGGCAGCACCACCTTCCCGGACACGGACAGCGGTCGCCCGGTGGCCATCGTCGTGGATCCCACCGCCCCGGCCACGGTCTACCTGGCCACCAGCGGCGGCGGTGTGTGGAAGAGCACCAACGCCGACGCCACCACCCTGGGCACCTGGACCTGGACGCCCATCACGGACAGCCTCCCCGCCAGCAGCGCCACCGGCAACGTCTCCTGCGGCGCCCTGGCCATGAGCCCCGCGGACCACCTGACCCTCTATCTGGCCCTGGGCGACGCCTTCGACGCCACCGGGACGGGCATCTACAAGACCACCGACGGCGGCGCCCACTGGACCGCCGCGACCATCACCGGCGCCACCCCGACGCGGTCCTATCAGATCCTCGCCGTGGACGCGAACGTCGTCCTCGTGGGCACCAACGCCGGCCTGCTCCGCTCCACCGACGGCGGATCCACCTTCAGCAAGGTGAGCCAGCCCGCGGGGAGCATCTGGACCGTCCAGGCCTTCGACGCCACCCACCTCGTCTGCAGCTCCGAGGGCACCAACCAGGGCATCTGGTACTCCTCCAACGCCGGCCAGTCCTGGAGCGCCGCCTCGGTCACCTACAAGGCCAGCACCACGCCGGGCCGCATCACCGTCGCCACCACCCCCGCCAGCGCCACCCAGGGCTGTGGCATCTACGAGGACAAGGCCTCCGGCAACATCGCCCGGGGCCTGCTGAAGACCACGGACGCCGGCCAGACCTGGACCTTCGTCGCCGCGCCCACCGCCTCCGGCGGCCTCTTCCAGGGCACGGGCCCCCAGATGAGCGGGGACGGCGGCCAGGCCTTCTACAACCACGGCCTCGCCGTGGATCCCGCCGATGCCAGCCATGTCTTCGTGGGCGCCAACCTGGCGCTCTACCGGACCCTGGACGGCGGCGCGAGCTGGACCCAGCTCAGCCACTGGTACGGCAGCGGCCATCCCTACGTGCACGCCGACTTCCATTGCACCGCCTGGTCCACCAACAGCCTGCGGACCATGCTCTACGTGGGCAACGACGGCGGCCTCGCCGTGTTCCGGGACCCCTTCAACACCACCGTCCCCACGGGCGACAACAGCGCCTTCGTCTACAACGGCTGGAACCAGGGCCTGGCCACCCACCTCTGCTACAACCTGGGCTCCACCCAGGCCACCAACGCCACGGACGCCAAGGAGCGCATCTCCCTGGGCCTGCAGGACAACGGCACCCGCATCCGGGTGAAGGGCGCCGCCGCCTCCCTGGGCGCCAGCGGCACCTTCGACGACCACATCGGCGGCGACGGCTTCGGCACCGTCTGGAATCCCGCGGACGCAAGCCAGGTCCTGGGCAGCCTCTACTACACCGCCATCTACCGCAGCACCAACGGCGGTGCGGGCTTCTCGGAATCGGACAGCGGCATCGCGGAGGCCAACAACTCCAGCACGGCCCCCTTCCAGCCCGTGCTGGTGCTGGGCGCCACCGCCACGCCGAACACGGTCTACACCGCCTCCAACGGCAAGGTCTACAAAAGCACCGATTTCGGCGCCACCTGGGGGGCCCTGGGTACCTCCGGCCTGCCGGCGGGCGGCACCGGCTCCGGCTCCGATCCCAGCAACGCCCTCTACATCCGCAACCTGGGGGCCGCCGCCTCGGACGGCAACAGCCTGGCAATCGCGGCCAACCAGAGCCGGGTCTTCGTCACCGCCAATGGCGGCAGCACCTGGACCCAAGGCGGCAGCCTGACGGGCAGCGCTTCCTACCTGAGCTGGGTCGCCTTCGATCCCACCGATCCCCAGACGATCTACGTGGCCTCCGTCGCCCCCTCCGCCAGCGCCCACCACCTCTGGAAGAGCGCCAACGGCGGAACGAGCTTCAGCAGCATCGACGGCAGCGCGGCCTCCAGCAACGGCCTGCCGTTCGGCGTGCCGGTGCACGTGGTGAAGAACCTGCCCGGGGATGCCTCCACCCTCTTCGCGGGCACGGACTTCGGCGTCTACGAGAGCACCGACGGCGGCGCCACCTGGGCCCGCTTCGGCTCCGGACTGCCCCTCGTCGCGGTGCGGGACATCTACCTGGCGCCGGACAAGGCCTACCTCCGTGTCGCCACCTTCGGCCGTGGCGTGTGGGAGGCTCCGCTGGGCGCCGCCACCCCTTCCGTGAGCGTCTCTCCCAGCACCGCCAGCGTGAACGTCGGCGCCACCGCCACCTTCAAGGCCACGTCCACCCTCTCGCCGAACACCGTGACCTGGACGGCCAACGCCGGGACCATCAGCCCCACCAGCACCGCCGGGGACGGCGCGGCCACGACCACCTATACCGCCCCGGCGAGCATCACCGGCGTCCAGCAGACCTTCACGGTCACCGCGATCGGGTCGGATGGCACCACCACGGGCACCGCCTCGGTGACGGTCTTCGATCCCGCCGCCGTGACCCTCGCCCTCACCCCCAGCACCGCCCAGACCCTGCTCGCGGGCAAGACCCTCAGCGTGAAGGCCACCACCAACTACGGGAGCGTGGCCTGGAGCGCGCCTTCGGGCAGCTTCAGCGCCGCCACCACCGCCAGCGGCGTCGCCACCACCTACACGGCGCCCGCCGTGAAGGGGGACGTGGCGATCAAGGCCCAGAGCGCCGGCACCGCCTCCGCGACCCTCACCGTGCACGTGAAGACCCTCGACATCAACGGGGACACCTTCACCGACGTGCGGGACCTGCTGACCCTCATGTCCCTCTACGGGAAGACCGACGCGACCTCCCTCGCGGCGGGGGACCTGAACGGGGATGGCGCCATCGGCGACGCGGATCTCACCCTCTTCCTCGCGAACTTCTGATCCGGAGCCGACCATGCGCCTGACCCTCCCTTCCCTGGCCGGCCTCTCCGCCCTCCTGCTCCTCGCCGCCTGCAGCAGCGGGGGCGGGGGGTCCAGCAGCCCGGCGCCGGCCTCCGCCACCACCCTGACCTACACCGACCCCACCACCGGGGCGTTCCGCCTCGTGAAGGACCCTGCCTCCAGCGGCGGCTCCCTGGTGCTGGACCTGGTCTGCACCAACGGGACCCCCCTCTCGGGGGTGAGCTTCAGCTTCGCGGCGGACCCCGCCAAGACGACCTGGGGCGCCTTCAGCGGCGCTGGCTCCGCCCTGAACCTGGGCTCCGCTCCCCAGGCCATCGCCAGCAAGCTCGCGGGCGGCGACCTCCAGGGCGCCCTGTC
>DASTWQ010000075.1:0-8606 GCA_035758545.1 Holophagaceae bacterium | reverse complement strand
GCCGCCATCGCGGCCCACGGGCCCACCTTCATGGCGGTGGAATCACCCTTCGTGGAGAAGAACGCGGCGACGGCGCTCAAGCTCGGCCAGATCCGGGGCGGCATCCTCCTCACGGCGGCGCTCCACGGGCTGCCGGTGGGGGACTACAACCCCATGCAGGTGAAAAAGGCCGTCAGCGGCTACGGCTGGGCCGCCAAGGAGCAGGTCGGGAAGATGGTCATGACCCTCCTGAACCTCAAGGAGCCCCTCGCCGCCGACGCGGCGGACGCCGCCGCCGTGGCCATCGGCCACCTGCTGGCGACCCGGCGGGCCTGAGGGGACGGGCCCCATGCGCCGCATCCCCCGCTACCTCCAGGCCGTCGCCGAACGCTACGTGCTGCGGCACCTCCGGCGGAACCTGGATCCGGCCGAGGCCCGGGCAGCGCTGCTGGGCGTGTTGAGGGCCCTCCCGGGGCGCTTCGAGGCCATCACCCGCGAGGGGGACGCGCGCACCGCCGCCATGAACCGCCAGCTGGCCTGGTCCATGGCCTTCGTGGCGGGCGCCGTGAACGCTGGCGGCTTCCTCGCCGTGGGGCGCTACACCTCGCACATGACCGGCGTGGTCTCGAGCCTCGCGGACAGCGGCGCCGGCGGGGATTTCGCCACGGCCCTGTCCTTCCTCGTCATGATGCTCTGCTTCATGGCCGGCGCGGCGCTCTCGACGGTGCTGGTGGCCTACGGCAAGCGGCACCGGATGCGCAGCCGCTACGCCCTCAGCCTGCTGGTGGAGGCGGGCTTCCTCCTCGCCTTCGGCTACCTGGGGGCGCGGCTGGACGCCAAGGTGCGCTTCGAGCTGCCGGAGGCCACCGCCCTGCTCTGCTTCCTCATGGGCATGCACAACGCCGTGACGACCAACATCAGCGGCGCCGTGGTCCGCACCACGCACATGACCGGCAACGTGACGGACCTGGGCATCGAGCTGGCCAAGCTGTTCTACCGGAACTCCCCGCGCCTCGAAGGCGCGCCGGTGATCCGCGCGGACCGCGGGCGTCTGAAGCTGGTGGGCCTGCTGCTCGCGGCCTTCATCCTGGGGGGCCTGGCCGGGGCCGTGGGCTTCCGCCGCTTCGGCTTCAAGGCGACGGTCCCGCTGGCGATCTTCCTCGTGCTCCTGGCCGCCCGGCCGCTGCTGCTGGAGCTGCGGCTGCTCCTCCGGCATCTCCGGCGGGACCTGGATGCATGACCGCGGGACGCACGACAAAAGGGCGCCACCTGGCGCCCCGGTTGTCGCGGCCGTCCCCGTGGGGGCGCCGGAAGGGGCTGGCGGATAGGGTCGCCCCATGTGTCGAATGAAACCGGAAGTCTGTTTCACCCTGACTTCAAGATGAGCTCCGCCCCGCGCCCCGCAAGGGGAAAATCCAGCGAAGGGGCCCGTCCTCAGAGCAGCTTCGCCAGAGCCTCGGGCGACGGGATCGGCAGGCTGCAAGTGCGGTTCCTGCAGACATAGGCCGCGGGGGCGCCATCCACGGGCCCGCGGCCCTTCTGGAGCGGAAGGTCCGATGCGGATCCGGCGCAGCTCGTGACCGCGTTCGGAAGAAAGCGCGAACGGACCTCCCGCAGCAGCGACTTGGCCGCCGGATTCGACGGATCTCCGCCCACCACCACCTCCACCGGCTCCGCCAGGGCCGCGTCCAGCGCGGCGAGCATGCCGGGGAAGGCCCGGGGGGCCAGGGCCATCCAGGGGCCGAAGCAGGCGAGGATGCGCTCGCCCGCCGCCCGGAAGTCCTCCCGGTCCAGGTGCCGGGCCAGCCGCAGCAGGGCCCGGGCCGCCAGCGTGTTGCCGCTGGGCACGGCGTTGTCGAAGCCGGGCTTGAGGCGCAGCAGCAGGTCCGCCTGGTCCGCCTCCGTGGCGAAGCAGCCGCCCTGGGCCCGGTCCTCGAAGCGGGCCAGCATCGCCTCGGCGATGCGCTCGGCGAGGCGGAGCCAGCGGGGGTCGAAGCCGGCCTCGAAGAGGTCCGTGAGGCCCTCCGCCACGGCGGCGTAGTCTTCCAGGAAGCCCGGCGTGGCGGCCTGGCCCCGGCGCCAGATCCGCAGGAGCCGGCCGTCCTTCCACAGCTCCCGCTCCAGGAAGGCGGCGCAGGCGGTGGCGGCCTCCAGGTACCGGGGCTCCTCCAGCGCGGCGCCGGCCTTGGCGAAGGCGGAGAGGGCGAGGCCGTTCCAGGCGGCGACGACCTTGTCGTCCTTGCCCGGGCGCACCCGCCGGTCCCGCCACTGGCGCAGGCGCTCCCGGAGCGCGGCGTCCTCCTCCGCCGGAAGGGGCGCGTCCGAGGAGAAGCGGTGGAGCACGCTGGCGCCGTGCTCGAAGTTGCCGTCCTCGGTGACGCCGTAGGCGGCGCAGAAGCGGTCCGCATCCTTCCCCAGGGCCTCGCGCACCTGGGCCGGGGTGACGACGTAGAACCGCCCTTCCTCCCCCTCGCTGTCCGCATCCTCGCTGGCGTGGAAGCCGCCGGCCTCGTCCCGCAGGTCCCGAAGCAGGTAGTCCAGGGTGGACCGGACGACGGCGGCGTCCTGGGCCTTGCCCTGCGGGTCGCCGAAGGCCTGGAAGGCCTCCAGGTAGGCCACGGCGAGCTGGGCGTTGTCGTAGAGCATCTTCTCGAAGTGGGGCACGAGCCAGCGGCCGTCCACGCTGTAGCGGGCGAAGCCGCCGCCGAGCCAGTCGTGCATGCCGCCGTCCCGCATGGCGTCCAGGGTGCGCCGCACCATGCGCCGGTCTTCCGCCGTGCCCCGGCGCAGGATGAGGCCCAGGGCCATGGAGGGCGGGAACTTGGGCGCGCCGCCGAAGCCGCCCCAGGCGCCATCGAAGGCGGCCCGGAACTGGGCCAGGGCCGGCGGGAAGACGGAATCCGCGGGCAGGCCCGCGCCCGGTTCCACTGCCGCCTGGCGGATGAGCTCCTCCGTCAGCGCCTGGGCCTGCTCCACCACCTCGGCCCGCTGGTCCTTCCACAGCTCCGCGATGCGCAGCAGCAGGAGCCGGAAGCCCGGCATGCCGCCCCGGGGCTCCGGCGGGAAGTAGGTTCCGCCGTAGAAAGGCCGCAGGTCCGGCGTCAGCCAGACGCTCATGGGCCAGCCGCCGCGGCCCGTGAGGGTCTGCACGGCGTCCATGTAGAGGTCGTCCAGGTCCGGCCTCTCTTCCCGGTCCACCTTGATGCAGACGAAATGGTCGTTGAGGGCCTGGGCCACCGCCGGGTCCTCGAAGCTCTCGCGCTCCATGACGTGGCACCAGTGGCAGGCGGCGTAGCCGATGGAGAGGAAGATCGGCTTGTCCTCCGCCCGGGCCCGGGCGAGGGCCTCCTCGCCCCAAGGGAACCAGTCCACGGGATTGTGGGCGTGCTGGAGCAGGTAGGGGCTGAGGGCGTCCTTCAGGCGGTTCGGCATGGGGGCATTGTCTCAGGGATGAACAACTTACACGGAGGTCACCGAGGAGCGGAGAACACGGAGATTCATCCCCAGGAGCTCCGCGCCCTCCGCCCCCTCCGCGGACTCCGTGTAAGTGGTTTCCCCTTCAGCCCAGCTACAATGGACGGTTCGAGGCCCTGATGTTCGACGCCCTCACCGACAAGCTCTCCAAGGCGATGCGCCACCTGCGCGGGCAGGCGAAGCTCTCGGAGGCGAACATCGAGGAGGCGCTGCGGGAAGTCCGCATGGCCCTGCTCGAGGCCGATGTCCACGTGCAGGTGGCCCGCACCTTCCTGTCCCGGGTCAAGGAGAAGGCCCTGGGCAAGGAGGTCCTCGAAGGCCTCAACCCCGCCCAGGCCTTCATCGACATCGTCTACCAGGAGCTCACGGAGATCATGGGCGGCCAGGCCGCCGAGAAGCCCCTGGAGCTCGGCGCCAACCCGGCGGTGGTGATGATGGTGGGCCTCCAGGGCGCCGGCAAGACCACCACCAGCGGCAAGCTGGCGAAGTTCCTCAAGAAGCAGGGCCGCTCGCCCCTCCTGGTGCCCGCGGACGTCTACCGCCCCGCGGCCATCGAGCAGCTCCATGTCGTGGCGAAGGAGGCCGGCGTGCCCTCCTTCCGCACGGAGCTGAAGGATCCCGTCGCCATCTGCGAGGCGGCCGTCAAGGAGGCGAAGCTCAAGGGCTGGGACACGGTGGTGCTCGACACCGCCGGCCGCCTGCACCTGGACGATGCCCTCATGGACGAGCTGGGCCGCATCAAGGCCGCCTGCGCGCCCGGGGAGATCCTCTTCGTGGCGGACGCCATGACGGGCCAGGACGCGGTGCGCTCCGCGGCGGCCTTCCACGAGAAGCTGGCGCTCACCGGCGTGGTGCTCACCAAGACCGACGGCGACACCCGGGGCGGCGCGGCCTTCAGCATCAAGCAGGTCACCGGCCAGCCCATCAAGTTCATCGGCGAGGGCGAGAAGCTGGACGACCTCCAGGTCTTCCACCCGGACCGCATGGCCCAGCGCATCCTCGGCATGGGCGACGTGCTGTCCCTCATCGAGCACGCCAAGGACAAGATCGACGAGCGCGAGGCCGAGGACATCGCCAAGCGCATGGCCAAGAACCAGTTCACGCTGGAGGACATGCGCAAGCAGTTCCAGCAGGTGGCCAAGCTGGGCTCCATGAACAAGCTCATGGGGATGCTGCCGGGCATGGGCCAGATCAAGGAGCAGCTCGCCTCCGTCGCCACGGACAAGCGGATGAAGCACCTCACGGCCATCCTGGACTCCATGACCCCCGCCGAGCGCGCCAACCACAACCTGCTCGACGGCAAGCGCAAACGCCGCATCGCCATGGGCTGCGGCCGGCCCGTCCACGAGATCAACCAGCTCCTGAAGCAGTACCTCGAGATGAAGAAGATGATGGGCCAGATGAACGACCCCAAGTTCATGCAGCGCATGCAGCGCATGGCCGGCATGAAGGGGGGCGGGATGCCGGGCATGCCCGGGGGCTTCAAGCTTCCCTTCTGAGGTCCTGCTCGGTCCCGGGGAGAGGCCTCGCGAAATGAGGTCTGCCGCGGGATGATGGAGGGATCCTCCGGAGTCCCCATGCGCATCCGCCCGGCCCTCCTCCCCTTCGCCGTCCTTCCCCTCCTGGCCCAGGCGCCCGCCGCCGGCAAGGCGGACGCGGCCTTCGAGGCCCGGGCCAAGGCTGTCATCGAGGGCTACCTGCGGCTCAATCCCGAGGCGGCCACCCAGCTGGGGGACCACCGCTTCGACGACCGCCTGAGCGACCTCAGCGCCAAGGGACTCGATGCCCAGCGGACCTGGGCCCGCACCGAGCGCGCCGCCCTGGCCGCGATCCCGGAGGCGGAGCTCTCCGCCCAGGACCGGGTGGACCGGGCCATCCTCCTGGACCAGCTGGACGGGGCCCTCTTCGACCTGGACGACCTGAAGTCCTGGCAGTGGAACCCCCTGGTCTACAACCCCGGCAACGCCATCTACGGCCTGCTGGCCCGGGAGACCACGCCCCTGCCCCAGCGCCTCAAGGCCGTGAAGGCCCGGCTGGAGGCGATCCCGGCCCTGCTGGACGCGGCCAAGGCCAACCTCCAGCATCCCCCCCGCATCTACACCGAGACCGCCCTCCAGCAGTTCCAGGGCGCCCTTGGGCTCGTGAAGGATGAGGTCACTGCCTCCGCGGCCCAGGCCGGCATGGCCCAGGAGCTGGCGCCGGCCCAGGCGAAGGCGGCCCAGGCCCTGGAGGGCTTCCTCGCCTGGCTGAAGGCGGACCTGCTGCCGCGCTCCGACGGCGACTTCCGCATCGGCAAGGCGCGCTTCCGGAAGGAGCTGCGCTACACCCTCAACTCCGACCTCTCCATGGAGGAGATCCTCCGCCGGGCGGAGGCCCAGCTCAAGGCCACCCAGGCGGAGATGTACACCGTGGCCAAGCCCCTCCACGAGGCCTGGTTCCCCGGGAAGCCCACCCAGGACAGGAAGGCGGTCATCAAGGCCGTGCTGGACCGCATCGCCGAGAAGCGCCCCACCAACGACACCATCGTGGCCCTCGCCACCGCGGACCTGAAGCAGGCCACGGACTTCGTCCGGTCCCACCACCTGGTCTCGGTGCCCACGGAGCCCGTGAAGATCATCGTCATGCCCGAGTACCAAAGGGGCGTGGCCGTGGCCTACTGCGAGGCCCCCGGCCCCCTGGAGCCCGGCGGCAGCACCTTCTTCGCCATCTCGCCGACGCCCTCGGACTGGAAGCCGGCCCGGGTGGAGAGCTTCTTCAAGGAGTACAACGAGGCCATGGTCCAGGACCTGACGGTCCACGAGGCCATGCCGGGCCACTACCTGCAGCTGGCCCACTCCAACGCCTTCAAGGCCCCCACCCTCGTCCGGGGCATCTTCACCAGCGGGCTCTTCGCCGAGGGCTGGGCGGTCTACGGCGAGCAGGAGATGGCCCGGGCCGGCTACGGCGGCCCCGAGGTGCGGATGGAGCAGCTCAAGATGCGCCTGCGGGTGATCATCAACGCCATCCTCGACCAGAAGATCCACACCCAGGGCATGACCGAGGCCCAGGCGATCCGACTCATGGAGCAGGAGGGCTTCCAGGAGGAGGGCGAGGCCGTGGGCAAGTGGCGGCGGGCCTGCCTCAGCTCCACCCAGCTGAGCACCTACTTCGTCGGCTCCGCCGAGATGGACGACATCCGCGCCGCCGCCGAGGCCCGGGCCGCGAAGGAGAAGCGCCCCTTCGACCTCCAGGCCTTCCACGACGAGCTGCTGAGCTTCGGCAGCCCGGCGCCCAAGTACGCCCGCCAGCTCATGGGGCTCTGAGGGACCGCCCGCTTTTTACCGCTTTTACCCCCGCCCGGCCCGGGGTATACTGGCCAGTCCAGGAGTGACCATGCTGTCCATCCGCCTTGCCCGCAAGGGCGCCAAGAAGAAGCCCTTCTACCACATCGTGGTGTCCGAGAACGACCAGATCCCCACCGGCTCCGCCCTGGAGATCCTGGGCTTCGTGAACCCCATCGCGACCACCACCGAGGCCGTCCGCATCGACGCCGAGAAGGCCAAGGGCTGGCTCGCCAAGGGCGCCCGCCCCTCCAAGACGGTCGAGGACCTCTTCAAGAAGCACGCGATCCTCTAAGGGACGCCGCTTCCGAAGGACACGCCGGGCCCCCCGCCTCCTGGGATTCGGGCCCGGCTTTTCCATGCCCATCTGGCAGAATGAGGGACCTATGAACCTCGAAGCCTTCCTCGCCGACGTCCTCAAGCCCCTGCTGGACCACCCGGACGCCCTCCGGATCGAGTCCGCGGCGGAGGGCCGCCGGCTGGCGCTGACCCTCCACCCCGATCCCGCCGACATCGGCCGGGTCATCGGCAAGAGCGGCCGCACCATTCAGAGCCTGCGGACCCTCTGCCAGGTGGCGGGCGAGAAGGCCGGCCTCCGGGTGGAGGTCGAGGTCCACGAAGCCGATCGCGCCTGAGCCGGCCGCCCCATGCTGCTGCTCGGCCACCTCGCCAAGGTCCAGGGCCTCAAGGGCGAGTTCCTCTTCCACGCCGTCATGGACGACCCGGATCGCCTGGCCTCGCTGCAGGGCCTCGTGCTCGCGCCGCCCGCCCTGGACCTGGAGCACGGCGAACCCCAGCCTCCCGCCCGGCCGGTGAAGCTGCGGCTCTTCCGCTGGCACCAGGAGCGGCCCTGCCTGGCCCTGGAGGGCATCCCCGACCGCACCGCCGCCGAGGCCTTCAAGGGCTGGGCGCTGTGGATGCCCGAGTCGGAGGCCACCCTGGACGAGGGCGAGAGCTTCCGCCACCAGTGGTTCGGCGTGGAGGTCTCCGCCCACGGCGCGCCCCTGGGCGAGGTGCTGCGGCTGGACCCCACCCCCATGGGCTACGACCTCGTCGTCATCCGGGACCGGCGACCGGGCCGCCGCGGCACCGTCGAGATCCCCTACATCAAGGCCTGGTGGACCCTGGACCTGGCCCACGGCAAGGCATCCGTGGAGCCCCCCGAGGGCCTGCTGGACCTCCACTCCCTCTGAGGCGCGACATGGCGAAGCCGAATTCCCCCACCCCCCGCGGGCCCAAGGTGCAGGTGCGCCGGAGCGGTGTCCACGGCAAGGGAGTCTTCGCGCTCCGGCCCCTCCGGAAGGGCGAGCGCATCCTCGAGTACAAGGGCGAGATCATCTCCTGGGCCAAGGCCTCGGCGCGCATGCAGAACGACGACGACCCGGACCACACCTTCCTCTTCGGCATCGACGAGGACCGGGTCATCGACGCCAACGTGGGCGGCAACGCCGCGCGCTACATCAACCACAGCTGCGATCCCAACTGCGAGACCGAGCAGGTCGGGGACCGGGTCTTCATCGACGCGCTGCGGGACATCGAGCCCGGCGAGGAGCTGTCCTACGACTACCAGCTCACCCTGGACGAGCCCCACACCGCCAAGGCCAAGCGGCAGCACGCCTGCCACTGCGGGTCGCCGGCCTGCCGCGGGACCATGCTGGCGAAGAAAAGGTAACGAGGCCTGTGGTTGTGAGGCCTGAAGGCAAGATGATCATCCTGCCTCCGGACCTCACCGCCTCACCGCCTCGCTACCTCACCATCAGGTCCATCGGCAGGCGGGCGTAGACGCCGCGGGGGTCGTTGAGGGCGGCGAGGGCCTCAAAGCTCTGGCGGGCC
>DASTWQ010000068.1:0-12379 GCA_035758545.1 Holophagaceae bacterium | reverse complement strand
ATGCGCTTCGCGGAAGATCAGTCCGTGGCGAAGGGCAGCAGCGCGATGAGGGGCCCGCCTCCGCGCTTCAGCGCGGGAGCACCGTGCGGGGCACGGTGCGATAGGCGGGAGGCGCCCGCTTGATCGCCTCGACCAGGGCGCGCTGGTGGACGGCAGAGGCTGAGCGGTCCCGGAGGGACGAGAAGGCTCCGGGGGAGCCTTCGCGAGGGAGGCCTTCGTGCGTGAAAAAGGGGCCCGAAGGGCCCCTTTTGAAAGTCCACCAGTGGGAGAAGATCAGTCCGTGGCGAAGGGCAGCAGCGCAATGTTCCGCGCCCGCTTGATCGCCTCGACCAGGGCGCGCTGGTGGACGGCGCACACGCCGCTGGTGCGGCGGGGCAGCACCTTGCCGCGCTCCGGGGTGAAGGCGGTCAGGGTCTTGGTGTCCTTGTAATCGATGTAGGGCAGCTTCTCGACGCAGAACTTGCAGAACTTCGAGCGGCGGCCCGAAAAGGACTTCTTCTTCTTCGGCTTGCCCTTGGCGTTCTTGGAGCGCTTCATCACTGCACCTCCTCAGGGGCGCGGTCCTTGATGCCGGCCGCGGCCTTGCGCTTGGACTCGCGGTCGAACCGCGCCTTGGAGCGGCCGGCGGCCTTCTCCAGCTCGTCCATGCGGATGGACATGTACTTGATGACGGACTCGTGGTTCCGGAAGCGGCGCTCGAGCTCGGCGACGAGCTTGTTGTCCGCGTTCATCTCGAAGAGCGTGTAGTAGCCCTCGCTGTACTTCTGCACTTCGTAGGCCAGCTTGCGGCGGCCCCACTTGTCGGTCTTGATCAGCTCACCGCCCTGCTCGGCGATGATCCCCTCGAAGAACTTGACCAGCTCGTCGGCCTGTTCCTCGGTCAAGGTGGGGGAGGCGATGAAGATGGTCTCGTAGCGACGCATCGTTCCTCCTTGTGGATGTGAAGCCCCCTCGTCAGGAGGGAGCAAGGAGCGGCACCGCGGGGAGCAGACGCTTCCCGGGCGCGAAGGACCAGTCTGCCTGGGAAAGCCTTGCGGCTCAAGGCGAAATCAGGCGCCGGGGACCTGCCAGAAGGCCTCGGCGTTGACCTGGCCGGGCAGCGCGGCCGCATCCTCGGAGGCGGACAGCAGGTCCAGGAACCGGGCGAAGGGGGCATCCAGGGCCTCGATGCGGTCCCACTCCGCGTCGGTCCATTCCCCCAGGACGAAGTCCGCCAGGGGCCGGGTGAAGGGTCCGATGCCCAGGCGGAGCCGGGGCAGGGGGCCCGGCGGCAGGGCCTCCTGGACCGAGCGCACCCCGTTGTGGCCGCCGTGGGACCCGTCCAGCCTGAACCGGCCGTGGCCCAGGGGCAGGTCCTTGTCGTCGTAGAGGAGGACGAAGCGGGCGGGATCCAGGCCGGCCCTCATCCCTTCGGCGCAGGCGAGGCCCGAGAGGTTCATGTAGGTGGCGGGCACCAGGGCCTGGAGCCGGTCCGTGAGGCCGTAGAGGGTGCCGCTGGGGAGCTTCCTCAGGACCTTCGGGGCGAGGTCCCCGGCTTCCAGCCAGCGCTGGAGGGCCAGCCGGCCGAGGTTGTGCCGGGTGTGCGCGTAGTCCGCGCCGGGGTTGCCGAGGGGAACGAGGGTCCACATGGGGGCGAGGTGGCGAGGTGGCGAGGGGCGAGGTGGCGAGGGGCGAGGTGGCGAGGATCCGAGGGAAATGGAGCGGCCCCGCGTCGCGGGGCCGCCCTCGGGACCTCGTACCTCGGCCCTGGAGTTACTTCTTCTCGTCCTTCTTGCCCTTGGCGGCCACGACCTCCGGCTCGGCGGCGGCAGCGCCCTCCGCGGGGGCCTCCTCGACGGCCTTGGCGTGGACGGCGCAGACGACCTCATGGGCGTCGCCCAGGATGGTCAGGGTGGAGGCGATGGTCAGCTGGTCGAACCGGATGGACTCGCCGACCTTCAGGGCCTCGACGTTCACGTCGATGTGGGCGGGGATCAGGCTGGGCAGGCACTCGATCTCGATCTGGCGGTGCACGAAGTCGAGCATGCCGCCCTGGGTCTTCACGCCGTAGGGGACGCCCACGATCTTCACGGGCACCTTGACGCGGATCTTGTGGGTGGGGTCCACCCGCAGGAAGTCCACGTGGCGGAGGCGGCCGGTCACGGGGTGGCGCTGCACGTCCTTGATGACGACGTGGCGCTTGATGTCGGTGCCCTCGCGCTGCATGTAGACCACCGAGTTCATGCCGGACTCGGAGGCGATGATCTTGGCGACGACCTTGGGGCTGATGGTCAGCGCGACGGGGGGCTCGCCCAGGCCGTAGACCACGGCGGGGATGAGGCCGTCCTTGCGGAGCTGCTTGCTGGCGGCCTTGCCCAGGCCTTCCCGCTTGCTGACGACGATGATCTCTTCGGACATGGATTCCTCCTACCTGGCGCGGATCCGGGTTCCCGGGGCGCCCTCTCGTTGGCGACCTCCCCCCATGGGAGGCAGAAGGGTTAGTCTCCCAGAAAGGCCTTGGAATTCAAGTACGATCGGCTCGTCACACCCCCGTCACCCGCCCCGGAGATCCTGCCCCTGTGCGCATCGCGGCCCTGGACATCGGTTCCAACTCCCTCCACCTGGTGGTGGTGGAGGCGGATGGGATGGACGGCTTCCGGGTCCTGGCCCGGGAGAAGGCCATGGTGGGCCTGGCCCAGGGGCTCGCCGTCTCCGGCCGCATCGGCGAGGAGGCCTTCCAGGCTGGCCTGAAGGCCCTGGCCCGCATGAAGGCCACCTTGGAGAGCCTGGCCTGCGACCGGGTCATCGCCTGCGGCACGGCGACCCTGCGGGACGCGGCCAACGCCGGCGCCTTCCTGGCGGAGGCCCGGAAGCTGGGCCTGGAGATCCAGGTCATCTCCGGCGAGGAGGAGGCGAGGCTGATCCACCTGGCGGTGACCCAGGCCTACCCCCTCCCTCAGGGCGCGGTGGTGCTCATGGACATCGGCGGGGCCTCCACGGAGCTGACCTGGATGGACCGGGGGAAGGTGATCGCCGCCTGCTCCCTGCCCTGGGGCCTGCAGCGCCTGGCGGACGCCTTTCCGGTGTCCGACCCGCCCCTCCCGAGGGACCTGGCCCGGGTGCGCCGGGCCCTGCGCGGTTTCCTGAAGGAGGCCGCCCGCTCCCTGCCGGAGGGCCTGCCCGCCGCGGCCTGGGCCCTCGGCACCAGCGGCACCCTGGAGGACCTGGCCCGGGCCGCGGGCGGCGGCGACACCGCCACCCGCGGCCAGCTCAAGGCCCTGCGGACCGGCCTCTGGGAGGCCACCGCCAAGCGCCGGTGCGCGCGGCTCTCCGCCGTGCCGCCCCGGCGGGCCGCCATCCTCCACATCGGCGCCCTCTGGGCGGAGCTGCTCATGGATTGGACCGGGGCGGACGCCCTCCGCCACCTGCCCGTGGGTCTGCGGGAGGGCATGGTCTGGGAGGCCCTGCGCCACGGTGGCGAGACCCTCCCGCCCCTGGAGGAGCGGCGCTGGAGCTCCGTGGAGGCCCTGGCGGCCCGCACGGATCCGGATCGCGCCCACTCGGCCCACGTGCAGGCCCTGGCGGACCAGCTCTTCCTGGACCTGCAGCCCCGCTTCGAGCTGGGGGAGCTGGAGCGGGACTGGCTGGCCTGCGCCGCCCGGCTCCACGACATCGGCTTCGCGGTGGCGGAGAAGAGCCACCACAAGCACGGGGCCTACATGGTCCAGCACGGCGACCTGAAGGGCTTCTGGCCCGAGGAGCTGGGGCTCATCGCCCAGATCGTCCGCCACCACCGGGGCAAGGCCCCCGATCCGGCCCGCCACGAGGCCTTCGCCGCCCTCGCCCCATGGCACCAGGCGGTGGTGAAGAAGCTGGCCGCCATCCTCCGCGTGGCCGACGCCCTGGACCGCCGGCGGGACTAGCGGGTCCGCATGGCCCGCCTGCGCTTCCGGAACGGCGGGGCCGTGCTCGCCATCGAGGACGCCGCCCCCGGCGGCCTGGAGCCCGAGCGCGAGGCCGTGGCGGACAAGGGGCGCCTGCTGGAAGCCCTATTGGACCAGCGCCTGCGCGTCCGCGTGCCCGGCGCCGCCCGACCAGGAGCCTCCCCCGCATGAGCCGCCGCATCCCCCTGCCTGACCAGCTGCAGAACCGCGAGCTGAGCTGGCTCGACTTCAACGCCCGGGTCATGGAGGAGGCGGAGGACCCCACGGTGCCGCTGTTGGAGCGGGTGAAGTTCCTCTCCATCGTCAGCCACAACTGGGACGAGTTCTTCAGCGTCCGGGTGGCCGGGATCTGGCGCCAGATCGATGCGGGCATCACGGCGCCGGGACCGGATGGCCTCACGCCCCGCCAGCTCCTCGCCCGGGTCTCGGAGCGCATCCACGCCTACAGCGCCCGTCAGCACCAGCTCTTCCATGAGGTCCTGCGGCCCATGCTGGAGGAGGAGGGGATCTTCCTGCGGAAGCCGACGGAGCTGGACACGGCCCAGGGCCTGTTCGTGGAGGATCATGTCCGGTCCACGCTGCTGCCGCTGATCACGCCGCTGGCCGTGGACACGGGGCACCCCTTCCCGCGCCTGGCCTCCCAGGCCCTGGTGCTCGCCGCGGAGCTGGAGGCCGGCGACGAGGTGCGGGCCGAGGGCCTGCCGGTCTCGGAGCTGGCCTTCATCCCCGTGCCCCTGGGCGTGGCGACGCGCTTCCTGCGGGTGCCCTCGGAGCCCGGCACGTTCGTCTTCGTGAGCCTGGAGGACGTCATCCGCGCCCACCTGGGCGTGCTCTTCGCGGGCTACAAGGTCAAGAGCTGCCACGCGATCCGTGCCACCCGCGACGCGGACCTGCCCCTGGAAGAGGATCCCGAGGAGGACCTGCTCAAGACCATCGAGGAGAGCCTGAGGGACCGCCGCCGCGGGGCCGTGGTGCGCCTCCAGTACGAGCGGGGGCTGCCGGAGCCCCTGCTCTCCGTCCTCACCGAGGAGCTGGAGCTGGCGCCGGAGGACCTCTATCCGACGGAGGGCTTCGCCGCCTTCTCGGACCTCATGCAGCTGGTCCAGCAGGTGGACCTGCCCCAGCTCAAGGACGTCCCCCTGGCGCCGCTGCCGGTGCCCGAGCTGGAGGCCAGCGGCTCGATCTTCGAGGCCCTCCAGCGGGGCGACATCCTGCTGCAGCACCCCTACCAGAGCTTCGAGGACTCCGTGGTCCGGTTCGTCCGGGAGGCCGCGGAGGATCCGAAGGTGCTGGCGATCAAGGTGACGCTCTACCGCACCAGCGCCACCAGCCCCATCGCCCGGGCCCTGGAGCGGGCCGCGGAGCGGGGCAAGCAGGTGGCGGCCATCGTGGAGCTGCGGGCCCGCTTCGACGAGGCCGCCAACATCGCCTGGGCGCGGCGCCTGGAGAAGGCCGGCGTCCACGTGGTCTACGGCCTGCCGGGCTTCAAGACCCACCTCAAGGCCTTCCTGGTGGTGCGTCAGGAGGGCGACCGCATCCGCCGGTACTGCCACCTCGGCACCGGCAACTACAGCGAGGGCACGGCGCGCCTCTACACGGACCTGGGCCTGCTCACGGCGGATCCGGAGCTCGGCGAGGAGCTGTCCCGGGTCTTCAACCTGCTCACGGGCTACACCCGGCCCGGGCACCTGAAGCGCTTGCTGGTGGCGCCCCACGGCCTTCGCCATGGCCTGCGGGAGCGCATCGAGCGGGAGCGGGAGCATGCCCGGGCGGGGCGCCCGGCGCGGCTCCTCTTCAAGATGAACGCCCTCGTGGATCCGCCGATGATCCAGTCCCTCTACGACGCCTCCGCCGACGGCGTCCAGGTGGACCTGATCGTGCGGGGCATCTGCTGCCTGAAGCCCGGCGTGCCGGGTCTCAGCGAGCGGATCCGGGTGGTCAGCATCCTGGACCGGTTCCTGGAGCACGCCCGGGTCTACCACTTCGCCAACGGCGGCGAGCCCGAGACCTTCCTCTCCAGCGCGGACCTGATGCCCCGGAACCTGGACCACCGGGTGGAGCTGGCCTTCCCGGTGCGGGACGCGGTGCTGGCGGCGGAGGTGGTCGAGCTGCTGGAGCTGCAGCTGGCGGACACGGTGAAGGGCCGGGTGCTTGGGCCCGAGGGCCAGGTCCTGCGCCGGGGCCTGGCCCCCGGCCCGGCCCTCCGCAGCCAGATCCGGGCCTACGAGCTGGCCCTGCGCCGGAGCGCCTCGGCGCCCACCCGCCGGCTGCCCTGAGGTCCGCCGGTCCCTGGGCCCGGGCCTCCGTGCGAAACTGGACGGCTGGAGTGGACCATGGAGAAGAAAGTCAGCCGCGCCGCGCTCTTTGACGCCCTCAACGCCTACCAGGTGCCCGGCACCTCCGCGACCCTCGTGGCCCTCAAGGCCGTGAAGGGCCTGGACGTGGACGGCGGGAGGGTGACGGTGAGGCTCCAGCTGCTGGACGCCTACCAGGACCGGGAGGCGGAGATCCGCAAGGCCCTGCAGCAGCGGGTCGGCACCGTGGACGGCGTGGAGGCCGTCGCCGTGGAGATCGCCTGGGAGAAGTCCCCCCAGGTGGAATTCAAGAACCTGCTCGGCGGCGTCAAGCACGCCATCGTGGTGGGCAGCGGCAAGGGGGGCGTGGGCAAGAGCACCGTGGCCGCGAACCTCGCCGTCGCCGCGGCCAAGCTGGGCCTCAAGGTGGGCCTGCTGGACGCGGACCTCTACGGCCCCTCCATGGGCATGATGTTCGGCGTCAAGGAGGACGAGGGCCCCGAGGGCACTCCCGAGGGCAAGATCAGGCCCGTCGAGAAGTTCGGCCTCAAGCTCATGTCCATGGGCTTCCTCATCGACGAGGACAAGCCCGTCATCTGGCGCGGGCCCATGCTCAACAAGGCCCTCCAGCAGTTCCTGGGTGACGTGCTCTGGGGCGATCTGGACCTGCTGGTCATCGACCTGCCCCCGGGCACCGGCGACATCCAGATCAGCCTCATCCAGAACGCCAAGGTGGGCGGCGCCGTGGTGGTGAGCACGCCCCAGGACGTGGCCTTCCTGGACGCCAAGAAGGCCCTCGGCATGTTCAGCACGGTGAAGGTGCCGGTCCTCGGCATCATCGAGAACATGAGCAGCTTCATCTGCCCGGGCTGCGGGAAGGAGACCCAGATCTTCGGCCACGGCGGCGTGCGGGAGGCCGCCTCGCGCATGGAGCTGCCCTTCCTCGGCGAGATCCCCATCGACCTGGCCCTGCGGGAGGGCGGCGATTCCGGCGTGCCCCTGGTGCAGTCCCATCCGGACAGCCCCCAGACGAAGGCCTTCCTCGACATGGCCGGGAAGCTGAAGGCGACCCTGGGGCTCTGAGCCCGCGGCGGGAACGACCCGGCGGCCTCAGGCCACCGGGTCGGTCTCGGGTGCAGGAGCCGCCTTCGCGGCCTTGGATCCCTTCCGTAGGCGGGCCACCCGGGAATCCAGCAGCCGCTCCAGGAAGTCGTAGAGGACGAACTCCTGCATGCGCTGGGCGGAGCGCTGGGCCCGGTTCACGAACATGTGGACGAGGCTGCGCTGGAGCTCCTCCAACGGGGTCGTGAAGTCCGGGTCCGCCGCCCGGCGGGCGAAGTCAGCCGCCAGCGGCGCCAGGGCCGCGTCCCGGCGGTCGAGGATCGCCAGGCCGGGGGCCAGGGCCTCGTCCGGCGCGCCAGCGAGCAGGGCCTCGAGGCCCTTCCGCTCAGCCCGGAAGCGGTCGCCGAGCTGCTTCTCCAGGGGGCCCTGCTTGGCCCGGAACTCCCGGCCGAAGTCCTCCCGCGCCCGGCGGACCAGCTCCAGCCGGGCCTCGAGTTCCGGGGTGAAGAGGGCCAGGATGCGGTCCATGCCCGCCAGGGCGAGGCGCCAGCGCGCCTCGGCGCCGTCATCGCCGGGGTAGGCAGCCACCAGCGCCATCACGGCCTCGCTGTCCGCCTGGAACCAGGACTCCGCCGTGGCGATGGCCTCGGCGCCGCCGTAGCGCTCCACCTCACGGTCGTAGGTGCCGAGCTCCATGCGCCAGAGGGTGCCGTCCTCCAGGAAGGGGGCGAGGCGCCGGTTCGCGGCGGGCAGGGCCGCGCCGTGCAGGCGGGCGGGATCGCCGTGGAAGCGCAGGCGCAGGTGGGGATCGGGATCCCCGTAGCGGATGAAGAACCAGCCATCCGCGGCGCCGGAGGCGAGCAGCTCCCGCACCAGGGGCGCGACGGCCTCCTGCAGCAGCCGGTCCCCGCTGCTCTGGCCGCCGTAGAGCTTGAGGTAGAGCCACTCGGAGCCCGGCGGGAAGCGCCGGGCGGCGCCGGTCTCCGGCCGCGGAGCGGGGCTGAGGCGCGGTCCCGCCTCCTCCGCCGCCCTGGTCCGGAACAGCGGCACCACGAGCTCCTGGTGATAAGTGCCTTCCGGCCCCTGGGCCACCAGGCCCCCTGGCCCGGGGAAGTCCTCCAGCAGGCTGAAGGCGCCGCGGCCCTTGAGGAGGCTGCAGAAGGCCTCGAGGCTGAGGGGATTGTCCAGGTCCACCGGCAGCTCGTTGTCGCCGTCCGCCAGGAGGGTGAAGCGGGGGAGCTGGCGGGATTCCCGCCAGGCCTGGGCCGCCCGGTAGCGCTCGGCACCCTTGGCTTCGAGGAAGGGCTTCACCTCCTCGGCCTTCACGTTCCAGCGGGCCCGTGCCAGCACGAGCTTCCCGCGGACGACCCGGGGCAGGCGGGGCTCCGACTGGAGGGCCCCCCAGCTCCAGCCGAGACCCTGCTCCACGCCCTGACCCTGCAGGGAGCCGAGGAACTTGTAGAGGTCCAGGGCGCGGTGGACGAAGTTGGCGGCGCTGCTCAGGCGGGGCACCACCTCCTTGCCTAGCCGGCGGGAGCGCAGGACCACCCGGCCCTCCACCACCGAGACGAGCAGGTCGGACACGGGGATCTGCCGGTCGAGCGGCGCGCCGGAGCGGCCCAGGAAGACGATCTCCCAGTCCCTCAGCACGGGGCGGGCGAGCACGTTGCCCATGCGGCCCTGGGAGAGGTGGGCGATCTCCGCGTAGACGCGGTCCGGCGCGTAGGCGGCCTCCGCCTGCAGCAGGTCGCGGACCTCGGCCTCCAGCTCCGCATCGCCGTGGCAGAACCGTCCGAGCATGCGCGCGGCGGAAGGCCCACTGGCGCCGCTCACGCACAGGCGGAACTCGCCCTGGTCCAAGGCCTCCTGGGAATCGGCGGCGAGGATGCCCATGGCCGAGAGGGAGTCCGGCAGCGGCGCGGGCGCGGGGTTGGCCAGGGCCTTCAGGTCCGCCTCCTCCAGGACCAGCTCCGCGCCGGGATCCGAGAGGTCGAGGGCCTGGAGCCGCTTGAAGAGGTGGAGGTCCCGGGCGGACCAGCCCGGCCCGCCGGCGCCCCCATGGCCGTGCCCCTGGGCCGGACCGCCCGGGAAGGCGAGCCCCTCCAGCAGCGGCGCGCCCTCGGCCATGCGGCCTCCCTGGGTGGTGAACCCGATCCCGCTTTCAGGGTCCAGGACCTCCACCAGCGACACCCAGCGGTCTTCGTAGCGCTTCGCGAAGGCCTCCTTGAAGGTCGTGAAGGCGTCCCCGCCGCCCGGGGCCATCCGGTGGAGCAGCTCCACGGCCTCCTGCATCGCTTCCACCACGGCGGAACCCAGCACGGCGCCGGGCGCGGGCTTGTGCAGGTCCACCTGGAGCAGCTTGGAGAGGTCCACCTTGCCGGGGAGCGCCTCCAGCTCCCGGGCCAGGCCGCGGTAGTGCTCCGGCGCATGGCCGAGACCCCGGGCGTCGAGGCCCTCCAGCTCCGCGAGGGTCGCCTGGAGATGGCGTCCGGCCTCCGCGGCGGGGCCGCTGGCGAGGAGACTGGCGAGGCGCGGTGTGGGCTCGGATCCGGTCACCTCGGGCTCGAGGTCCGAGACCAGGAGCTGGTTGTCGATGAGCTCGTGGATGAAGCCTTTGGCCTCCTCGAGGCTGATCTCGTCGTCCACCAGGGCCGCGGCGAGGTCGGCCAGGCGGGCGCCCGCCTCCGCCCGGGCGAGGGTCGCCGCGAGGTAGGGGCTGTCGCCGACGGCGACGAGCTTGTAGGTCCGGCCCTTCTCGCCGTCCTGGGCCTCGGCGTAGCGCAACCGCCCGCCGGCCCGGTAGAGGCTGGTGTTCGGCCGGTAGGTGAGGGTCTCCCGCACGGCGGGGTCCGCCTCCAGGGCGCGCACCAGACCGCAGAGATAGTCCATGTCCAGGCGGCTGTGGCGCTGATACGCCTCCCGGCCCTCCAGGACGAGGCGGGTGGCCTCGCCGATGCGCCCGAGGGAGTGACCCGCGTAGAGCCCGAAGGGGGTGCAGCGATGGGCCATGCGCTGGAAGTAGCGCACCAGCGCCAGCTCCGTGCGCTGGCCCTTCTCGCTCTCGGGCTCCGCGAACCACCGCTCCAGGCTCTCTTCCAGGTCGGGGGAGGCGAGGTAGATGGCCTCGCGGATCTCGGGCCGCGCCGCGAGGGCCCGAAGCCGCTCCCGCAGCCGCGCCTTGTCCGCCGCCAGGGCGGCCTCCAGCGCCTCGGGATCCTGCCAGGCCCCGGGGGAGGCGAGGCCCTCCGACCAGTCCAGGTAGGTGGCGAAGGGGAGCAGCGGCGTGCGGAACGCGAAGCAGGAGGCGGGTCGGACGGCGGGCTGGGGCATGGTCAGTCGCGGGGCGGGACGTGGATGAGGAGGAAGCGGTCCCAGGCGGGCTCCTGGGGCGCGAGGAAGGCCAGCAGCGCGAGTCCGATGCCCGCGGCGCCTTCGAGCAGCGAGGGATCCGGCACGAAGTCGGCCTCGCTGGACGGATCCTTGGGCGCCCGCCAGGACTGGAAGCCGGCGATGGGCTGGCCCGGCCGGCGCAGGGCGAGGCCGTGGCGGAGCCAGCCGAGGGCCGCGGCTTCGAGCTCAGGGTCCCCCGTGGCCTGCCAGAGGCGGTGGAACACGTGCGCATTGCCGATGGACCCGTGGCAGAGAGCGGCGTCCACGGTGCCGGCCGTGTCCTGGGCCCGGCGAGCGCAGCCCTTCGCCAGAGCCAGGGCCTCGGCCTCCCAGTCCGCGCGGCCCGCGCAGCGGGCGGCCAGGAGCAGCACCGCCGCGATGCCGAGGTCGCCGTAGCACCAGGCCAGGCGGGAGCCGTGGCTGCGCTTGCCGGGCTCCACGGTGTAGCCGAAGCGGGAGCCGTTGGGATGATCCTGGGCCTGGTCCAGCAGCCAGGCGACGGAGCCCTCCAGCAGGGGGGTGGCTTCGGCGATGCCCGCCGCCGAAGCCTCCGCCAGGAAACCGATGGCGCCGGGCACGCCATGGGAGAGGCCCAGGTTGTGGCAGCCTTCCGGGTGGGTCTCCAGGGCCATGGGATTGAGGGCCTCGGGGGCGTTGAACCAGGTGATCCGGTCCTGCGCGCGCTCGGCCATGAGCCCGAGCACCTCCACGGCCGCACGGGAGATGGCCGGGCCCCGCCCGCGGCCTCGGCGATCCAGCCCGTAGAGGCCGAAGCCGCTCACGCCGGTGATCAGCTCGCAGAGGCCGACGAAAGGGCGGCGCTCCAGCTCGGCGAGAAGGGCCTCGTCGATGGCCTCGTTCAGGTCCTCCTCGGCATCCAGCAGGCCCATCCCCAGGGCGTGGTCCAAGGCCCAGGCCGTGCCGGCATAGCCCCCGAACAGCCCAGGGAATTCCCCCAACCAGGGGAGCAGGTCCGCGGCGGCCTCGAGGTGGGCTTCGGCGAGCCCCCTGTGGTCGTGGCCGTCCAGGCCGGACTGGGCGTAATAGGCGTGGAACAGGGCGAAGCCCGCGTGCCCGCCCGCCAGGCCTGCCCCATGCTGGCGTTCAGCAGGGGAGGGCAGTCCGTGCGCGAGGGCGTGCAGGGCCTCGGCGGCCTCCTGCCGGACATCCTCGGGAAGGGGGAAGGGGCGCCACGGGGCGCGGACGGCGGTGGGCTGGGGCATGGGGTCCTCGGAGCGGGCATGACCGGGGGAGGCGGCCCATGGGCCGCCTCCCTTCGGTTCAGGACAGGTCGTTCAGCAGTAGCAGGTGTTGACGATCGCGAGCGACGGGCAGCGGCAGTCCGTGCGGCAGGTGGCCGCGGAGCAGCCGCAGTTCGTCGCGCAGGTGGCGCAGGTGGCCTGGTTGCAGGTGGCGCAGGTGGCCTGGCCGTTGGTGGCGCAGGCGCCGGTGCAGGCGTTCGAGCAGGCGCCCGTGCAGGCGTCCGTGCAGGCCCCGGTCTGGCAGGCGTTGTAGCCGGCCTGGAAGGGGATTGCGCTGCTGACAGGGAGGCCGCCCGCGATGTTGGCCGCGGCTTCGGCGCCCAGGGGCAGGAGGGTGTCCTTCTGGAGGCTGAGCTTCTTGAGTTTCATGACGTCTCCGAGCCCGCGCGATGCGGGGCGAATGGGGTTGGGTGGAGGGATCCCTGGGGTCCACCCTCCGCCCCCGGGG
>DASTWQ010000039.1:0-3799 GCA_035758545.1 Holophagaceae bacterium | reverse complement strand
GCTTCGAGCGTACGGTGCTCGCCTGGATCGGCGCGAGCCTGCAGGCGGATCTCTATGTGTCCCCCGCCGGCGCCCTCGGGGCTGGCAGCCGCCACCGCCTGGAACCGGAGTTGGTGGATCGCCTCGCGGCGGATCCGGACGTGGAGCTCCTGGACCGCTTCGAGATGACCCCGGTGACCCTGCTGGGCCAGCCCACCTACCTCGCCTGCGGCGACTTCGGGCTCGTGGCGCCGCGGCGCCAGCTGATCATGGCCGCCGGCGGGACCAGCGCCGAGGTGATGGCGCAGATCCACGCGGGCGGCACCGCCGCGCCGGGGGCGCTCTGCTCCGAGACCTTCGCCCGGCGCTTCGGCGTGGGCCTGGGCTCCGTCGTGCCGGTGCCCGCGCCGGACGGGCTCCATCCGGTGACCATCCGCGGCGTCTTCGCCGACTACGGCAACGAGCGGGGCAGCCTCATCCTGGACCGCAGCGTCTACCTGGCCTGGTTCCGGGATCCGAAGGTGGCGAGCCTCGCCGCCTACCTGAAGCCCGGTGTCGAGCCCGAGGCCGTGGCCGAGCGCTGGGAGCGGGCCTTCCCGGGTCTGGAGGTCCGCAGCAACGCCGGCCTGCGGCGGCAGGTGGTGACGATCTTCCAGCAGACCTTCGCCCTCACCTACGCCCTCGAACTCGTGGGCGTGGCGGTGGCGCTGGCGGGCCTCGTGCAGGCCCTGCTGGGCCTCGCGCTCCAGCGCCGGGGCGAGCTCGCTGCGCTCCGGGCCCTGGGCGCACCCTCCGGCGGGCTCGCGACCGTGCTCGTGCTGGAGGGCGCGGGCGTGGCGGGCGCGGGACTGCTGGGCGGCCTCGGGCTGGGCTACCTGCTGGCCCGCCTGCTCGTGGGGGTGCTCAACCCCCAGGTCTTCGGCTGGACCCTCGCGTTCTCCCTGCCCTGGCGCTATCTGGCGGGCCTCGCGGCCCTCACCCTGCTCGCCGCCGTGGCCGCGCTGCTGCCCGCCGCGCGCTGGGCCACCCGCCTGGCGGCGGACCGCGAAGCGGAGGAGGGCGCGTGAGGATCCCGCTGCTGGCCCTGACCACGCTGGCCCTGCTCGGGCAGACCCCCGTCACCGCCCCCACCGCCACGGCGGACGGCTTCACCGTGGCGCAGCCGGGCTACGCCTACCGCTTCCCGGCGGACCACGGCGCCCATCCCGGCTACCGCACCGAGTGGTGGTACCTCACCGGCCACCTCTGGGACGGCGCAGGAAAGCGCGTGGGATTCCAGCTCACCTTCTTCCGCCAGGCGGCGCCCCATGCGGCCTGGACGGGGAATGCCGCCTGGCGCAGTGACCAGCTCATCCTGGCCCACGCCACGCTCACGGACGAGGCCGCCGGCCGCTTCACCTTCGACGAGCGGCTCAACCGGGAGGGCCTCGCCGCCGGCGCGGCGGTGGGCCGGCTCTCGGTCTTCGACGAGAGCTGGCGCCTGGAGCAACGCCCCGACGGCAGCCTGGACCTGGCCATGGACACGAAGGGAACGGCCCTCGCCCTGCATCTCCAGCCCCAGACGCCGCCGGTGATCTTCGGCGAGGACGGCGTGAGTCGGAAGGGCGCGGATCCCACCGCCACGAGCCACTACGTGACCTTCCCCCGCTTGGCAGCCACCGGCGAGCTGCGGGCGCCGGGCGGACCCTCACGGACCCTCTCGGGCCAGGTCTGGATGGACCACGAGTGGTCCTCCAACTACCTCGCCTCGGACCAGGTGGGCTGGGACTGGGCGGGCATCCAGCTCAAGGACGGCCGCTCGCTCATGGCCTTCCGCCTGCGGCGCCGGGACGGCAGCCAGGATCCCTGGTCCACGGTGCAGGCGGTGGGCGCAGACGGCCGCATCACCGCCACCACCCGGACCTTCACGATGGCGCCTGAAGGCACCTGGACCAGCCCCGCCAGTGGCGCGCGCTACCCGATGCCGGTGCGCCTGGAGGCCTTCGGTCAGACCTTCCGCCTGGTGCCGACCCTGAAGGACCAGGAGCTGCGCACGGGACGCAGCACGGGCATCACCTACTGGGAGGGCGACTGCCGGGTTCTCGATGCCAGCGGCGCCGAGGTCGGCGAGGCCTACCTGGAGCTGACGGGCTACGCCGAGGGGCTGAAGGGGCGGTTCTAGCGCAGGCCTAGAGCAGCACGCCCGCGATGCAGGCGCTGAGGAAGTTGGCGAGGGTGCCGGCGATCATGGCCTTCACGCCCAGGCGGGCGAGGTCACCGCGGCGCTCCGGGGCGAGGGCGCCGATGCCGCCGATCTGGATGGCGATGCTGGAGAAGTTGGCGAAGCCGCAGAGGGCGAAGGTGGCGATGATCCGCGACTTGGCCGAAGCCAGGGCGGGGACGGCGCCGGTGCCCATCCTGCCGAGGTCGATGAAGGCCACGAACTCGTTGGTCACCATGCGCTCGCCCAGGAGCTGGCCCACGCGGCCCGCGTCCGTCCAGGGCACGCCCATGAGCCAGGCCAGGGGCTTGAAGGCGGCGCCGAGGGCGGCCTCCAGGCTCCAGGTGCCATGGACCGCGTGCAGCAGACCGTTGGCCAGGGCCACCAGGGCGATGAAGGCGATGAGCATGACGGCGACGTTGAAGGCAAGCTGGCCGCCCTCCAGGGCGCCGCGGCTGAGGGCGTCCACCAGGTTGGCGTCGTGGTTGGGGATGTCCACGGTGACGGCGCCGCCGGTCTCAGGCACCTCGGTCTCGGGCACGAGGATCTTGGCCATCATCACCGCGCCGGGCGCCGTCATGATCACGGCGGTGAGCAGGTGGACGATGTCCACGTGGGCCACCTGCACGTAGGCGACCATGATGGAGCCGCTCACGTGGGCCATGCCGGCGGTCATGATGACCATCAGCTCGCTCAAGGTCATGCGCGCGAGGAAGGGGCGGATGGTGAGGGGCGCCTCGGTCTGGCCCATGAGGATGCTGGCCGCGACCGACACGCTCTCGGCGCCGCTGATCTTCAGGAGCCGCCCCATGGCCTTGGCGGCGGCGCCCACCACCCACTGCATCACGCCGGCATAGTAGAGGGCCGCGAAGAGCGAGGCCACGAGGATGATCGTGGGCAGCACCACGAACGCGAAGACGAGGCCGATGGAGCCGCCGGGATCCGCGAGGCCTCCGAAGACGAAGGTGGCGCCGGCCTTGGCGTAGGCCATGAGCTGCTCCACCACCACGCGCATGCGGTCGAAGCTTGCGCCCACCAGGTTGCCCCGCAGGAGCCCCAGCACCACGAGGGCGAAGACCGTCCATGTCAGTCGCCGGTCCTGGACCTTCGCGAAGCGCCGGAGGAGGGTGGGGAGGAACATCAGGACCAGCACGGCCCAGCCCGCGCCCTTCGGGAACGGCAGGAAGCCGAGGGCCGAAGCGATCCACTCGCCCCGCAGCACGATGACGGCGAAGATCCACTGGAGCGCCAGGCCCCAGCCCACGATGCGCCAGGAGATGCGCTTCCGGTCGCTGCTGAGGGCCCAGCCGATGAGCAGGAAGACGAGGATGCCGAGGAGGCCGGTGAAGCGCGCCATGGAGGGTCCGGTCAGGGGGCTCGTCAGAGCTCGTCGTTGATGCGCGCCACGGCCCGCTGCATGTGGAAGCGGGCCCGGCCCAGGAGGCCCTCGCGCGACATCACGAGCACCAGGGTGCAGCCCTCGTGGCAGCCCATGAGGAGGATCCAGTGGTCCGGGGTGGCGAAGGCGATCTGCTCCACCTCGCCGCGGTCGAACTCCTCCACCGCCGCGCCCAGGTGGCGGCGCACCGTCTGCTGGTAGGCGCCGAGCAACTGCAGGGC
>DASTWQ010000225.1:0-8090 GCA_035758545.1 Holophagaceae bacterium | reverse complement strand
ATGCGGAAGACCCGCAGGTCATGGATGCGCACCCGGGCCTGGAGCTCCGCATCCGGTTCGCCGAAGGTCCAGGTGCCGTTGGGGCAGACCAGCTCCAGGCGGCCCGCCTTCAGGCCCCGGAGGGAGGCCAGCACCAGCCGCTGGAAGAGGCCCGGCTTCAGGGCCGGGTCCTGAGCTTCTTCGGATGGGTGTAGACCGGCACGCGCTTGATCCAGAGCCAAAGGGCCTCCCAGTGAATGGCGGCGATGACCTTGAGGGTCATCCAGGGGTATCTCAGTAAGGTTCGATGCAGGCAGGCCCGGGTCCATTCCCGGCGGTCCAGGTCCAGGTCCGCGTCGAAGAGGAGCGTTTCCCCGTCGGACAGGGCCATGTGGACCGCCAGCTCCTCCCCGGGGGCCGTGAAGGCCCACCGGTAGCGCAGGCCCATGGGCATGAATGGCGAGACGTGCATGGCCTTGGGGGTGTCGAAGGACCAGGCGCGGTCCCCGGCCCGGGCCTTCGGAGCGGCCGGATCCATCCAGTAGAGGACCCGCTCCTTCCAAGGGGTGTTCATGACCTCGGCCCCGATGAGGGCCAGGCGCCCGTCCGGGTCGTAGGCGTAGACGAAGCAGACGGGGTTGAAGCAGTAGCCCCAGTAGCGGAGGTGGGTCAGGAGCAGGACCCGGCCCTCCGGGAAGCGGAAGCCCGCGGCCTCGGCGCTCTCCCGGTAGCGGTCCCGGAGGGGGCGCGACGGATCGCCCAGGTGGTCCCGGTCATCGAAGCTGGCCCAGTTGAAGCGGTTCCGGCTCAGGAAGGGGGAGATGGCCAGGTCCGAGGCGAGCCGGTCCAGATCCAGGAGGGCCATGAAGAGCGGGTAGCGGAACGCATGGGCCTTCGGGTGGAAGCGCCGGTGGCGGACGGCGCCGACGTAGAGGCCGGAGGCCGGAGGCTGGGGGCCGGGGACGCTTACCATCCGGCCCCCAGGCTGCGCGCGACCCTTAGGCCCGACCAGAGGCCATCCTCTCGGTATCCGCGCTGCGGATACGCGAGACCCACCCACACGGCCGCCGAGGTCACCATCCCGCCCCCAGGCTGCGCGCGACGCGGAGGCCTGACCAAAGGCCATCCTCATGAAACCCATACCGCCAGTAGGCGCCGGCGAAGTGGAGGCGGTCGGCGCCGCTGAGCTCGGGCCAGCGGGTCTGGGCGGCGACGGCCTCGCGGGTGTAGCGGGGGTGCTCGTAGGTGAGCTTGCGGAGGACCTTGGCCTCGTCCACATGGTCTTCGGCGTTGAGGCTCACGAAGAGGTCCCGGCCCGTGGCCAGGGGCTGGAGGCGGTTCATGTGGTAGGTGGCGAGGAGTGGTCCGTTCCGACGGTCCGCGCGGACGTTCCATGACGCCCAGCCCCGGCGGTGGCGGGGCAGCACGCCGGCGTCGGTGTGGAGCCAGGTGGGGTTGCGGGTGCTGGTGAAGGCGCCGAGGAGCTCCCGCTCCAGGGCGGTGGCCTCCGGAAGCATGGGCAGCACCTGGTCGCCGTGGCAGGCGAAGACCAGCTGGTCGAAGGTCTCAGTGCCGGCGCCGGTCCCCTGCCCTTCCATCTCCACGGTCACGCCCGACGCCGTCCGGCGCACCGCGGCGATGCGCACGCCGGTGCGGATCCGCTCCGCGAAGGGCCCGGTGAGGGGCGCCAGGTAGCGGGAGGTGCCGCCGGGGAGGGTCCGCCAGGGTCGCTGGGTGGTGAAGCCGAGCATGCCGTGATTGTCGAAGAATCGGGCCAGGGTGAGGGCCGGGAAGGCGTCCATGCCCTCGGACTCCGTGGACCAGACCGACCCCGCCATGGGCACCAGGTAAGTGTCCCGGAACCGGGCGGAGAAGCCCTCCCGGCGCAGGAAGTCCGCCAGGGACAGATCCGCGTCGCCTTCGGCCGCCAGCCGCCGGGCGGCGCGGTTGAATCGGGCCACCTCCCGCCAGAGCCCCCAGAACCCGGGCCGCAGGGCGTTCCGGCGGTCCGCCAGCAGGCCGTCCAGCCCCCGGGAGCACCAGTCGTAGCCGCCGCCTTCGGGCCAGTGCACCGCGAAGCTCATGTCGCTGGCGCAGGTGTCCACCCCCAGCTCCGCCAGGAGGCGCACCAGCTCCGGGTAGTTCTCCCGGTTGTGGACGATGAAGCCCGTGTCCACGGCCACCGGGCCCTCCGGGGTCTCCGCTCGCACCGTGTGGGTGTGGCCGCCGATGCGGTCGTCCCGCTCCAGGACGTGGACCTCGTGGCCGGCCCGGGTCAGGGCCCAGGCGCAGCCGAGGCCCGCGATGCCCGAACCGACGACGGCGATCTTCATGGGGGCGGCCCCTCCCTGGACGTGGAATCCCTGTGGGATGCGGAAGGCCCTCCCGCCGTGACGGTCAGGGATCGGTCCGGAGCCCGCCCAGCCCCTTGGGGAAGACCCGGATGTCCCGCACCATGCGGACCCAGCTCAGGGCCTTGAGGCCGTAGTAGGTGAAGTCCACCTCCCACCAGCGGAGCCCCTGGCGGCAGCTGGACTGGTAGGCGTGGTGGTTGTTGTGCCAGCCCTCGCCCAGGGTCAGGAGGGCCAGGAACCAGTTGTTCCGGCTCTGGTCCGGCGTGTCGAAGCGGCGGCTGCCCCAGACGTGGGCCAGGCTGTTGATGGTGAAGGTGCCGTGGTAGAGCGCCACCGTGGGAACGACGAAGACCCAGACCAGGCCCGCCCAGCCGCCGACGCCCGTCCAGGCGCCGATCTCGAAGCTGAGGATCCCGAAGAGCCAGGGGCAGATCCAGTGGTGGTCGTTGAGGAAGCGCAGCTCCGGATACTTCGTGAGGTCCGGCAGGTTGGAGGGATCGTAGTCGTCGTGGGCCCCGCTGATCACCCAGCCCACGTGGGAGTACCAGAACCCCTGGGTGACGGGGGAGTGGATGTCCGCTTCCAGGTCCGAGTCCCGGTGGTGGTTCCGGTGGTGGCTGGCCCACCAGAGCACGCCCTTCTGCCCCGAGGTCTGGGCCAGGAAGGCGAGCAGGGCCTGGGGAATCCGCCCCAGCCGGTAGGTGCGGTGGCTGAAGTAGCGGTGGTAGCCCGCCGTCACGCCGAACATGCGGAGCCCGTAGCTCCCCAGGGCCAGCAGCGGCAGCCACCAGCGGAAGGGCACCAGCAGCACCGCCAGGCAGGCGAGGTGGAGCGCGGCGAAGAGCAGCGTGAGGACGGTGAGCTGGGGTCGGCGGGACATGGCGGCTGAACGATCCATCCTGGCAGGCCTGGGTGGCATCCCTGAATCAAAGGTGTGAATGGGATGCGTCCCGCCGAGGCGACCGTGACAGACCTGTGAGGAGAGGCCTGGAACGAACAACCCCCACGCAAGGTGGGGGTTGGAAGATGGTGCACCCGAGAGGGAGGCTCCGCCTCCCGGAGCTGAAGGCGACGGGGAGGACCGCGCGGGGCGCGGTCCGATAGGCGGAGGGAACGCCGACCCGGAGGGTCGGACGGTCGAGTCGTCCCTTGAGGGGGCTGGGCTTCATAAAAAACCCCCACGCAGGGTGGGGGTTGGAAGATGGTGCACCCGAGACGACTCGAACGTCCGACCTACAGCTCCGGAGGCTGTCGCTCTATCCAACTGAGCTACGGGTGCCCGCGATCCTCCAGGATGCCCGTCCATGGGGCCCCTGGCAAGCCGGGAGACGGCGCCTCAGCGCTCCCGGACGATGGGCGCCGGGTGGTCGCCGTCCTCGGCGCGGCGGCGGACGGTGCCGTCGGAATCCTCCAGGTAGGCCTTCACGCCCTTGGCGATGGCCTGGCCCAGCTTGGCCACGAAGGCCGGATCCCGGAGCTTCTTCTCCTCCCGCGGGTTCGAGATGAAGGCCGACTCCACCAGCACCGCGGGCATGGCGGCGCTGCGCAGCACGATGAAGGGGGCCTGCTTGACGCCCCGCTCCTTGATGCCGGCGAAGCGGTTCAGCTCCCGCTGGATGTCCACCGCGAGGTCCTGGGAATCCCGCAGGTAGGCCTTCTGGGCGAGGTCATCCAGGATGCTCGCCACCACGTCGGGCCCCGGCGCGGCATCGGCGGCGGGGGGGCCGTTCTCCGTGTCCGCCGTGGCCTGGGCGTCGGCCTCCGCTTGGCCCAGGGAGAGGAAGTAGACCTCGCTGCCGGTGGCGGCCCGGGCCCGGGCGGCGTTCAGGTGCAGGCTGAGGAAGAGGTCCGCGCCCTCGTCGTTGGCGATCTTGGCCCGGTCCCAGAGGGGGATGAAGGTGTCGTCCGAACGGGTGTAGGCCACCCGGCAGCCCCGCTTCTCCAGCTCCGCCCCCACGGCCTTGGCGATGGCCAGGGCCGCGGCCTTCTCCTGGAGACCCTTCGGTCCGTGGGCGCCGCGGTCCTCCCCGCCGTGGCCGGCGTCCAGCACCACCAGGGGGCCCTTGGCCTTGGCCTCAGCCTTGGGCCCGGACTTGGCGGCGACCTTGGCGCCGCCGTCCTTCGCCGGCCCGGGCTTCGGATTCCCGCTCCCAGCCAGTAGGCTGAAGGATGCGAGGGACGCGGCCAGCAGCCTGGCCCGCGGCCCGGGGAGTCTTCGAATGGCCCAATCCGTGAAAGGCATGCGCGATCTCTACGGCTCCGAGCTGCGGGCGTTCCGCCTGGTCGAGGATACCGCGCGGGCGGCCTTCGCGCGGCACGGCTACGAGGAGATCCGCACCCCGATCCTGGAGTACGTGGAGGTCTTCAAGCGCTCCGTGGGCGAGAGCTCCGACATCGTCAACAAGGAGATGTACGCCTTCACCGACAAGGGCGGCCGGGAGGTCGTCATGCGGCCGGAGAACACCGCGGCCGTGGTGCGCTCCCTGGTGGAGCACAAGCTCCTGGGCTCCAGCGACCCGCGCCTGCTCTTCTACATCGGGCCGATGTTCCGCTACGAGCGCATGCAGGCCGGCCGCTACCGCCAGTTCTGGCAGATCGGCGCCGAGACCTTCGGCATCGCCAGCCCCGAGGCGGAGGCCGAGAGCCTGCTGCTGCTCTTCGAGATCCTGCGGGGCCTGGGGCTCACCCAGCTCAAGCTGAGCCTCAACTCCGTGGGCACGCCCGAGTCCCGGCCCGCCTTCTACGCCGCCTTCCGGGCCTTCTTCGACGCCCGGGAGGCGGAGTTCTGCGAGGACTGCCACCGCCGCATCGGCGAGAACCCCCTGCGGGTGCTGGACTGCAAGAACGCCCGCTGCCAGGCGGCCCTCGAAGGGCACCCCCTCATCACCGACTTCCTGGACGAGGCCTCCAGGGCCCACCACGCGCGGCTCCTGGAGCTGCTGACGGCCCTGGGCCTGCCCTTCGAGGAGAACCCGCGCCTGGTGCGGGGCCTGGACTACTACACCCGCACCGCCTTCGAGGTGCTCTCCAGCGACCTCGGCGCCCAGAGCGCCCTGCTGGGCGGCGGGCGCTACGACGGCCTGGTGAAGCTCCTGGGGGGCCCCGACACCCCCGCCTTCGGCTGGGCCATCGGCCTGGACCGCCTCGCCAGCGTCGTCCAGCAGGTGAAGGGCGAGGTCCCCGCCGATCCCGCCGCCCTGCTGGTGCCCCTCGGCCCCGCCGCGGCCCTGGAGGCCCTCCGCCTCGCCCACGGCTGGTGGGACCAGGGCGTGAAGGTGCAGGTGGACACCCGGGGCCTCGCCCTCAAGAAGGTCCTCGCCTCCGCGGACCGCCTGGGCATCGGCACCGTCCTGCTCCTGGGCGATGGCGAGCTCGAAGCCGGTATCGTCACCGCCAAGACCCTCGCCACCGGCGAGCAGAGCACCTGGCCCATGGCCGAGGTGCCCGCGCGGCTGAAGGGCTGAACCGAACCCTCCTCTGCAAGGATCGACATGCGCCGAATCGGCCGCGCCTTGACCCCGCCCCTGCTGATCCTCGCCCTGGCGGGCGCTGTAGGCGTCCTGGCCCTGCGGGCCACCCATCGCCCCCATGGGGCGCCCGTGACACCTTCCCGGGTGGAAGCTGGGCCCGGAAGTCCGACGGCCTCCCCCTCGGAACGTTCCCCATCGGGCCCGGAGACTTCCGAGGGGACCGACGAGGCCCCCATCACCCCCTGGACCGGCCCGGCCCTTCCCGGGACCGGGCCCGGAAGGCCTCAGGTCGCGGCGTCTGCAGCCCCTTCCCCGACCCCGCCTCCCGTCCCGGACTCCGGTCTGACCCTCCCTCATCCGAAGGTGGCCCTCAGCCCGGACGGTGGCCTTGTCGCGGCCGGATTCCGGCCGGACGGCCGCGCCCTCGTCGCCAAGCTGGATGCGGAGGGCGCCGGCGTCTGGGGGGCGGATGGGAAGGGCCTGGCCCTGGACGGCATCACGGCCATCACCTGCCTCGAGCCCTCTGCGGACGGAGGTTGCTTCATCGCAGGCACCTGGAGCTCCGACCATTCCCCGCGGCCCGAGGCCCAGACCCTCTTCCTCGCCGCCTTCGACGGCCGCGGGAATGCCCTCTGGCGGGCCTTCTCGCAGCCCTTCCTTCGCGTCGGCGATGCCGGCGAGTACCGGGTCGACCGGCTTCTCCCCCTTGCGGACGGCGGCTGCCTCGCCTTGGGCACCGCCCATGAGCGGGACGGGGACCAGGCCTGGATCCTGCGGATGCGCCCGGGCGGTTCCCCCGCCTGGACCCGCCGCGGCCAGCCGGGCCTCTGCTATCGCAATGGCGGGGGCGAGCGTCTCAGCGCCGCCCTCCAGCTGCCGGATGGCGGCTTCCTCGTGCTCGGCCGGGCCGGGACGGATCCCGCTGGGCTCTTCTACCAGCCCCACGGACGCAGCCCCGAGACCTGGAAACTCGGCCGGCCCTACAACTTCGTGCCCATGACCGGCGACGGCTGGATGCTGCGGCTCGATGCGGAGGGCCATTCCCTGCTGGACACCCACGGCTACGGCCAGGGGCTCCTGTTCTCCGGCACCCGGTTCGCCGACGCGGCCCTCGGCCCCGCCGGGAAGGTCTACCTGGCCGGGAGTGTCTGGATCTCCCAGGACGGCGGCAGCGCCGGGGCCTTGTTCGTGTGCGACCTGAGGGACCCGAGGTCCATGAACAACCTCCAGCCTGCGGGCGGGATCTCTTCCCGGGGCGTCACGCTGGACAACAAGATCGTGGCCACGGACGGGGGCGGCGGCTTCACCCGCGTCTTCGCCACGGCAGACGGAGGCTGCCTCCTGGTGGGCCGCGCCTGCCCCGGGGGCTCCGAGGCCCTGCAGACCTGGGCGGTGCGCTTCGACGGCCGGGGCGAGTCCCTGACCAGAAGCGGCATCGCCCTGGGCCGCTACCTGCCGGAAGCCAAGGGCCTGCCCCTGAACCTGGTGACCCCGGATCCCGCCAGCGGCGGCTGGATCCTGTCGCCCCGCCGCGCCCTTCCGGACACGCCCCTCCAGCTCGCCCGCATCTCCGACAGCGGCGATCTGCAGCCCTACGGCGATCCCCACCCCTCCCCCGGCGACCTGTCCCTGGCCGCCCCCACCCCGGACCGGGATGGGCTGCGGATCCTGGGTCTCGGGGAGGCGGGCCCTCGCCTGCTGCGCTGGAAGGGCCCCGAGCGCCGCTGATCCCCAGCCGGGTGCGCGCCTGGAGCGGGAGCCGCGCTGATCCTCTTTACGCGAGGCATCTTCAGGCGTAGGTTCTTGCTTATGCAAGACGCCGGCTTCCTTTCCCTCCTCGAGCAGGCGCCGCTGAGCCAGGTCATCGCGGCCACGCGGCGTCGGATCAAGCAGGCGCTCTGGGCGCACCTGGCGGAGGAGGGGCTGACGCCCCAGCAGTACTGGGTCCTCATGGTCCTGCTGGAGCACGGGGGCCACAGCCTCCACGCGCTGGCCCAGCGGGTCTGGATCGACGACCCCACGGCCTGCCGCATCGTGAAGGCCCTGTCGGCCCGGGGCTTCATCACCTCCCGGCCGGATCCGGGCCGGGGCCGGCGGAACCTCATCGAGCTGGCGCCGGGCACCGAGGCCCTCCAGGCGCGGATCCGGGCCGTGGCGTCCCGGGTGCGGGGCGCCGTGGAGGCGGGGCTCGGGGACGAGGAGAAGGCCCAGGTCCGGACCGGCCTCCTGAAGGTGATCGCCGGCATGGACGCCCTGGAACCGAAGGCGGCCGGCCGCCGCAAGGCCG
>DASTWQ010000216.1:0-7674 GCA_035758545.1 Holophagaceae bacterium | reverse complement strand
GGGTCGTGGGGTCCCCGTCCGTGGCGTAGACGTTGTAGGTCCCGTCGAACCGGTAGGCCCCCACCGCGAGCCACTTCCGGAACCGGTACATGGCGGAGAGGTAGGTGTCGTTGTGGTAGCCCCGCCCGTCCGGCAGGTTGGATGCGGCCCCGTTCAGCAGGCCGCCGGCGAAGGTCCAGCCGTGGAGCTCCACCTTGGCGTCGAGGCCCTGCCCCGCGGAGAAGGCCGTGGTGGCGTTCCCCTTGAGACCCGCTCCGCCCAGGGTGTCGCCGAAGAACTGATCGCTGCCGGGCTGGACCACGCCCCAGATCTGAAGCACCTCCGGGTAGAGCTGGCCCGCGCGGATGGAGACGAATCCGGACGGGATCGCCTGGTTGTACTGGAGGTAGGCGCTGTCGAGGCCCAGATCCGAGGCCTGGCCCCCACCGGAGAAGGTGACGTCGACCTCGGCCTTGAAGCTGAGGTGCTCCGAGAGCGGTCCGCCGGCGAACACCGCCGCGGAGGGCTGGGCCACGGCGACGGCATTGCCTGGGGTCTTCGTGGCGCCCAGGTCCCACTCCATGCTCAGGTAGTTCTGCCACTGGGCGTCGGCCTTGTCGAAGCCCACGGGCTCCAGCCGGTGGCCGTTGCGGAGGAACTCCTGCCCCGTGAAGGTGAGCTGGAGGGTCGGGGTCATGTGGCAGGTGTTGCAGGAGGCCCCCGTCAGCCGCGCCCAGGCGGGGATCGCCAGGAGCTGGAGGGGGAGGAAAAAGGGCAGAAGCAGGGCGAGCACGCGCGCGCGCATGGGACTCCTCAGGTTGGATGGGCCGATGGCCGGTTCAGGGCTTGGTGGAGGCGGGCTTCCCGGCCTTCTCGAAGGGGTAGTCCTTCAGCCACATCACGTCGATGTCCGGCGCGCGGCGGCGGGCCTTCTCGGCGATGAGCCAGTTCCCCCGGTCGTTCCAGGGGCCGCCGGAGGGCATGTCGCTCACGTGGCAGGCGGAGCAGGAGCGGATCTCGTGGAAGCCGTCCGCCTGGGCCTTCCGCAGCCACTGGGGCTTGGCCCTCAGGGCCGGGGCGGCAAGGGCGGCGCAGGCGAGGATCGCGGCGGTCAGCAGGCGGTTGTCGTGCGGACGGGACATGGGTTCTCCGATCGAAGGCCCGGGGCGGGCGTCAGGTGCGCGGGCTCGGGGACGCGGCCTCCGGCGCGGTCACGGCCGCGGCCTGGGCGCCGTCACCGATGGGGTGGGTCATCTTTCCGCCGTAGAAGCCCGTCGCCAGCGTGAGCGCCATCCAGAGGGCGCCGCAGGCGATGGCAACGCCGCCAGGCCGGCGGCGGGCGGTCCCGAGGCTCGCCACCGTCGCCGCCCCCAGGGCGAGGCTCAGGAGGGAGAACAGCTCGTGGCGGCGGATGAGGACGGCGAAGTCGTCGCCCGGCGCCGGGAGCGGCGCCATCAGATGCCCCGCGGGGATGAGGCTCATGCCCTTGGCCCAGAGGTAACCGCTGAGGAGCGGCGGCAGCAGCGAGGCCAGACCCGCCCAGGCGAGGTAGCGGGCGGTGAGGCTCCATCCGGCCGGCGCCGCGGGATCCTCCCGCCGCGCGAGCAGCAGCGCGGGGAACAGGAAGAGCGTCGCCGCGATGGGGAAGTGGATCAGGGCGGGATGCTTGAGCGCGAGCAGCTGGAGAGGGGTCATGGGACTCCGAGTGGAGAAGGCAAGCGGCGAGGCCAGGCTCCGGACGGAGCTCACGCAGCCCGCGTGGGACAAGGCCCCGCGGCTCGTCAGGCCTGGTCGCCGGCCAGGGACCGGCAGGGATGATGGACAGGTTCGATTGGACCAAGCGCGCTGGGCGCGGCGCCAGTCAAGTGTCGTGAAGCCCGGTGAAGAGCTGTGAAGACGGACGGCGATCGCCTTCTTCTCAGGTGTTCAGGAGATCGCGCGGAGACCATCCAGACAGAGCGGCTCCGACCCTTGTCCCGCAAGGTCCGGAGCCGGCGAGTCGATTCCGCCCCATCACGGACCTGCGTGGGAACGGAGCCTTCACCGCGCCGTTGACGCGTTGAGATCCTGTCAGCTGACCGGGCTCAGGCGAGCTCAGGGATGACCGCTGCCCACGAGGAGGACGGGTCCTTCGGCGTGGGCGGCGATGCGGGAGGCGGTGCTTCCGAAGAAGAAGCGCGCGAGGGCGCTCTGGCCCCGGCGGGCGAGGACCAGCAAGGTGTCCGGGCCCGCGGCGGCGAGGAGCGTGTCCCCGGGCTGTCCCCAGAGGACGCGGGTCACCGCGCCGGGGTGGCCCGCCGCGGCCTCGGCCAGCCGGGCCCCGGCCCAGGCCTCCAGGTCCTTGCGCCAGGCCGGATCCGGCACCGGCAGCGGATACTCGGCGCTGCCGATCAGGGGAGGTTCCGGCAGCACATGGATCAGCTCCAGCGGCACGCCGAGGCGCGCCGCCCAGTCGGCCCCCGCCTCCAGGGCCACCCGGCTGGGCTCGGAGAAATCGAGGCCGACGAGGACCTTCCGGATCGCGGGCGCGGCCATGTCAGTAGCCCTCGCCGTCCGCGGCGGCCTTGGCCTTGCCGCGGTGCAGGTGGAACAGCAGGGCGATGTACCCCAGCGCCAGCGGGAAGCCGATGAACCACCACTTCAGGCCCGCGGCGAGGCCGTGGGCGCCGGCGCTGGCGTTGAAGGCCGTGAGGCTGTAGGCCGGATCCAGGGTGGAGCGCAGCATCACCGGGAAGACGCAGGCCGCCGAGGCCGCGAGGAGGCCCAGCAGGAAGGCGCCGGAGCCGAGGAAGGCCAGCAGGGGCCGCTCCTTGGCCTGGCCCGTGTAGACGCCGGCCAGGCCCGCGGCGGCGATCAGCAGGGAGAGGATGCCGAGGGGGCGGTGGGGCAGCGCCTCGAGGATCCCGGGATTGACCGCGCGGGTGGCGAAGGTGGCCACGAGCCAGAGGAAGGGCACGGCGATCCAGAGACCCTTCGCCCAGGCCTGGGCTCGGGCCTGCACCGGACCGTCGGTCTTCCACACCAGGTAGGCCGCGCCGTGGCCGAGGATCGCCACCAGGGCGAAGACGCCCACCAGCACCGTGTACCAGTCCAGGATCCCCAGGGCCCCCGTCGTGGTGAAGGAGGCGAAGAGGGGCAGCTCGAACCAGCCGTCGGCCCCGAGCGGCACCCCTCGGATCACGTTGCCCAGGGCTGCGCCGAAGAGCACGGGGAGCACGGCGCTACTGAGGAAGAAGGCGCCGTCCCAGAAGGCCCGCCAGAGCTTGTCCGCCACGTGGGAGCGGAACTCCAGGGAGATGCCCCGCAGCATCAGGGACCAGACCACCAGCCACATGGCCAGGTAGAAGCCCGAGAAGCCCGAGGCCAGCACCGTGGGGAAGGCGAGGAACATGGAGCCGCCGCCCGCCAGGAGCCAGACCTCGTTGCCGTCCCAGAAGGGGCCGATGGCGCCGAGCACCTGCCGGCGCTCCTCGTTGGTCTTCGCCACGGCCAGGTGCAGGGCGCCGGCGCCCAGGTCGAAGCCGTCCATCACCACATAGCCCGCCACGAGCACGGACACGAGCCAGAACCAGAGGGTTTCCATGTCCATCTCCTCAGTGCGCCGCGAGGGGCTGGGGGCCGTGGGAGATCTCCTTGCCCACGAGGTAGAGGAAGAGCAGCCCCAGGACGAAGTAGAGGCCCGTGAAGCCGATGAGGGTGAAGGCGGTGGAGCCCACGTGCACCGTCGGCGAGGCGCCGGCGGCGGTACGCAGCAGGCCGTAGATGAGCCAGGGCTGGCGGCCCAGCTCCGCGGTCATCCAGCCGGCGGTGGTGGCGATGTACGAGAAGGGGAAGGCCAGCATGAGCACCCAGAGCAGCGGGCGGCTGCGGTCCAGGCGGCCCTTCCACAGCATCAGCGCCGAGATCCCCATGAGCAGGATGAAGAGGGTGCCGAGGCCCACCATGATGTGGAAGCTGTAGTAGAGCAGCTCGATGGCGGTGGGCCACTGGTCCTGGGGGATGTCGTTGAGTCCCTTCACGTCGCTGGAGAAGGTGCCGTAGGCGATGAAGCTCAGCACCCCGGGGATGCGGATGGGGTTGTCCAGCCGCCGTTCGGCCACGTTGGGCTGGCCGATGAGGTTGATCTCGGCCCGGGGCCCGGATTCGAAGCGGCCCTCCATGGCCGCCAGGGCCGCGGGCTGGTGGCGGGCGACGAGCTTGCCCTGGTGGTCCCCGGTGGGGAAGGCGACCAGAGCCGAGGCCAGCAGGCCCGCCACGACGCCGGTCCGGAGGTTCAGGGCCACCTGGTCCGGATGGGCCTTACGCAGGGTCCAGAAGGCGCCCACCGCGGCCACCACGAAGCTGCCGGTGACCACCGCGGCGATCATGTTGTGGGCGTACTGGGCCAGGGCCCAGGGGTTCAGGACGAAGGCCCCGAAGCTGGCGAGCTGCAGGGTGCCGTCGGCGCCCATCGTGTAGCCCGTGGGGTGCTGCATGAAGGCGTTGGTGGCGACGATGAAGTAGCCCGAGAGCCAGCTCCCGGCCCAGAGGGCGAGGGCGGCCCGGAAGTGGGCCCGCTGGGAGAGCTTCCTCTCACCCCAGACCAGCAGCGCCAGGAAGCTCGATTCCAGGAAGAAGGCGAACATGCCCTCCATGGCGAGCGTCTGCCCGATGACGCCGCCGGAGAAACGGGAGAAGGCCGCCCAGTTGGTCCCGAACTGGAACTCCATGGGCACGCCGGTCACCACGCCCACGGCGAAGTTGATGCCGAAGATGCGGATCCAGAATCGCGCCGCGTCGTGGTAGCGGGGCTCCCCGGTCTTCAGGGCCCGCCACTTGTACCAGACAATCAGGGGCGCGAGGCCCATGGTCAGCTGCGGGAAGAGGTAGTGGTAGACGATGGTGAACGCGAACTGGAGCCGGTGCCAGGCAAGCGGATCGCCCATGGTGGTTCCCCCTATGCGGCAAGCCTAGCGGGCCGCGATCCGCCCTGGCGCGTGATGGGAATCAAGAGCGCCCTGGTCAAGATTGATCAAGAGGGGCCTCAGACCCGGGCCGGCGCCTTGCCAAGGGCCTCCCGGCGGGCCTCGACGACCTTGTCGGCCTCCCGGCCTTCCAGCTCCTGGAGGCTGTGCAGCTTCCAAGTGAAGAAGCCCACGCCGAAGGTGAGGCTTCTCAGCTCCACGATGAGGTCCCGCAGCTCCGCCTGGGGCAGCAGGGCGCTCACCGCGTCCCAGCCGATCCAGCCCTCCTTGGCGTCGAAGCCCAGCACCTGTCCCGCGCGGCGGCCCGTCACCAGGCGCTGGGCCCGGGCCGTGAACTCGCTGGGCACGCTGAGGACCAGTTCCACCACCGGCTCCAGCAGCACCGGTCGGGCATTCGGCAGGCCCTCGCCCATGGCGATGCGGGCTGCCTGCTGGAAGGCCATGTCGCTGGAATCCACCGAGTGGTAGCTGCCGTGGGTGAGGGTGACCTGCAGGTCCACCACCGGGAAGCCCAGGGGCCCCTGACGCATGTAGTCCACGCAGCCCTTCTCCACCGAGGGGAAGAAGTTTCGGGGGATGACGCCGCCGACGATGGCCTCCTCGAAGACGAAGCCCGCGCCCCGGGGCAGGGGCTGGATGTCCAGGACCACATCCCCGAAGGCCCCGTGGCCGCCGGTCTGGTGCTTGAAGCGGCCGTGCTGCTGGACCGCCTTGCGGATGGTCTCCCGGTAGGGGACCAGGGGCGCGCCGCTCTGGACCTCCAGGTTGAATCGGTGCTGGAGCCGCTCCAGGGCCACCTTGAGGTGGATCTCGCCCTGGCCCCAGAGCAGCCGCTCGTGGGTGTCCTCGCTCTGCTCGAGCCGCAGGCTGGGATCCTCCTCGCAGAGCTTCTGCAGCGCGCCGCCGAGCTTGACCTCGTCCGCGGCCTTCAGGGCCTTGAGGCTGAGGGCCAGGACGGGCTGGGCGGGTTCGGGCCAGGGCAGTTCCACGGTGCCGGAGGCCGTGACCCCCTGCCCCGCGGCGACGGACTCCAGGCGCCCCAGGGCGACGACCTCCCCTTCCCCGGCGGACCCCACCTTCGCGTGCTGGCTCCCGAGCAGCCGGTAGATCCCCCCAAGGCGCGCGCCGTCCAGGGCCATGCCGTCCTGCAGCTCGCCGCGCCAGACCCGCGCGAAGCTGAGCCGGCCCACGTGGGGCGCGTGGAGGGTGCGGAAGACCTGGGCGAAGGGCGAGGCCCCTCCAGGCAGGGCCAGGCGGCCCGCGGTGGTGGCGGGCGGGGGCGCTTCGTGGCGGAGGGTCTTCAGCAGCCGGCGCACGCCCAGGTCCTTCTCGCCGGAGCCGAAGAGCACCGGCACGATGAGGTCCGCCGCCAGCTCCTTGCGGAAGTCCTCGAAGACCTCCTCGGTGCTGGGCTTCACGTCCTCGAGCAGTTCCTCCAGGAGGTGGTCGTCGAAGTCGGCCAGGTGCTCGAGCATCTCCCGCCGGGCCTCCTGCTCCTCCGGCAGGGCGGATTCCGGCAGGGGGATCAGGTCTGCGCTGCCGCCGGGGCCGGGCTTGTAGGCCCGCTCGCTCACCAGGTCCACGAAGCCGCCGCCCTTCAGCGGCAGCTCCCGCAGCACCAGGGGGCGCTCGCTCACCGCCTGCAGCGCGGCCACCGTGTCCCGCAGGCGCTCGGCGGCGCCGTTGTCCATCTTGCTGATGAAGACCAGGTGCGGGATGGCCCGCTGATCGAGGAAGTGCAGCACCGGCGCGGCGAGGAGGGCCTTGGCGGGATCGGGCTCCACCACCACCACGGCCAGGTCCGCCACCATGAGCGCCTGCTCGGCCTCCCGGGCGAACTCCACGGAGCCGGGGCAGTCCAGGAAGGTCCAGCCCTCCCCCAGGAAGGTGGCGGAGGCCACGTTCAGCTCCGTGCCCATGTGGTGGGCCCGGGACTCGGGCGAGCCGTCGCCGGTTGTGGTGCCGTCCTTGGCGGTGCCCTTCCTGGGGATCGCCCCGCAGTGGGCCAGGAGGCTCTCCAGCAGGGCGGTCTTCCCGGAGGCGTAGGGCCCCACCAGGGCGGCTGCCCGGGGGGCCGATAGAGTCTTGCCGGTCATGGCATCCTCCTCGCGCGTGGGACTGGGCGGCCATTCTTGGAGCCTCGGCGGGCCCGCGCAAGGGGAAATCGGGCTGGGGGCTGGAGGCTGGAGGCCCGGAGCGCTCAGGCGGTGAGGAGGATCTTGCCTTCCCGGCCGCTGCGCTGGGCGTGGGCGAGGGCCTCCTGCCAGCGGGCGAGGGGATAGCTCGCCTCCACGGGGACCCGGATCCGGCCCTCGGCCATGGCGGCGAGGAGGTCGGCCATGGCCTTCGCCCGGACCTCCGGCGCGGCGCGCTTCTTCCAGTCCGTGAGCCAGAAGCCCTTCACGGTGGCGGTGCGGAAGATGAGCTGGCCGCCCGGCAGCTGGAGCGGTTCCATGGAGAGGGCGCCATAGACGAGCATCGTGCCGCCGGGGCGCAGGAGCTTCACCATCTCGCCGCCCAGGGCGCCGCCCACCGCATCCACGGCGGCGTGGGCCTGGCCCTCGGGCAGGAGCGCCGCGGCATGCTTCGGCCAGTCCGCATCCTCGGTGCAGACCACCGCGTGGGCGCCCTCCGCCAGCAGGCCGGGGATGGCCTCGGGCCGGCGCACCAGGCAGAGCACCTTGAAACCGCGGTCCTTCGCCAGCTGGATGAGGCAGCGGCCGACCGCGGA
>DASTWQ010000175.1:0-15954 GCA_035758545.1 Holophagaceae bacterium | reverse complement strand
GGCGTGGGCCCCGGCGACGAGGTCATCGTCCCCACCTTCACCTTCTTCTCCACCGCGGGCGTGGTCTCGCGGCTGGGGGCGAAGCCGGTCTTCGTGGACCTGGACCCGGCGACCTTCAACACCACCGGCGCCCTGGTGGAGGCGGCGGTCACGCCCCGCACCAAGGCCATCATGCCCGTGCACCTCTTCGGCCAGCTGGCCGAGATGCCGGCCATCATGGCGGTCGCGGCGAAGCACGGCCTGCCCGTGGTGGAGGACGCCTGCCAGTCCATGGGCGCCAAGGGCTGGGGCCGGTCCGCCGGCCAGTTCGGGGAGATGACCTCCTACAGCTTCTACCCGACCAAGAACCTCGGCGCCTTCGGTGACGCGGGCGCGACGGTGATCCGGGACTCGGGTGAGCTGCACGCCCGGGTACGGCGCCTCCGGGTGCACGGCATGGAGCCGGTGTATGTCCACCACGAGGTGGGCATCAACGGCCGCCTGGACGAGGTCCAGGCCCTGGTGCTCCGCGCCAAGCTCCCGATGCTGGAGGGCTGGCACGAGGGCCGCCGCCGCCACGCGGCCTGGTACCACGCCCGCCTCGCCAGGTTGGACGGCGGGCCCATCGAGCTTCCGAAGGAGGTCGTGCCCGAGGGACGCCACATCTACAACCAGTTCACGCTGCGGGTGAAGGACGGCAAGCGCGAGGCCCTGCAGGCCCACCTGAAGGGCCTCGGCATCGGCTCCGCCATCTACTACCCCATCTGTCTCCACGAGCAGCCCTGCTTCCTGGACCTGGGCTTCCGCAAGGGCCAGTTCCCGGAGAGCGAGCGCGCCGCCGCCGAGGTGCTCAGCATCCCCGTCTACCCCGAGATGACCGAGGCCATGCTGGACGAGGTGGCGTCGGGCCTCGAGTCCTTCTTCCGGGGCTGAGATGCTTCGCCCGCCCCGCCCCGTCATCTGGGCCTTCGACTGCGAGTGGGTGCCGGACCTCCCCACGGGGCGGCGGGTGCTGGGCTTGCCGGAGGCCTCCGACGCCGAGGTTCTGGAGGCCCTGTGGGCCTACGGCGGCGCCACCGAGGAGAACCCCCGGCCCTACCTGAAGACCATCCTCTGCCGGGTGGTCTCCGTGGCGGCGGTGATCCGCGAGGCCCGGGGCGGGGCCGTCACCCACAAGCTCTTCGCCCTGCCGGACCGCGGCGAGGCCATGGCGGAGGACGAGCTGCTGCGGCGCTTCCTCGTGAAGCTGGGGGACCGCAAGCCCCAGCTGGTGGGCTTCAACTCCCGGGACGCGGACCTGCCCATCCTCACCCAGCGGGGCCTGGTGCACGGGCTCTCCATCCCCGGCCTGGGCCGCTCCGGGGAGAAGTGGGCCAAGGACGACTTCTACGACCGCTACGGAGACCAGCACATCGACCTGAAGGACGGCCTCTCCGGCTGGGGCCGGGGCATGCCGAGCCTCCACGAGCTGGCCACCGCCTGCGGCATCCCCGGCAAGATCGGCACGGACGGCTCCAGCGTCATCGACCTCTGGCAGGCGGGGGACGTCCCGGGCATCGTCCGCTACAACGAGTTCGACGCCCTCACCACCTTCCTGGTCTGGCTGCGGGCCCAGTGCCTCTCCGGGCACCTCAGCCCCGAGCAGATGGCCGAGGAGGAGGCCTCCATCCGGGCCCTGGTCGCCGAGCGGGCCCAGGCGGATCCCGCGTTCGGCGCCTACCTGGAGGCCTGGGACCGGCTGCGGCGGGCCTAGCGGCGCTCCGCGGACTGGAGGATGACGGTGTCCACCAGGGCCACGAGGGCGATGCGGGTGTCGCTGGTCATCTCCAGGAAGTGCACGCCCACGGCGACGGTGTCCCCCTCGGCGTGGGCCATGGTCCAGGCCACCCTGGCCGTGATGGGGTTCGCCGGGAATCCGGGATAGGTGATCACCAGCTCCGAGACCGGCGTGTCCAGGCAGAGGGCCCCGGCCGTCTCGAAGGGGATCATCACCAGGCAGCCGCCGTGGCTGAGGTTCGCCAGGGGCAGGCGGTCGAAGGCCTGCCCGGCGGCGCGGAAGCGGACCTGCGCGGGGCCGGACAGGATGACGCGTCGGCTGTCGCGCTGCTCGGGCTGGCTCATGGCTGGCTCCGGATCGGGGCTTGGGAGGGGGCGGAGCCCAGGATATACTGGATGCCCACTGTTCCGGCCTAACCCACCTGGGGACAAGGCACACGCCCTGGCGGCTCCCGCATCTTCCAGCCGCCTAACCAGACCGGGGAACGCGATTCCCGCTGGCCGGATCCCAACCTGAAAGGAATCCCGATGGAGATCCTCCTCGTCGAGAACGTCATCAACCTGGGCAGCCGCGGCGACGTCGTGAGCGTCAAGGACGGCTACGCCCGCAACTTCCTCCTGCCCCGCAAGCTGGCCCTGCCCGTCACCGCCGGCAACAAGCGCCAGATCGAGCTGGAGAAGGAGCGCGTGCAGAAGCTCCGCGCCAAGGAGCACGCTGAGGCCCTCGAGCTCAAGGCCAAGCTGGACGAGCTGACCCTGCAGACGACCAAGAAGGTGGGCGACAACGGCCATCTCTTCGGCTCCGTCACCAACGCGGAGGTCGCCGACCTGCTCCGCCAGAAGGGCTTCATCGTGGACAAGCAGGCCATCAGCGTGCCCCACATCAAGGACCTGGGCGTGTACACCGTCCACGCCAAGCTCTACAGCGGCGTCACCGCGGACCTCAAGGTCGAGGTCGTTTCCGAGTCCAAGGCCGAGTCCAAGGCCGAGTGATTCCCTGATTTGCAGGTAGCGCGCCCCGCCGGGGCGCGCTTTTTTGCGCGCCAACCCTGGCGCTTCCTCGCCTTTTGAGGCATGTTGAACGTTCGCGCCTGTCGAGGCGCCACGCATTCCTGGAGCATGGACATGGCCAAGACCACCAAGCCCGCCACCCTCGGCCTCACTGAACTGGCCGCCCGCCTCGCGGACCGCCACGACCTTTCCAAGGCCCGGGCGAAGGCCATCCTGGACGACCTCCGGGACCACGTGGTGGAGACCCTCCTGGCCGGCGAGCGGGTGAACCTCTTCGGGCTCGGGACCTTCGAGGTCCGGGCCACCAAGGCCAAGATGGGCCGCAACCCCAAGACCGGCGAGAGCATCGCCATCCCCGCCGGCCGCAAGGTCGTGTTCAAGGTGGCGAAGGGCCTGAAGGACCAGATGTAAGTCGGAGTCCCTCGGATCGAAGAGGGCCGCCCCTGGGCGGCCCTTCTTCTTTGGGGAGGCTGGGGGCTGGAGGCTGGGGGAGAGGGCCGGATCCGCGGCGTCCCCAGCTTCCATGGGCCCCTGGGCGGGGCGGGCAGCCTAGAATGAAAGGTCCTGGAGGCCCCATGTCCCTTGGCATCTACAAAGTCCCCGCCCCCGTGAACGAGCCGGTGAAGGGCTACGCGCCGGGGTCCCCGGAGCGGTCGAGCCTCAAGGGCATGCTGAAGGTGCTCTCCGAGCAGAGGATGGACCTGCCCTGCGTCATCAACGGCCACGATGTCCACACCGGCAAGCTGGCCCAGTCGGTGATGCCCCACCAGCACCGCCATGTGCTGGCGGACTTCCACCTGGGCGGCGAGGCCGAGGTCAAGCAGGCCATCCACGCGGCCATGCACGCCAAGAGGGACTGGGCCGCGCTGCCCTGGGAGGCCCGGGCCGCCGTCTTCCTGAAGGCCGCCGACCTCCTGGCCGGTCCCTACCGGGACGCCCTCAACGCCGCCACCATGCTGGGCCAGAGCAAGACCGCCCACCAGGCGGAGATCGACAGCGCCTGCGAGCTGGTGGACTTCTTCCGCTTCAACGTCCACTTCTACGAGCAGCTCATGCGGGAGCAGCCCCAGAGCGGCCCGGGGATGTGGAACCGCCTGGAGCACCGCGCCCTGGACGGCTTCGTGTTCGCCGTGACCCCCTTCAACTTCACGAGCATCGCCGGCAACCTGCCCACGGCCCCGGCCCTCTGCGGCAACACCGTGGTGTGGAAGCCCGCCTCCACGGCGGCCTACAGCGCCCACTTCATCATGCGGATCCTCAAGGCGGCCGGCCTGCCGGACGGCGTCATCAACCTCGTCTACGGCTCCGGCCGGGCGGTGGGCGATCCGGTGCTGGCGGACAGCCACCTGGCGGGCATCCACTTCACCGGCTCCACCGGCGTCTTCAACGGCATGTGGCGGACCGTGGCCTCCAACATGGACCACTACAAGTGCTATCCCCGTCTGGTGGGCGAGACCGGCGGCAAGGACTTCATCCTGGCCCACCCCTCCGCGGATCCCGACGCCCTGGTCACCGCCATCGTCCGCGGCGCCTTCGAGTACCAGGGCCAGAAGTGCTCCGCCGCCAGCCGCGTCTACATCCCCAGCAACCTCTGGCCGAAGATCAAGGACCAGCTCATCAGCCAGGTCGAGGGGCTGACCATGGGCGACATCGCGGACTTCCGGAACTTCATGGGCGCGGTCATCGACAAGGCCAGCTTCGACACCCAGAAGGGCGCCATCGAGGCCGCCAAGGCGAGCAACGACGCCCGGGTGATCGCCGGCGGCCAGTGCGACGATTCCGAGGGCTACTTCGTGCGGCCCACCCTCATCGAGGCCCTGGATCCCAAGTACCGGACCATGTGCGACGAGCTCTTCGGGCCCGTGCTCACGCTCCATGTCTACGACGAGACCAAGTGGACGGAGATCCTCGAGACCGTGGACAGCACGAGCCCCTACGCCCTCACCGGCGCCGTCTTCTCCCAGGACCGCTACGCCGTCCAGCAGGCCTTCGAGGCGCTGCGCTATTCGGCCGGCAACTTCTACATCAACGACAAGCCCACGGGCGCGGTGGTGGGCCAGCAGCCCTTCGGCGGCTCCCGGGCCAGCGGCACCAACGACAAGGCGGGCTCCATCCTGAACCTCCTGCGCTGGATCAGCCCCCGGGCCATCAAGGAGACCTTCGTCCCGCCCACGGACTACCGCTACCCGTTCCTGGCCGAGTGACGGCCGTCACCCCTCCGGCCTGAGATCCTGGTCCTTCCCCCCCGGTCCATCGAGGCAGCCATGAAGATCAGCAACGAGACCCCCCTCTTCCCGCTCCGCAAGGGGACCCACACCCGCCAGGCCCACGTGAACCTGCCGGAGGGCACCTTCGAGGAGGAGCATGGCCGCCAGGGCTTCTACGGCAAGGTGAGCCACCTCTACCGGCTGCACCCGCCCACGGACTGGACCCGCATCGAGGGGCCGCTCAAGCCCCACAGCTACGACCTGAACCAGCTCTTCCCCGAGCGGACCGACGCGGGGGACGAGGGCGTGCAGGAGTCCAGGGAGGGCGCGCTGCAGGCCTCCATGTTCGGCTCCAAGGATCCCGCCTTCGCGCCCATCTGCTTCCTCCACAACGACGACGTGGCCCTCCACTTCGTCGCGCCGGCGAAGATGGACTTCTTCTACCGCAACACCGACGGCGACGACGTCTACTACATCCACGCCGGCGGCGGCCGGCTGGAGACGGATTTCGGCGTCCTGGACTACGCCAAGGGCGATTACCTCATGATCCCCCGGGGCACCACCTACCGGTTCCTGCCGGGCGTGGGCCAGCAGCGCTACCTGCTGGTGGAGTCCTTCAGCGAGGTGACGATCCCCGACCGCGGGGCCCTGGGGCCCAACGCCCTCTTCGACCCCGCCATGATCGACACCCCGGAGATCCCGCCCTACGACGAGGGGAAGGGCAGGGAGTGGGCCGTCCACATCAAGCGCGAGAACGAGATCACGAAGGTCTTCTATCCCTTCAATCCGCTGGACGCCATCGGCTGGAAGGGCGATCTCACCGTGTGGCGCATCAACGTGAAGGACATCCGGCCGGTGATGAGCCACCGCTACCACCTGCCGCCCAGCGTCCACACCACCTTCCTCATGAAGAACGCGGTCATCTGCTCCTTCCTGCCGCGACCCTTCGAGGAGGAGGAGGGCGCCATGCGGGTGCCCTTCTACCACCGCAACATCGACTACGATGAGGTCCTCTTCTACTCGGACGGCCACTTTTTCAGCCGGGACGGCATCGGCGCGGGCATGGTGACCTGGCATCCCACCGGCATCCACCACGGGCCCCACCCCAAGGCCATCCCCAAGAGCCGGGAGAAGGAGCGCACGGACGAGGTCGCCGTCATGGTGGACACCGCCCGCTACCTCAAGGCCACGCCCGCCGCGGGCCTGGTCGAGAACCTCAATTACTGGGCCAGCTGGAAGTGAGGGCGCCGGCGGTCCTAGATCCCGTGACCAGCGAAGCGAGGCATCTCGAGCGCTTCCTGCACTGGATGGACCTCCACGGCTGGACCGTCCTCCAGCACCTCGGGATGGTCCTTCTCCTGTGCGCGGCCTTCCTCTGGGCGACGCGGCTGGTCACCCGGCTCATCCGCCGGGCGGTGGATGACGGGAATGAAGGCGTCACCAGCGACGCGGAGCGCCGCGCGGAGACCCTCGGATCCGTGCTCATGAACGCGGCCTGGGTGCTGGTGGTGGTGTTCTTCCTGCTCATGCTCATGGGCGAGCTGGGCATCAACATCGCGCCGCTGCTGGCCGGGGCGGGCATCGCCGGCCTGGCCATCGGCTTCGGCGGCCAGGCGCTCGTGAAGGACATCATCACGGGCTTCTTCATGCTGCTGGAGAACCAGTACGGGGTGGGCGACATCATCAGCGTGGATGACAACCATGCGGGCGGGGTGGAGCGCATGACCCTGCGGATCACCGTCCTCCGGGACGTGGAAGGGAAGGCCCACTACATCCCGAACGGCACGATCACCCGCGTCGTGGTGCTGTCCAAGTCCTTCGCCCGGGCCCTGGTGGACATCGGCGTGAGCTACGATTCGGACCTCGACCGGGTGATGGACGAGCTCCAGGTGGTGGGCGAGGCCCTGGCCAAGGACTGGCCGGACCGGGTCCTCGAGCGTCCGGAGATCCTGGGCATCGAATCCCTCGGCGACAGCTCGGTGGTGATCCGGACCCTCACGAAGACCGCCCCTGCCAAGCAGTGGGAGGTCGCCCGCGAGCTGCGCCGGCGGGTGTTCAACCACTTCAAGGAGAAGGGCATCGAGATCCCCTTCCCGCAGACGGTCGTGCACTTGAGGAAGGAAGGCTAGGCCCTCAGCCGGAGCCCCACCAGCCGCCAGGCCTCGTCCAGGTCCTCCCGGCGGATCGCCAGGTGGATGGCCTCTTCGAGGGACTCCGGCGCCGTGGGATCGCCGTCCTTGCGCGCCATGGCCTCTAGATCCGGCAGGACGGCCGAGTTGGCCAGCCGCCCCAGGTCGTTGGCGGTGAGGAGGTGGCTCTCCTTGAGGAGCGGGGGCAGGGCGTCCCAGCCGATGGGCTGGCCGGCGGGCTTGGCGACCTCGAAGAGGGCGTCCCCGGCGGCCCGGGCGTAGAAGGCCCCCCCGGCCCGGCCCACCAGGTCCAGCTTCCGGGTGTCCGGCAGGCCGTCCGTGAGGACCTCCTCCTTCGCGTGGAAGCAGAGCACCTCGCCGATGAGCATGATGCCGCTGCCGGCCTTCCCGCCGAGGTCCACCACCTGGTGCAGGCGGCATTCCATCTGGAAGGGGCTCTCGGCCACGAGGGCCGCCTTCACGAAGCGCGCGGGGAGCGGGGTGAAGCCGCTCTTCACGAACTCGTCCACGCCATCGCCGAACTCGGCGCTGGCCACGTTCATCTGCTGGACCATGCCGTAGCTGACGGCGGCGATGACGAACTCCCGGGTGGCCTCGGCGTTCAGGTAGGTGTGCTTGACGGTGCCGTCCCGGCCGCGACGGTTGGGGCCGAAGGCCACCATGGGGGGATTCGAGCCGAAGGCGTTGAAGAAGCTGAAGGGGGCCAGGTTCCGCCGCCCCTCGGCGTCCACGGTGCTGGCGAAGGCGATGGGCCGGGGCGCCACCCCCCCGCAGAGCCAGGCGTTGGTCTGGATGGGGTTCAGATCGGAGGCGAGGATGGTCTTCATGTAATTCACCACGGAGGACACGGAGGACACGGAGGACAGGGGGGTAACCCTAAACCACCTTGCGTTTGATGCCGTCTTTCATGAGCTGGGTATTGAAGTTCAACAGCAGGCCTGTTCTCAGCCCGCTCAGTTTCAGATACGTGATCAACTGGGCTTCATGAATGGGAAGCAGGAGTTCCACGGACTTGAGTTCAAGCACCAGACGGTCCTCGACCACGAGATCCATCCGGTACCCGCAATCCACCTCAGCGGATTTGTAGCGGATTCGAAGCGGGCGCTGTCGATCGAACGCCAAGCCAGCCTCTGCGAGCTCGGCGCATAGACAGGCCTCATAGGCCGATTCCAGGAGACCTGGGCCAAGCGTGCGATGCACGGCGATGGCTGCGGCGATGACCCGCTCGGTCAGGTCCTCGTCCAGCAAAGCCATCTCCGTGCCCTCCGTGTTCTCCGTGGTGAAAAATTCAATCCAGCTTGCCGCCGTGGTCCATGCGGCGGGGGCCCATGGTGACGAGGGTGTCGGGGACCTGGGGGCCGGGGACCTCGGCGATGCGGTTCACTAGGCGGCCGAGGCCCGTCACCTCCATCACCACCTCGTCGCCGGCCTTCAGCCAGAGGTTGTCGGTGACCTTGGAGCCGTTCAGCTCCAGGAGGCAGCCGGTGCCCACCGTGCCGGAGCCGATGACCTCGCCCGGGTTCACCTGAATGCCGTAGGCCGTGCGCTGGAGGATCTGGGCGAAGGTCCAGTTCATGGTGTTGGCGTCGCCCCGGGAGAGGACCTGGCCGTTCACGGCGCAGGTCATGGGGGCGTTCAGCACCTCGCCCTGGGGGGTGCGCTCCAGGTCCAGCTCATCCTTGGTGACGAGCCAAGGGCCGAGGGTCGTCGCGAAGTCCTTGCCCTTGCAGGGGCCCAGGGAGAGCTTCATCTCCTCCATCTGCAGATGCCGGGCGCTCCAGTCGTTCATGATCATGTAGCCGAAGATGGCGGCATCCGCCTCGTCCAGGCTGGGGTTGGTGATCGCCCGGCCCGTCACGATGGCCACCTCCAGCTCGTAGTCCAGGCGGGTCAGGTGGTGGCGCTGGACCTTCAGCGCCCCGGGGCCCGTCACGGCCTGGTGGTTGGTGAAGTAGGTGACGGGGAAGAGATCGAACTCGGGGATCATCTCCAGCCCCCGGTTGCGTCGGGCCGTGGCCACGTGCTGGCGGAAGGCGTAGCCGTCCCGCATGGAGACCGGCCGGGGCACCGGGGCCAGGAGGACCACCGCCTCGGCGGCGAGCACGGCTCCCGCCGGAGCGGCGGCCTCCGCGGCCCGGGCCTTCGGCATCAGCTCGTCCTGGCGCCGGATCAGCTCCAGCATGTCCACCGCCAGCGCGGGATCCGCGGCGGCGAAGTCGAGGATGCGGCCATCGGCGAGGACGCAGCCGATCCGTTCCCGGTCCTGGTGGCGGAAGGTGACGAGCTTCATGGGGCCTCCGACCCTCCAGTCTAAACGCGCGGAAGCCCGGCGCGAGGCCGGGCTTCCTGGGGGGGCGGGCCGCCTACCAGCTGAAGCGCACGCCCAGCTGGACCTGGCGGTTGTGGTCGCTGGAGGTGAGCACCGGCTGGCCATAGTTCGGAGCGGCCTGGATGCTCTGGATGGCCGTCTGGTTGTAGTGGTTGAAGAGGTTGAACACGTCCAGCATCAGCTCCACGCCGCCCTTCTTCCCGATATTGAACTTGCGGTCGAGTCGCAGGTCCATGTTGCTCGTGAAGGGGAGGGTCTCGGAGTTGCGGCCGACGCCGACGGGACGGTCGGAGGCGGGGGCGCCGCCGTCGCCGTTGCCGAAGTTCTGGCCGCCGAGGGTGCCGTAGTCGTTGTCCACGCCGGTGAGGATCGTGTAGGGCCGGCCGGAGGCGAAGCGGCCGATGAAGGAGACGGTCCAGTTCCGGAAGAAGGCGTTCTGCCAGTGCTTGCTGCTGAACACCCCGCTGATGATGAAGCGGTTGCGCTGGTCCTGGTTGCTGGGGCCCATGTCCACCTTCGGGTCGAAGGTGTTGAGGGGCTCCACGTCCGTCACCCAGTCGGTGTAGTTGTCCTCGGTCTTGCTGTAGGTGTAGCTGAAGTTCAGGGCCGCGGTGTCCCGGAGCTGCCACTGGATGCCGAAGGTGCCAGCCCGGTACTTGCTCTCGCCGCTGTCATCGTAGCGGATGACCGAGCTGTAGCGGCTGTCGGGACGGCGGGTCGGCGTGGTGCTGGTGGTTCCGAAGCCGGGATCGGGGATCAGGGCGTTCACGTCCCGGACCGTGAGGAAGTGCTCGCCCTTGGCGTAGACGAGGTCCAGGGTGAACTTCAGGTTCTGGAGCGGGGCGGCTTCGAAGCCGAGGTTGGCCTGCTTGGTCTCGGGCATCTCGGAGTGGCCAGGCAGCAGCAGCGACTTGATGCCGCCGGGGAAGCTCTGGTACCGGCGGTTGGTGTTGCCGGCCGCGTTGGCCCAGGTGCGCCAGGGGGCGGTGGGATCCGAGGGGTTCGCCTGCAGGATCTGGACCAGGGTGATGAGGTCGGTGCCGTTGTTCAGGTAGACGGCGCTGTAGGGCCCGAGCTGGGTGCGGCCCGAGAAGGTGCCGTAACCGCCGTAGAAGCGGGTGGTATCCGTGGCCTGCCAGTTGAAGGAGAGGCGCGGGCTCACCCGGCTGCTGCTCCAGTCGCTGCTGTGGTTGAACAGGTTGGAGGCGTAGTAGGGCCCGCCGGGCACCACGGTGGCGCCGGTGGAGCCAGCCACGGGGCCCACGGACCAGCTGGAGAGCTGCTGGGGGCCGCCGGCCGCGAGGGCGTCGTAGTCGGTGGTGTCCTTGAACTTGGGGAGCTGCTCCCGGTCGTAGCGGACGCCGAGGTTCAGGGAGAACCGGTCCGTGATCTGCCAGGTGTCCTGCAGGAAGGCGCTGTAGTAGCTCGCGTCGAAGTCCAGGCTGTCCTGGCCGAAGCCCTGGATGAAGGCCACCGGCAGGCCCTGGCCGCCGTAGGGGTTCGGCGCCAGGAGGGTCTGGAGCGGGTCGGTGAAGGGCCCGAAGGCCTGGAAGCGGTAGACGCCGGCGAACTGCAGTGGCAGGGTGCCCGTCAGGTTCGTGCGCATCAGGTCCATGCCCAGCTTGATCGTGTGCTTGCCGGCGAACCAGGTCGCGGCGTCGAAGAGCTCGTAGTCCTTCTCCGTGCGGACCTGGGGCAGGAAGCGCTGCGTGCCGAAGGTGGCCTCGCCCGCGAGGGTGATGGAGGGTCCGAGGTTGGGATCCAGGCTCTGCAGGTTGTGGTCCCGCTTGCTGCCGAGGATGCGGAAGTCGTTCACGAAGGTGCTGCTCGGGGTCCACAGGTTCGCGAGGCTGAAGGCCTGGTCGGTGATGTCCCGGGTGCCGCCCGCGGTGATGTCGAGGGTGCCGATGGGGCCGCCGCCGCCGCCCCAGCCCAGCTGGCTCCCGTTGGACTCCTTGGCCGCGTTGTAGCGGAAGGTCCAGTGGCTCGCGACGCTGGCGTACCAGTCCAGCTTGATGAGGCCCGTGGTGTAGCTCTCGTTCCAGGTCTGGATGCCGGGGTGCAGGGTGTAGCCGGAGGCGGACTGGACGGCGGTGACGAAGGCGGGGTCGAAGATGGTGTTCGTGCTGTCGTCAGTGTCGTAGCGCTCGACGCTGATGAGGTAGAAGAGCTTGTCCTTGATCAGGGGCCCGCTCACCGTGGCGCCGAACTGGCGCTGGGTGAAGGGCGACTCCGTGTTCCCGGCGAAGGGCCGCTTGGCGTCCCACTTGCCGGAGCGGTAGAAGAAGAAGGCGTCGCCGGTGAAATCGTTGCCGCCGCTCCTGGTGACGATGTTCAGGGCGCCGCCGGCCGCCCGGCCGTACTCCGCGGAGAACCCGTTGGCGACCACCACGAACTCCTGGATGGCGTCCTGGCTGAAGGTGGTGCGGGTGGAGCCGACGGAGATGTCGTTGTTGTCGAGGCCGTCCACCATGATGTTGTTGGCGCGGGAGTTCTGGCCGAGGAACGAGAGGCCGGAGCCCGAGGCGGCGCCGCCCTGGCTGGTGGGGGCGTTGTCCTGGGCCACCAGCGGCGTGGTGAGGCTGAAGCTCGTGAAGTCGCGCCGGTTGATGGGCAGGTTGGTGATCTGGTTCGTGTCGATGGTGTTCGAGACCTGGGTCCGGGTCGGGTCCACGATGCTGTTCTGGCCGACGATCTCCACCGTGGCCGTGGCCTCCAGCGACTGCATGTCGATGTTGATGTCGGCGGTGGAGGCCAGCCGCACCCCGATGCCGGTCACCCGCTTCGTGGCGAAGTCCTTGGCCTCGACGGTGAGGGTGTAGGCGCCGGGGGTCAGGAGTCGGAAGGCGTAGGCGCCGCTGGCATCCGTGCTGAGGACGCGGCTCAGGCCCGTGGCATCGTCGGTCAGGGTGACCTTGGCGCCGGAGACGGCCTTGCCGCTGGCGTCACGCACGAGGCCCTTGAGGTCGCCGGTGGTGACGCCGGTGCTTTGGGCGGCGAGGGTCAACGAGACGGCGGAGCAGGCCGCCAGGGGCAGAAGGGACAGGAGGCGACGCGAGGCCATGGGAACTCCGGGTTCAGGGACGATGTGCCTGGGAACAAGTGGCCTGAGCATAGGGAGAAAGCCAAGCAGTGGCAAGGCGATCCCGGGCACAGTCCCCCTACCCGGAGTCAGGCCCCGGGTTCAGCGCAGGAGCTCGACCAGGGTGCCCACCGCCTCCCGGATCCGGGCCGGGGGCGTGCTCAGGGGCGGCAGCAGGTAGAGGCAGTCCCCCATGGGTCGCACGAAGAGGCCGTGGTCCAGGGCCCGGCGGTGCAGTTCGGTCCCGGCGCGCTCGCTGGCGGGATAGGGCTCCCCCGTGGCGGGATCCACCATGCGGGCCGCGGCGATGCAGCCCCGGACCCGGGCGCGGCGGATGGCCGGCAGGGCCCCCAGCTCCGCCCAGGCGGCCTTCAGGGCCTCGTGCAGGTCCGCCGCCCGGGCCAGCACTGGCTCTTCGTCGAAGAGGGCGAGGCTGGCGGAGGCCACGGCGCAGGCGATGGGGTTGGCGGTGAAGCTGTGGCCGTGGAGGAAGGCCTTGCCTTCCTCCCAGCGGCCGAGGAAGTGGCCGTAGATCTCCTCCGTGGCCCAGGTCAGGGACAGGGGCAGCAGCCCGCCGGTGAGGCCCTTGGAGAGGCACATCAGGTCCGGCGCGACGCCCGCCTGCTCGCAGGCGAAGAAGCTGCCGGTGCGGCCGAAGCCCGTCATCACCTCGTCGGCGATCAGGTAGACGCCGTGCTCGGTGCAGGCGGCCCGCAGCTCCGCCAGCAGCTCCACGGGCCAGAAGCGCATGCCGCCGGCGCCCTGCACCAGGGGCTCGGCGATGAAGGCCGCGAGCCGCGGGCCGTGCTCGGCGAAGAAGGCCCGCAGGTCCGCCTTCGCCCGATCGAGGCGCGCCGGCCACTCCGCATCCGGCCCCGCGAGGTCGAAGCGCGGATCCTCGGGCACCTCCAGCCGCTCGCAGTGGAGGAGCAGGGGGCGGAAGAGGCCCGTGAAGAAGTTGTCCAGCTCGCCCACGCCCACGGCGCCGAGGGTGTCCCCGTGGTAGCCGCCGGCCAGGGCGCCGAAGCGCGCGCGGTCGGTCTCTCCCCGCTGGAGCTGGGCCTGGAAGGCCATCTTGAGGGCCACCTCCACGGCGGTGGAGCCGTCGTCGGAGAAGAAGGCCCGGGTGAGCCCGGCGGGCATCCGGGGGGCGAGCCGGGTGAGCAGCTCCAGCGCCGGCTCGTGGGTGAAGCCCGCGAACATGACGTGGTCCAGCTTCGCGGCCTGGCGCTCGATGGCGGAGATCAGCCGGGGGTGGCCGTGGCCGTGGAGGTTCGTCCACCAGGAGCTGATGCCGTCCAGCACCCGCCGGCCATCCGCCAGCAGCAGGTCGCACCCCTCGGCGCCGTGGATGGGCACCGGGGGCCAGGTCGCCAGCTCCGCTTCCTGGGTGAAGGGGTGCCAGGCGTGGGCGCGGTCCAGCTTCAGGCGCTCGGACCAGTCCTCGGGCAGGGGGGAGGGCAGCGTGCTCGGCATCCCCTCAGTCTAGGAGATGCACCGGCAGGGGCAGGTAGCGCCGCAGGAGGTCGGCGTTGGCGGGCGCGGCGTCGAAGCTGTGGTCCGCGCCGGGGTTGACGATCACCGAGGCGATGCGCCAGCCCCGGACCATGAGCGCCTCGGCGCTGAGCAGCGTGTGGTTGAGGGTGCCCAGGCCGCCCCGGGCCACGAGCACGCAGGGGAGCTTCAGCTCCGTGGCCCAGGCCAGGAAGTGCTTCTCCGCGGTGAGGGGCACCATGAGCCCGCCCACGCCCTCCAGCAGCACCCGGCCCTGGCCCGGCCGCCGGCACCAGGCCGACAGGTCCTCGAGGTCGATGCGGGCGCCCTCCCGCTCCGCCGCCGCCAGGGGCGAGAGCGGGGCCCTCAGGATCGTGTGGCTGGAGACGGCGATGCCCGGCCCCTTCACCGCCGAGGCGTCGCTCTCGGGATCCTCCAGGGCGGTCACGCCGGTCTGGAAGGGCTTGCGGTAGTCCACCGGGCCCGCCTGGGCCCAGGCCCGGGCGATGGCGGCGCTGACGAAGGTCTTGCCCACGCCGGTGTCGGTGCCGAGCACCCAGATCGGATCAGGCAGGTCCAGCCAATTCACGGCAACTCCTTCAGGGACTGGATGAGGGCGTCCAGGTCCGCCTCGGCCTGGTGGGCCCCGGTGGTGATGCGCAGGCGCGAGGCGCCGGGCGGCACCGTGGGCGGGCGCACGGCGCGGACATCGAAGCCCCGCTCCTGCAGGACCGCGGCGGCCGCGAGGGCGCGCCGCGCCTCGCCGAGCATCACCGGCACGATGGCGGAAGGCTGGTCCGACTGGTCCAGGGCGGCCCGGATCCGGCCGGCCCAGGCCAGGGCCCGTTCCCGGCGCCAGGGCTCGGCCCTGGAAATGCGGAGCCCCTCCAGGGCGGCGCCTACGGCCGCCGGCGGCAGGGCCGTGCTGAAGATGAAGCCCCGGCAGGTGTTCACCAGGTGGTCGATGAGCGCCCGGTCGCCGCAGACGAAGGCGCCGGCGGCGCCCAGGGCCTTGCCCAGGGTGCCCATGGAGAGGTGGGCCTGCGTGCCCTGGTGGGCGGCGAGGCCCTGGCCCTCGGGCCCCAGCAGTCCGCTGGCGTGGGCCTCGTCCGCGAGCAGCAGGGCCCCGTGGCGGTCGCAGAGGGCCCGGAGGGCCGGCAGGTCCGCGGCGTCGCCGTCCATGCTGAAGACCGCGTCCGTGGCCACCAGGGCCAGGGCCTCCACCGGGGCCGCGGCCCTCCAGCGGGCCAGTCGCGCCTCCAGGTCCCCGAGGTCCAGGTGGCCGTAGACCGCCACCATGGCGCCCCGGGCCTTGGCCAGGCGGCAGCCGTCCACCAGGGAGGCGTGGTTCAGGGCGTCGGAGAAGACCGCGTCCCCGGCCCCCGCCAGGGCGGGAATCAAGGTGGCGTTGGCCTGGTAGCCGGTGTTCAGGAGGAGGGCGGCCTCGAAGCCCTTCCAGGCCGCCAGCTCCGCTTCCAGCTGGTCGTGCAGGGGGCTCGTGCCCCGGAGGAGCCGGGCCGCGCCTGAACCGGCGCCGAAGTCCCGGGCCGCCGCCGCCGCGGCCTCCGCCAGCCGGGGATCCCGCCGGAGCCCCAGGTAGTCGTTGGAGCAGAAGTCCAGCCCCCGAGGGGCCTCGATGGCCCGCTGGCGGCTGTCCGACCGCCGGGCCCCGGCCTGGGCCGCCAGGCGGCGGGACCAGCCCTCAGGCAGGCCGGGCGGCGGGGGGGCGTCAGGCATGGAACCTTCCTCGGGACGGGCGCAGGCGGTGATAGGGGCGGGTGCTAGGATCGGAGCAGGCGTTCCTGGGAGTCCGCCTGCCCTTCCTTCTGGATTAGCAGCACTCCCGCTCCGGCGCCTCCCTCCACCTGTCTTACCTGATCCCTCGACCGCCGGCGCCAGGCCGGACGACCCCCCCTCGGAGCCGCC
>DASTWQ010000094.1:0-6357 GCA_035758545.1 Holophagaceae bacterium | reverse complement strand
GATCCCCACCGGCGCGCCCGGGAGGCGGCGGAGACCCTGGCCTTCGCCCGGAGCCGGGCCGCCCTGGCCACGGCCCTTCCGGCGCTGGGCCTGCCCCTGCGGCCCGTCCACAACGACACCAAGCTCGCCAACGTGCTGCTGGACGCGGCCACGGGCGAGGGCCTCTGCGTGCTGGACCTGGACACGGTGATGCCCGGCCTCGCCGCCACGGACTTCGGGGACCTGGTGCGCAGCGCCGCCTTCGATGGCGGGGAAGGGGACGCGGACATCCATCTGGATCTGGACCGCCTTCGGGCCCTGGCCTCGGGCTACCTGGCGGGCGCGGGGGCCACCCTGGCCGAGGCGGAGCGGCGCGCCTTCGGGCTCGGTGCCCGGGTCATCGCCTACGAACTGGGGCTGCGGTTCCTGGCGGACCACCTCCTGGGGGATCCCTACTTCGGCGCCTCCGACCCAGGCCAGAACCTGCGGCGCGCCGAGGCCCAGTTCGCCCGGCTCCGGGCCCTGGAGGCGGACGCGGCGGCCGTGGACCGCCTCTGCGCGGGGCGGGCCTAGTCCCAGACCAGGCTGCGCAGGCTCAGGTTGCCCAGCTCCCAGCCTTCGAAGACCGGCCGCGGCGCGGCGTCCCCGGCGGCGCCGAGGGCACCGAGGGCGACGAAGAGCGGATCCCAATGCTCGCTCGTCGGGTGGGCGGCCCGGGGCTCCGGCCCCAGCTCCCGCCACCGGGCGAGGCTCTCCCCGTCCCGGGCCTGGAGCCGTTCCCAGGCCCAGGCTTCGAAGGCCGCGGCCCAGGGCTCCGGCGCCGCCGCGTCGGGGTGCCGCCAGTCCAGGCGCCGCAGGTTGTGGACGAGGCCGCCGCTGCCGATCACCAGGAGGCCCGCCTCCCGCAGCGGCGCCAGGGCCGCGCCGAAGGCCATCAGCGCATCCGGTGTCCGGTCCAGGGGCAGGCTGAGCTGGAGCACGGGCCGGTCGGCCCCGGGGAAGAGGTGGACCAGGGGCGCCCAGGCCCCGTGATCGAGGCCCCGCACCCCGTCCAACACCGGAGTGTGCCCGGCGGAGGTCAGGGCACCCGCGATCCGGTGGGCCCAGTCGGGGTGTCCCGGTGCGGGGTAGTCCACTTCATAAAGCGCTGGAGGGAATCCGTAGAAATCATGGATCACCTCGGGTTGGGCCGCGGCCGTGATCCGAACGGGTCCCTCGGCCTCCCAGTGGGCCGAAGCCACCAGGATCGCCTCGGGGTGAAGGGTCGCGCCCAGCTCCCGGAGGGCCTCGCCCCAGGCGCCGCCGTCGAGGGCCCGCATCGGAGAGCCGTGGGAGATGAACAGGACGGGCTGGCGGGTCATGGGTGGTTCACCTTCCGAATCCAGCCTACGCCCTCAGGCCCGCCGGGCCACGGCCCGGGCGGCGATGCGGTCCACCAGGCCCGGCGCCAGGAGCTGGAGCCAGCGGCCCAGGCGGCTCCGGGCGGAGGTGAGCAGCAACCGCCGGCGCCGGGCCATGGCCCGGACCATGAGCTCCGCGCAGGCCTCGGCGGTCATGACTCGGCGGGGATCCAGCCTGCCGCTGCCGAGGGGGCGGCCGTCGGGTCCGAGGGCCCGGGCGTGCAGCTCGGTCACGACGAAGTCCGGCGCCACGATCGTGATGTCCACGCCGCTGCCCCGCAGCTCCACCCGCAGGCTCTCGAAGAAGCCCACCACCGCGTGCTTGCTCGCGGCGTAGACGGTGCGCATGGGGATGCCCGCGTAGCCCGCCACGCTGGCCACGGGCACGAGGAGGCCCTTCGAGGCCTTCAGGTGGGGCAGGGCGGCCCGGGCCTGGCGGAGGCAGGCGAAGTAGTTCAGCTCCATGAGGTCCCGGGCGGCGCGTTCCGGATCCGCCAGGGACTCGAAGCTGGTCCACATCGAGGCTCCCGCGTTGAGCACCGCGGCGTCGAGGCCGCCGTAGGCCTCCACCGCGGCCGCCACCATGGCCTCGGCGCTGCCCGGCGCGGTGACATCCGCGGCGTGCACCAGGGCCTCGCCGCCCTTGGCGCGGACCGCTTCCGCCAGGGAGGCCAGCCGGGCCCCCTCCCGGGCCACCAGCGTGAGCCGTGCGCCCCGCGCCGCGAGCGCCAGGGCCAGGGCGCGGCCGATGCCCTCGCTGGCGCCGGTGATGAGGACGGAGCGGCCGCGGAAGTCCATGCGGCGATTATGGGCGGATCAGGCCCGGGCCAGCTCGCGGTTCATGCGGGCGACGAGGCCCGGTCCCTCGAAGATGAAGGCGCTGTAGATCTGGACGAGGGCCGCGCCGGCGTCGAGGCTCTCCTGCGCCTGGGCGGCCGAGCCGATGCCCCCGCAGGCGATCCAGGGGAGGCGTCCCGCCAGCCTTGCGTGGATCCGTCGCTGGACCTCTAGGGCCTTCTCCCGGAGCGGCGCGCCGCTGAGGCCGCCGGCGCCGAGGGCCTCCACCCGCGGCCGCAGCGGGCCGGGGACGATGCCGCGGTCAAGGGTGGTGTTGGTGGCGATGAGGCCGTCGAAGCCCGAGGCGGCCACGGTGTCCACCAGGGCGTCCAGGTCCTCGGGGGCCAGATCCGGCGCCAGCTTGAGGAGCAGGGCCTGGCGCTCCAGGCCCATCTCCTTGCGCAGGGCGAGCAGGCCCTCCAGCAGCGGCTTGAGCTTCTCCGGCGCCTGCAGGTCCCGCAGCCCCGGTGTGTTGGGGCTGCTGATGTTCACCACCGTGTAGTCCACCCGGGGCGCCAGGAGCCGGTAGGCGGCGCGGTAGTCGTCCAGGGCCTGGGCCTCCGGCGTCTCCTTGTTCTTGCCGAGGTTGCCGCCCACGATGAGGCCCGCAGGGCGTCGGTCCAGGCGCCGGGCGACCACCTCGGCGCCCTCGCTGTTGAAGCCCATGCGGTTGAGGATCAGGCCCGCCTCCGGGAAGCGGAACAGGCGCGGCCGCGGGTTGCCGGGCTGGGGCCGGGGCGTGACCGTGCCGATCTCCACGAAGCCGAAGCCCAGGCTCTTCCAGAGGGGCAGCAGCTTCGCGCCCTTGTCCAGGCCCGCCGCGAGGCCGATGGGGGAGGGCAGGTCGAGGCCGAAGGCGCGGCGGCGCAGGGCGGGATCCGGACGCCCCGCCAGGGCCGCCTCCAGGGCCAGGAAGCCTGGCAGGCGCTGGGCGAGGCCCCCGGCGGCGAAGGCCAGGTCATGGGCCTTCTCCGCGTCGAGCCGGAAGAGCAGGGGCTTGGCGAGGCGGTACATCCCCGGGATGGCCTACTTCACGGTCACGGTGGCCACGGCGCGGATGCCGGGCTCGTCGGTGCGCTCGGCCACGACGTGGTAGGTCCCGGGGGCCTGGGGCGCGGTGTAGTGGCCCATCTGGTCCACGGCGCCGCCGGCGGCGCCCTCCTGGACCTGCCAATGCACCGGGGGCCGGATGTAGGCCCGGCCGGGCCGGTAGTTCAGCTCCGGGCGGAAGACGCAGGTGCCGCCGGGCGCGGCCTGCGCGTGATCCGGATCGAGGCGGAGCCAGAAGGGCGAGGGGCGGGTCATGGGGGCCACCGGATCGGAAGCGGAGGAGGTGGAAGCCGCGGAGGTCGCCGCGGGCCGGGCGCAGGCCAGGGGCAGGAGGGCGAGGGCCGGGAGCAGGCGCTTCATACGCCGGCCATCTCGCGCACGGAGGTGAGGTCGAGGGCCGGCTCCGTCCGGGCCTGGACCTCCTCGGCGGTGACGCCGGGGGCGAGCTCGACGAGCTTCAGGCCCTTGCCGTCCGGGAGCACGTCGATGACGGCGAGGTCGGTGATGATGCGGTCCACGCAGGCCTTGCCCGTCAGCGGGAGGTCGCACTGCTTCAGGATCTTCGGCGAGCCGTCCTTGGCGCAGTGCTCCATGATCACGACCACCCGGCGGGCCGCGGCGACGAGGTCCATGGCGCCGCCCATCCCCTTGACCATCTTGCCGGGGATCATCCAGTTGGCCAGGTCGCCCCGCTCGCTCACCTGCATGGCGCCGAGCATGGACAGGTCGATGTGCCCGCCGCGGATCATGGCGAAGGAATCCGCCGAGGAGAAGAAGCTGGCGCCGGGCGCGGTGGTCACGGTCTGCTTGCCGGCGTTGATGAGGTCCGCGTCCACCTCCTCCTTCGTCGGGAAGGGGCCGATGCCGAGCAGGCCGTTCTCGCTCTGGAGGATCACCTCCATGCCCTCGGGGATCGCGCCCGCCACCATGGTGGGGATGCCGATGCCCAGGTTCACGTAGTAGCCGTCGCGCAGTTCCTGCGCGGCGCGGCGGACGAGCTGATCGCGGGTGAGCGCCATGGAGGGACCTCGAAGCTCCAGGATAGCGTCCGCGCGATGTGAAGCGCATGTCAGATATGTCAGTGGGACGCTCAAATTTCACATCTCTTAATTCGAGGTCGTCACACGGAATCCGGACACTGGGCCTTTCCCACCCGCCCATGGAGATCCCGATGCTGAAACGCACCCTCCCGATCCTCGCCGTGCTCATGGCCGGCGGATTGGCCTTTGCCCAGACCCCTAAGAAGGTGCTCTTCGACCACACCGGCTACGAGGACGGCGGCACCTCCGCCTACTGGATCATCGACACCCACGAGCCCAATCCGAGCCCCTCCAACCCCGCGGTGGAGACCGACTGGAACGGTGGCATCAGCGCCTGGGCCTTCGACCTGCTCAAGAAGGGCTACGCGGTCCAGACCCTGCCCGCCTCCGGCGGCCGGATCACCTACGGCGACTCCTCCAACGCCCAGGACCTCAAGAACTACTCGGTCTACGTGATCCCCGAGTGCTACCGCACCTTCACCACGGCCGAGAAGCAGGCCATCGTCGCCTTCGTCCAGGCCGGCGGCGGCCTCTACCTGATGGGCAACCACGAGGGCGCCACCCGCGTGACGAGCCAGCATCCGGGCAGCACGGACGCCTTCCACGTCTTCAACGACCTGCTGGCGAACGAGGGCAGCGGCTTCGGCTTCACCTTCGTCGTGGGCCACGGCCCCGGCGACAGCAACGCCAACACCACCACCACGGCCATCACCCCCGGCACCGGCCCCATCGAGCAGGCCCTCGTCCACGGCGCCAACGGCCTGATGACGGCCATGGACTTCCACAGCTACGCCTACATCAACCTCACCGGCAGCAACCCCGCCGCCAAGTGGATCGTCCAGACCCAGGTGTCCGGCGATCCCTCCACGGACTACTTCGTGGTGGCCTCCACCTACGGCAACGGCCGGGTGGTCGCCATCGGCGACAGCGCCCCCAGCGACGACGGCACCACGACCACGTCGGGCAAGAGCCTCCACGGCGACTACACCCTGAACAGCAACCGGACCTTCCTGCTGAACGCGGTGGACTGGCTGGCGGGCGGCACGACCTCCAACGGCGGCAACACGGTGACGGCCTCCATCACGACGCCCTCCGGCAATGTGACGGTCCCCCCCGGCGTCAGCCAGGCCTTCGCCGGTTCTGCCACGGATTCCAGCTCCAGCGCCACCCTCTCCTACAGCTGGAACTTCGGCGACGGAAGCACCGCCACCGGCGCCAGCGTCAGCCATGCTTTCGCCAACGCCACCGGCAGCCCGCTCACCCGGACCGTCACCTTCACCGCCACGGACAACACGGGCGTCAGCGACAGCTCCACCCGGCTGGTGACGGTCAATCCTGAGACGGCGAACGTCGTGACCGCGTCCATCAGCACGCCCTCCGGCAACGTGACCCTGGCCTCCGGCGCCTCCCAGAGCTTCGCGGGCTCCGCCACGGATACCAGCTCCAGCGCCACGCTGACCTACAGCTGGAACTTCGGGGACGGCAGCACCGCCACCGGCGCCACCGCCAGCCACACCTTCACCAACTCGGGCACCGCCAACCTGACCCGCACGGTGACCTTCACCGCCACGGACAACACCGGCGCCTCCAGCAGCGCCACGCGCACGGTCACGGTGACGCCCGCCACTTCCGGCGGCCAGCAGCAGCTCCTGCAGAACCCCGGCTTCGAGAGCGGCGCCAACAACTGGAGCCAGTCCTCCGGCGTCATCGGTCAGAACGGCAGCACCGAGCCCGCCCATGGCGGCAGCTGGGACGCCTGGCTGGACGGCTACGGCAGCAGCCACACGGACACCCTCGGCCAGACCGTGACCATCCCCAGCAGCGCCAGCTCCGCCACGCTGACCTTCTGGCTCCACGTGGATACCGACGAGACCACCACCAGCACCGCCTACGACAAGCTGACGGTGCAGGTGCTGAACTCCAGCGGCTCCGTGCTCAAGACCCTGGCCACCTACTCGAACCTGAATGCCGGCTCGGGCTACAGCCAGAAGACCTTCGATCTGAGCGCCTACAAGGGCCAGACCATCAAGATCTACCTGAAGGGCGTGGAG
>DASTWQ010000089.1:0-2907 GCA_035758545.1 Holophagaceae bacterium | reverse complement strand
TGGCCGGACCAGCCGAGGTAGGCCTCGGTGAAGGCGTTGGGCTGCCAGCCCGCGAAGACCTTGAGGTACTTGTCCGTGAGGTCGGCCTCGGAGCCGTCGTAGCGCACCACGAAGCCCTGGGTCCGCAGGTAGAAGTGGGCGGGCAGCTGCCAGGTGCCTGAGGCCGAGAGCTCCCGGGCGCGGATCAGGCGGAGGCCGTCGGATTCCCGGTCCAGCTCCGCCTGCTGGGCCGTGGCGTCGTAGGTGACGTCCCCGAGCCCACCGTGGGAGCTGAGGCCCGCGGTGCGCAGGGTGGCCGCCGCGCCGGAGGCCAGGTCCAGGGTGCGGGCCCGGCTCGCGTAGAGGGACAGCTGGGCCTGGGAGAGGCGCTTCCAGTCCAGCTGGAGCTTCACGGAGCGGCTCGCCACGGAATCCACCCGGTTGGCCGCCCAGGTGCGGCCGGCGACATCCCAGTTGACGGTGAAGCCCCAGCGGCCGGCGGTCTCCAGGTAGGCGTCCAGGCCGAAGTTGCGGTCGAAGGGGTCGCCATCCCACCAGACCAGGCGCCGGGCCCGCAGCTTGGCGTTGGCCCGGGCGAAGGGGCCCGCGTTCCAGTTGTCCTGCCAGCCGAAGGAGGCCTGGTCGATGCGGTAGCCCTGGAGGTCCGTGAAGCCCGAGGCGAGCACCAGGTCGGGGCTCGTGGCCTGGTGGGCCGCGGACGCGAACCAGTTCCGGGTGTTCCAGTCCAGCCGCAAGGAGGTGGCAGTGCCGCGCCTGTCCACGACGCTGCCGTCCGCCTGGGGCAACCGGGCCAAGGCCTCCACGGCGCTGCCGGCGAAGTGGAACTCGGGGCCCAGCCACTGGTCGTAGTAGAGGCCGCCGCTCTTGCCGCCGGAGCCTTCGGGGCCGCCCAGCAGCAGCTTGTCCGTGCCGACGACGGAGATGCCCGAGCTGCGGTCGTCCAGGCGGAACCGCGCCGCCGCGGCGATGTCCCGGGTGGGGAGGCCATCCGCGCCGCCGGTGCCGCCGGGGTTGGCGGCGTCCAGGATGGCCCCGCCCTGCTCGTCCTTAGCGGTCAGCGCGCTCCAGCTCGCCCAGGCCGACTGGCCCGAGGCCTTGAGCCCGTAGAGCGGCGCCGCCACGGCCCGGCTGAAGAACTGCTGCTGGGCGCCGGAGATGCCCAGCAGCTCCATGCCCTCCAGGAAGAAGGGCCGGTGCTCCGGGTAGAGCACCCGGAAGCGGCTGTTGATCTGCAGCGGGTCCACGTCCGCGTCCGCGGTGGCGAAGTCCGGGCGGTAGGTGCCCTCGAAGGTCATGGAGGAGGTCGCGTAGCGGGCGTCGAGCCCCAGGCGCGTGCGCTGGTCCGTGGGCGCGCCGAGGGTGTCCGTGCGGGTGGAGGTGACGGAGGGGATGATCATGAAGGGCGAGGCGGACTCCGTCACCGGCGCCCCGGACACCTGGGCCATCTGGCAGATGTCGCACTGGACGTCCCGGCTCTCCGGGGGCCAGACGATGCCGTAGCGGCGCTCCCGCGGCATGATCCTCAGGAAGCGGATCCCCCAGTCCCCGGGCCGCCGGCGCAGGCTGCTGTAGGGCACGCGGATCTTCACCACGTAGCCCTTCGGCGTGAGCACGCCCACGGAGTCCCAGAGGCAGTCGTAGGTGTAGTTCTCGCCGGCGGCGTCGGTGACGATGGCGTCGAACTGGCCGCCGAAGGGCGTGGCGAGGAGCCGCAGGGTGCTCTGCCCCTTGCCGGAGGCGTCGATGTCGATGCCCACGAAGTCGAGGTCCGCGGTGAAGTCGTCCCGGCGGTGCCGGGCCGCGCGCACGGCCTTGGGATCCGGGTCCTCGCACTCGAAGGCCACGTAGAGCGCGTCGGGGCCGAAGGCCAGGTGCGCCACCGTGGGCCAGCGGTTCACGCCCTTGTCGTCGGGCATGGCCATGCCGAAGCCGGAGATGCGCAGCGCGCCGCCCCAGGTGGAGAGGTCCGCGTCCCGGGCCATGGAGGGCGCCTTCGGCAGGACCGGCACCGCCACGTGGGGCGGGTTCGGGACCTGGGCCGGCAGGATGGCCGCGCCGGAGGACAGGACGGCGCCGAGACAGAGCAGGGCCGGAATGCGCATCAAGGAGCCTCACCGCAGAGGTGCTGCATGGCCTACGGCAGGGAAGATTCCGGGTTTAGCGGTCCTGGTTTCCAAGCCAGGGGTCCGGGGACCGGGGAGGCCCGGCCCCTCGGGTAAGTTGAAAAGGACACGAACCCGGAGCCCGCCCGTGGCCACGCCGCCCTCCCATCCTCTGAACGGCCTCATCCTCCCCGGCGGCGGCGCCCGCGCGGCCTACCAGGTGGGGGTGATGCGGGCCCTGGCGGAAGCGCTGCCGGCCTCGGTGCAGACGCCCTTCCCCATCCTCTCCGGCGTCTCCGCGGGCGCCATCAACGCCGCGAAGATCGCCACCCACGCCAGCGACTTCCGCGAAGGCGTCGGGCGCCTGGAGGAGATCTGGGGCAACCTCACCGTGGACCGGGTCTACCGCACGGACCTGGGCACCGTGGCCGGCGACACCTTCCGGTGGATGCGGGCCCTGCTGCGGGGCTCGGACCGGGCTGGCGTCCGCTCCATCCTGAACAACCAGCCCCTGCGGGAGCTGCTCACCCGGGGCCTGGACTTCGACGCCGTGCGCCACTGCGTCGCGGAGGGCTGCCTCCGGGGCCTCGCCATCACCGCCGCGGGCTACACCAGCTCCGAGTCCGTCACCTACTACCAGGCGGCGCCGGACTGCCTGCCCTGGCGCCGCACCCGGCGGGAGGGCCGCCCCGCGGACCTCACGGTGGAGCACGTGATGGCCTCCGTGGCCCTGCCGATCCTCTTCCCCGCCGCCCAGATCGACGGCGAGTGGCACGGCGACGGCTCCCTCCGCCAGACGAGCCCC